>JBFGJV010000067.1:0-14631 GCA_041577015.1 Myxococcota bacterium
CGCAACCTCCCGCCCCTCCGGCGCTTCGCGACGCTTCTGCGCTCGGGCTGCCGGCCGCGTGCCTCTGGCACGGCGTTTGCGGATCCGGGGGGCGGGTTGGTGCGCGCGCAAAGCCGCCACGACCCGAACGCCCGAGAGACGCGAACCGGCGGGAGTCCATGGCCGAGCTCTGGATCATCCATCGCGACGAGCGCGTGCGCGCCTCCCTGGCCCGCGTCGTGGGCGTCGGCGAGGCGATGCTGGCCTCTCCCCGGGAGGCGAGGCTGGAAGCTGCGGGAGCGCCGCTCGCGGTCCTCCTCGGCGTCAGCGGAGACTTCGAGGCGGAGCTCGAGTTCGCGCATCGCGCGCGCGCGCGCATGCCCTCGACGCACTGGCTCGTGGTGGCGGAGGCACGCGACCTCGCCGACGCCGAGCGACTGTTCCAAGGGCTGGGCGAGGCCTTCCTTCCCTGGCCCGCCGCCGCGCACGAGCTGCGCGAACGCGTGCGCACGTCCCTGGCGCGTCGCGACGTCGCCACGCTCGCCACGCGGCGCATGCGTGACGCCGTGGCCGGCCGCTTCGCGCGCTGGTTCCGCGATCTCACGCTCCCGGAGATCCTGCTGGCCCTGGACCCCCGGCTCGTGGACGTGCCCGTGCTGATCGGTGGCGAGCCGGGAACGGGGCGCGGGATCCTCGCCCGCTACCTGCACCACTTCGGCCATCCCGGCGCCGGCCGCTTCGCCACCCTGCCCTGCGCCGGGGCCGAGAGCGGGAATTCGCTCCGGCGGCGCCTGCCGGGCCTGGGCCCGGGACGCGTCACCGTATGCCTGGAGGACGCCGACGTCCTTCCCGCCGCGCTGCAGCGCGAGCTTCGCGACTGGGTCGAGCTCGGCCCCCCGGAGCCCCTCGCAAGCGCGGGCCCGGTGCGCTGGGTCGCTACGCATGGGGACCCTCTGGCGCCGCTCCCCGGTCGCACCCTCGATCCGGAGCTGGCCCAGGTGCTCTCCGGCATCGTGATCCGGGTGCCGCCGCTCCGCGAGCGCCCGAACGCGATCGGAGCCTTCGCGGAGGAGACCACGGCGGAGTGGTGTCGCATGCGGGGCGAGCGCCCGCGCGCCCTGGCCCCCGACGCCGTCGAGGCCCTGCAGGGCCACCTCTGGCCGGGGAACCTGCGCGAGCTCGAGTCCCTGCTGGTGCGCACGCTGGCCGCCGAGTCCGCCGAGACGCTGCACGCCGGGCACCTGCGCTTCGGGACCGAGGCCACGCCGGCCGGGGCGGAGGCGCCGGTCGAGACCCTTCCCGAGGCCGAGAGCCTGCTCGAGGCGCTGAAGCCCGAGCCCACGCCGGAGGCCCCGCTGGAGCCAGAGCCGTCCCTCCCCTCCGAGCTCGAGGTGGAGGTGGAGGCCGAGCCGGAGCCCGCGGCTCCGCCGCCCGCTGGCTTCCCCCGGGCGGCGCCCCTCACCTTCTCCGACCCGACGCTGCGGCGACTGGCGGGAGCCGTGGCGCACGAGGTGGGCAATCCCCTGGTGGCGATCCGCACGCTGGCGGATCTGCTGCCCGAGCGTCACGACGACCCGGACTTCCGCGAGCGCTTCGTCGCGCAGGTGAGCTCCGACACCGGCCGCATCGAGCGCGTGGTGGAGCGCCTGGCGCGCTTCGCGGAGATGCCGGCCCCGAGCCCCGCGCGCGTGGACGTGGCCGAGCTGCTCGAGCGGCTGCTCGAGGCACGCCGGCGCCGGGTGGCGGAGCGGCGACTGCTCGTGCTCCAGGAGCTCGATCGCGACGAGCCGGTGGCCTGGGCCGACCCCGAGCAGCTCGCCTTCGCCTTCGAGGCCATCCTGGACCGCGCCATCGAGCTGGTGCCCGAGCGCGGCGATCTGTACCTGGCCTCCAAGCATCACCCGGGCGAGGCGGGCGGTGAAGGGAGCGTGCGGGTGCTGCTCCGCTTCCAGCGCGCGCCCGGGGCGCCGGGCGTGGGGATGCCCGCAGGCCTCGGCATCGAGGAGACCGCCCTCGAGCTGCCGGTGGCGGAGGCGGTCCTGCGCGCCCAGGGCGGACAGGTGACCGTGGATGCCAGCCGGGCGGACGAGACGCTCGTCCTGCTGGATCTTCCCGCTCCTGCGGCGGCCCGCTGATCGCGGGCCTCCCGCTCCCGGCCATCGCCGACTCCGCGTGATACGTTCCGCGCATGGCGCGGCTGCTCGTGGTGGACGACGAGCCGGGCGTCCGCGAATCCCTGCGCATGGTCTTCAAGGGCGACCACGAGGTGGTCCCGTGTGCCGGCGTGGACGAGGCGCTGCGTGCGCTCGACGCGACGCCGCCCGATCTCGTGATCCTGGATCTGGTCATGCCCGGACGCAGCGGCCTCGAGCTGCTGGATGAGCTGGCCGGGCGGCCGGAGGCGCCGCCGGTCCTGGTGCTCTCGGCGACGCGCGCGCTGGCCACGGCCGTGGAGGCCATGAAGCGGGGCGCCTCCGACTACGTCACCAAGCCCTTCGAGACCGAGGCGCTCCGCCTCAAGGTGACGCGCCTGCTGGAGCGTCGCGCGCTCGAGGCGGAGGTGCTGCGCCTGCGCGAGGAGGTGGCCGCGCGCTCGCAGCTCGGCCGCCTGGTGGGGCGCAGCGAGGCCATGCAGCGGGTGTTCCGCATCGTGGAGCGGGTCGCCGGCTCCCCGAGCAGCGTGCTCGTGAGCGGCGAGAGCGGAACCGGCAAGGAGCTGGTGGCGCGGGCGCTGCACGAGCTGGGTCCGCGCCGGAGGGGGCCCTTCGTTGCCGTGGACTGCGCCGCCATCCCCGAGACGCTGATCGAGAGCGAGCTGTTCGGACACGAGCGTGGCGCCTTCACCGACGCCCGCGAGCGTCGCGTGGGGAGGTTCGAGGCCGCCTCGGGCGGGACGCTCTTCCTGGACGAGATCGGCGAGCTCGCTCCGCGCGTGCAGGCGAAGCTGCTGCGTGCCCTCCAGGAGCGATGCATCGAGCGGCTCGGCAGCAGCGAGCCGATCGCGGTGGACGTGCGGGTGGTCGCCGCCACCAATCGTGATCTGGAGCGCGAGGTCGCCGAGGGACGCTTCCGCGACGACCTCTACTTCCGGATCCGCGTGGTGCCGATCGTGCTGGCTCCGCTCCGCGAGCGGCGCGAGGACGTGCGGCTGCTGGCGGAGCACTTCCTGGCGCGCTCCCGCGCCGCGGCAGACCGCGGTCCCATGCACTTCACCCGCGAGGCGCTCGCGGCCCTCGAGGCCTATGCCTGGCCGGGCAACGTGCGCGAGCTGGAGAACGCCGTCGAGCACGCCGTGGCCCTGGGCGAGGGCCAGGCGATCCGCGTCGAGGACCTGCCCGAGGAGGTGGTGCAGGGGAGTCGGCTCGAGGCGCTGCGCACGGCGGTGGGGGCCGGGCGGCTGGCCTTCGAGCAGGCCGTGGGCCGCTTCGAGCGTGCGCTCCTGCGCGATGCCCTCGAGGCCAGCGGCTGGAACCAGACGCTGGCGGCCCGGCGGCTCTGCCTGACGCGGCGCGTGCTCAAGCTCAAGATGGACCGCCACGGCCTGGCCGCCCCTGCGTCCCCGAGCTAGCGGACGCACACTTCGGAACCTCGGGAAAAGCGTCTGCCGGACCCGGGCTTGGACCGTTCCGGGGCCGACGCGGTTCGCATCGGAACGCGCCGGCCCGGTGGCGAGGCCGGGCTCCCGGATCCGCCGGCGCCCGGTTTCCCCTCGACACTTCGGGCAGTTGCGGGTGCGGGGCGAGCCCTGCGGCGAGCTGGCACGCGGGTTGCTCTGGGAGACGCGTGGGGTCGGCCGGTCCGCCGGCGACGCAGCGCACGAGGGGGGCTGCCGCGCGCAGGCGGACCGCCGACTCCCCTGCCCCCGGCGCGCTACCCTCGGGTCTGGCCTGGGGATTCCATGTTCGGCATTGGCATGACTGAGCTCCTCGTGATCCTCGGGGTGGCGCTCCTCGTGGTGGGGCCCAAGCGCCTCCCTGAGCTGGCGCGCTCGCTGGGGCGCGCCATGGGGGAGTTCCGACGCGCATCCACGGACCTGCGCCACCAGCTCCAGGAGGCCGCCGACGACGTCCGCCGCGAGCCCGAGCCGGAGAAGGAGTCGGGCGAGCCGCCGGAGACGACGGGTGTCGCCACCGCGGGCGAGCCCGGCCCCGCGCCGCCGCCCGGAAGCGGCCGTGGATGAGCGCCAGCTCCCGCTGACGGAGCACCTGACGGAGCTGCGCGGCCGGCTCGCCAAGTCCCTGCTGGCCGTCGTCGCAGGCTTCGCCGTCACCTGGAACTTCCGCGAAGCGATCTTCGCAGCCCTGCTGCATCCGGCCGTGGTCGCCCTGGACGCGGAGGGAGGCCGTCTCCAGGCGATCGCCCCCACGGAGATCTTCTTCACCTACCTGAAGGGCGCCCTGCTGGCCGGCTTCATGCTGGCGCTTCCGGTGATCTTCTGGCAGCTCTGGGCCTTCGTCTCTCCCGGGCTCTACGCCCGCGAGAAGCGCGTGGCGCTGCCCTTCGTGGCGATCTCGACGCTGCTCTTCCTCTCGGGCGCCGCTTTCGGCTACTTCGTGGTCTTCCCGCTCATGTTCGACTTCCTGGGCCGCTTCGAGAACGAGTTCGTGGCCGCCGCGTGGACCATGCGTGAGGTGTTCGCCCTGACCACGCGACTGTTCCTCGCCTTCGGCGTGGCCTTCGAGCTGCCGGTGCTGGTGTTCTTCCTGGCGGCCGCGGGGATCGTGGATGCGCGCCAGCTCCTGCGCGGCTTCCCGTACGCCGTGGTGCTCTGCTTCGTGGCGGGCGCGATCCTGACGCCTCCCGACTGGGTGAGCCAGATCTTCCTCGCCATTCCCATGGCGCTGCTCTACCTGCTCGGCGTGGGCGTGGCCTGGATCTTCGCTCCGAGCAGCTCCGAAGAGGTGGGCGAGTCACCGTCCGGGAGGCTCCCGACGTAGCGGCTGGGACGAGGGGGCGGGTCCGGGAGTTGGGCGCGGCGGTGGCTCCCCGAGGCGCAGCCCACCGCGCTCGACGAGGGCCGGCGGCGGCTGGCATCCCTCCCATCCACAACCCGCGACGCGCCCGATCGGGAAGGGCAGTCCCACGGCGCAGCCTGCGCGCGCCAGCGTCGCACCGGCCGTGCCGCGCGCCCCGACGAGGCGTCCGTCCTCCACCAGGACCTCCACGTGGTGGCGACCCGTCGGCACCAGGAGCGGCACCGGAAGCACCACGACGAGCAGGGCGACGCCGTGCCAGCGTAGACCCGTGGCGTAGCGCCAGCGCTCCCGTCCCGGGCCGAGCGGCGTGACGCGCTCCGGCTCGCCCCAGAAGCCGCGCAGCGTGGCGGCGCGTCGCCGGACCCCCTCGTGCACCGCGGCGGGGCGGGGCGGCGCCAGGATCTGGAGGTACGGATCCTCCACGGTGAAGGCCCCGGAGCCCCGGGCCACCAGCACGAGCCCGCCGCAGCCCGAGAGGCTCGCCCCTCCCAGCACCAGCAGCGCGAGCGCGATCAGGCGCAAGCGTCGGGAAAGGCGTGGCGCGCCAGCCCGTCCAGGGCGTTGCGGAACACGCGCTGTACCAGCCGGCGCTGGAGACCCCCGAGGCCCGGAACCCTCGAGTCGAAGCGGCAGCGCCAGGTGACCCGGGTTCCACCCGCCGTCGGCTCGAAGCGCACCTCGCCCAGGTGGTTCTTCATGGGGAGCCCGCCCCGCACGATGCGGTAGGTCATGCGCTTGGGAGGCTCGAACTCCAGCACCTCCTCGAAGACGCGCACGGGGCCCGACCCGAAGCCCCGCACGGCGCCGGTGCCGTTGGGGTCCGGGCTTCCCTCCCGCTCGAGCCAGGAGCGCTGGAAGCCCGCCCAGGCGCTCCAGCCGGCGTGGTCGGTATAGACGCGCCAGACCGCCTCGGGCGGCGCGTCGAAGTGGCGCGTCACCTCCACCTGCTGCATGCCTAGCCGCTCGCCCGGGGCAGGAGCACCACCTTGCCGCGGACGCGGCGCTCGGCCAGGTCGTTCAGCGCCTCGGCGACGCGCTCCAGGGGATACGTGGCCGAGACGTGCGGTCGCAGCTTCCCGGCCCGGTACCAGTCCATCAGCTCGCGGACGTTGGCCAGGTGGCGCTCCGTCTCGCGGCCCACGAAGGCCCCCCAGAACACGCCCACCAGCTGGCAGCTCTTGAGCAGCACCAGGTTCAGGGGGATCTTCGGGATCTCGCCCGCCGCGAAGCCGATCACCAGGAAGCGGCCGTTCCAGTTCGTGGCGCGCAAGGCTGCCTCCGCAAACGAACCGCCCACCGGATCGTAGACCACGTCGGCGCCCTGCCCGCCCGTCAGCTCCTTGACGCGGTCCTTGAGATCCTCGCGTGCGTAGTTGATCAGCTCGTCCGCACCGTACTCCTTGCAGAGCGCCAGCTTCTCGTCGCTCGACGCCGCGGCCAGCACGCGGGCTCCCATGAGCTTGCCGAGCTCGACGGCGGCGAGGCCCACGCCCCCGGCCGCCCCCAGCACCAGCAGCGTCTCGCCGGGGCGGATCGCCGCGCGGTCCTTCAGCGCGTAGTGCGACGTCCCGTAGGTCATCAGAAAGGCGGCCGCGGTGGGGAAGTCCATCTCGTCGGGGATGGGAATCGCCCCCTTCGCCTGGGCCGCCACCTGCTCCGCGAAGCCCCCCCAGCCCACGGTGGCGAGCACGCGATCCCCGGGCTTCACGTTCGAGACGCCCTCGCCCACCGAGGTGACGACACCCGCCACCTCCCCGCCCGGCGTAAAGGGCAGCGGCGGCTTGAACTGGTACTTGTTCTGGATGATCAGCACGTCGGGGAAGTTGACGCCAGCGGCGTGCACCTCCACCAGCACCTCACCCGCCCTGGGCGACGGATCCGCGACCTCCTCCACGACCAGCGACTCGGGCGGACCCCACGCTTTGCAGACCACGGCCTTCACGACGTTCCCTCCTCCTCGCTCTCGAGCTCCGCGACGGCGACCTCACGCCCCTCGGCGGCACTGCGGGCGGCGGCCAGCGCCAGGGCCAGGGTACGCCGGGCGTCCGCGGGCGTCTGCTCCGGCGCCCGGCCTGCGCGCAGCGCCTCTACGAAGTCCGCCGCCCCGCGCCGGAACGACTCGGCCCAGTCCGTGGGGAGATCGTGGAAGGCCCGCGTCTCGCCCTCCCGGTAGAGCACCAGCGCCGGCTCGTCCAGCAGCTGGCCCGTGCAGCGGTTCACCCAGAGCACGCCCTCGCTGCCGTGGATCTCGATGCGATCGTCGCTCACGTAGTAGCGCGATCGGATGCGCATCTGGAGCGCGAGGATCGCCTCCCAGCTCCCCATGCGGGGCGGGTCACCGGCATAGCGCCAGGAGACGAGCGCCGGGCCGTCCACCCAGGCCCGCTCCCCGAGCCGCGTCCAGTGGACGAAGGCGTGCACGCGCTCCACCTCCGCGGGTACGAAGAAGCGCGCCATCTGGAAGCAGTGGTAGCCGTGATCGAAGCTGGTGAGCCCGCCGCCGCAGAGCGCCGGGTCGAGACGCCAGGCCTGGCTCGCCGGTCCCACCTCCCAGCCGTCCGTGAGGCGCCCCACGGCGGTCTTGATGCGCACGGAGAGGACCGTCCCCAGGGCGCCCTCCTCGATCAGCTCCCGGGCACGGACGTGCGGGGGATAGTGCATGAAGTTCTCGAACACGCGCAGCACGCGTCCCGCGCTCTCGGCGACGCGCGCCACCCGGTCGAGCTCGGCGAGCGTGCGCGTGGGAGGCTTCTGCAGCGAGACGTGCTTGCCCGCGCGGAGCGCGGCCGTGGCATGCGCCTCGTGCAGATGGTGCGGCGTCAGGATCTCCACCACGTCCACCTCCGGATCCGCGAAGAGCTTCTCCGCATCGTGGTAGATGCGAGCCACACCCCACTCCCGGGAGCGCCGAGCCGCGGTCTCCGCATCGGCGTCGCAGATGGCGACGATCTCCGCGTCGGGATGCTCGCGATAGCCCAGGCTCTGGAGGTCGGCGATCCGGCCGCAGCCCAGGAAGCCGATGCGGAGCAGAGATTCGGGCACGAGACCCTCCCGCAGGCGGGACGCGCCGCGAGCCTACCACCTGCTGGCTCCCGCACGCGCAAGAACCTGCTCCAGGGACCCGCCGCGCCTCCCCCGCGCAACCCGTCCGCGCCCGGCGTGTTGGAGGGGAGGCGGGCGCGAAGACCCGCATCGAAGGGAGACGAGATCATGAGCAAGTGGAGCCTTCCGAGCGCCGCCCTTCTGGCGGGCTTCGCCGTGGTGGCGCTGGGGACGGCGGCCGCCGCCCACGACCCCGGCGACCGCATCGAGGAGCGGCTCGACCGACGCGGCGACCGCATCGAGCGACGCCTGGACCGACGGGGCGATCGCTACGAGGAGCGCCTGGACCGACGGGGCGATCGCATCGACCGGCGCCTGGACCGAAGGGGCGACGTGGTCCACGGGCGCCTGGACGCCAGGGCGGAGCGTGCCCGCGAGGCGGGACGCGACCGCCTCGCCGACCGCCTGGAGCGCAAGGGTGACCGCATCGAGCGGCGCTACGACCGTCTGGGCGACCGCGTCGACCGCCGCCTGGATCGACGGGGGGAGCGCGTGGATCGGCGTCTCGATCGACGCGGCGCGCGGGCGGATCGGCGTCTGGATCGGCTCGGCGATCGCATCGAGCGCCGCTCCGACCGCCACGCCCGCCGTCACCACTAGGAGCGCGGGGCCGGCGTCACCGGGCGCCGGCCCCGACTCGCTCCGACGTGCTCGAATCCGGTCGCCGAGCAGGCCACGTGTTCAGCACCGCCATCCACAGGATCCAGAGCTCAGCCACAGCGTCTGCTGGAGCACGGACTCGTGCATCACGTCGCCCCCGGGTCCGAGCGCCGAAACAGGTCGCGGGTCAGCTCGGCGTAGTCGGCTTCCACGCCGTCCACCGTGCGGCGTCCCACGGGGTGCATGCCCAGACGTCGCATCACACGGAGGGAGGCGGCGTTGGGCGGATCCGCTCCGGCGACGATGCGGGGGAGAGCGAGGCGCTCGAAGGCGTATGCCAGCACCGCCCGGCTCGCCTCGGTGGCGTAGCTGCGACCCCAGTGCGTCGGGGCGAGGCCGTAGAGCAGCTCCACCTCCGGGTGCGGCGCCTCGCCGAGCTCCCGCAGGCCACAGAAGCCCGCGAGCGTAGCGGCGTCGCCCCGGAGCCGGACGACCCAAAGGCCGAAGCCCCGGCGCGCGAAGCTCTCCAGGCTGGCGCGCACCTGCTCCTCCGCCGTGTGTCGGTCGATGCTCCGGTCGTCCCACAGGTACCTGCGCACCCGGGCATCGGTCCAGAGGCGATGCAGGTCGTCCACGTCGGCGAGCGTCGCCGGAGCCAGGACGAGGCGCTGCGTCTCCAGGTCACTCAATGCTCGTCGGTCCCGAACAGGGTCTTCTCGTAGCGATCGGCCGTGCCGGCGAGGTAGCGGATCGAGGCCTCCACCTCGCCCGCGGACCCATCCTCCACCGGCAGCGTGTCGATCATGACGAGCGCGTCGTCGCGCACCGCGAGCGCGCCGTGCGCCAGCGTCCCGTTGATGCGAAGCGCCATCAGCAGCCGCCGGGGATCCAGACGCTCCACGGGACCGATCGTGGTGTAGAGCCGGACCAGCTCCTCGTCCTCGAACTCGAAGAACTCGAGCGACACCACCTGGTGGCGTCCGTCCCGCCAGCGCACCTCCACGCCGCTGGGGAGGAGTCGCCACCCCTGTTCCTGGCAGACGCGCTGGCAGATGCGACCGAAGACCTCGCGGGTGGCCACACGCTTCCTCTCCTGCCTGCTCCAGCCTATCACGCCCGCGGGCGTGGCGAGCGAGTCAGCGCCCGTCCTGTGCGTGGGCGAGCCTGCGACGGATCGCCTCGGCGATGCGCGAGCGGTGCGCGGCGTCGTCGTAGTCGTTGCGCGGCCAGAAGAAGCCGCGCAGGCCGTCTCCCTTGCGACGAGGGACCACGTGCACGTGGAGATGGGGCACGCTCTGGCTCACGCGGTTGTTGACGGCCACGAACGTGCCCTGCGCGGCGAGGGCTGCCTCCACCGCCACCGCGAGCCGCTGCACGGTGCGGAAGAAGTCGCCCACCAGAGCGGCAGGTAGATCCGCCAGGGTCACCACGTGGTGACGTGGAACCAGGAGGACGTGCCCCGGGAAGAGCGGGCGGTGGTCCAGGAAGGCCACCGAGACGGCGTCGTCCCACACGACCTCGGCCCTCCGTGCGCCGGCCACGACCTCGCAGAAGCCGCAGGTCCCCGCACGCGTCATGGGTCGAGGCGGCTCAGTCCGACCGGCCTCGGGACGCGCCGGCCGTGCTGCGCTGGAAGAGACGCTCCTCGTTGCGCTCGTGCTCGCCCAGACGGTCGCCGAGCCCGTCGAGCCGACGAGCCGCCTGGTCCACGTCTCCCGCCGCGAAGCAATCGGCCAGCGCGCGCAGCTCCGAGCGGAAGGTCTCATGCTGGTCGATCAACGTATCCAGCTCCGGCTCGGTGCCCGGGTCGAGACCGTGGAGCGCCGGAAACTCCGTCCGCTCCTCCACCTCGAAGTGGGCGAGCAACGCCTCGCGCAGGCGGAGGAAGTCCTCGCGCGCCTGCTCCTGGGCGCCGCTCTGGAGCGCATCCACGAGTGCCGCGTACAGGGCGTCGAGCTGCCGGTGCTGCGCCGAGATGCGGCGCGCCTCCAGCTCGATACGTTTGCGCAGCCCGGGCTGCTCGTGCATGACGGCAGCGTATCAGGTTCGCCTGCGGCGGAGAAGCGGGGCCCGCTAGCGGATGACGCCCCGGTCCCGAAGCCGGCGGCGCAGCTCCTCCACGCGGCGACGATTCACGCCGAGGTCGGAGTAGCCGAGCCGCGAGGCCGAGCGCACCGCCACTTGGTCCCGCTCCGGCCGCAAGTGGAGCTCCAGGTCGTCCACGAAGCCGAGCAGAGCGCTCTCGCTCTCTGCGTGCAGGTA
The DNA here is from genome assembly GCA_041577015.1 of Myxococcota bacterium. GTDB lineage: Bacteria > Myxococcota_A > UBA9160 > UBA9160 > PR03 > JBFGJV01. The sequence goes on from JBFGJV010000067.1 coordinate 10,920, forward strand.
GCGCTCGTCCCGGGACACGATCGTCGTGCGGGGGAGATCGGCGACCACGCTCTCGATGGCCGGCCACGCCTCCTCGGGCGAGGTGCGAAGCTCGAAGGGAGCCACGTGATGGGGTGCGTGTGCGTCGTCGCTGCACACGCAGTTGGGACGCGCGGGGCACGGGGCGAGACGCGCGTCGTGAACGCCCAGCGTCTCGGGCCGCCTGCCCGCACAGGAGAGCAGAAGTCCCACGATGAGTCCTCCCAGCAGGAGGCGTCGCGCCCTCACGTGGCGCGTCGCCGCTCACTTCACCCCCACGCCGGCCACGTGCGGCGAGACGTGCACGAAGAGCGACCGAACCCGGAAGCGCTCCAGCTCGAGCTTCGAGAAGCCCGCTCGCTGGAGGACGTCCTCCGTCTCCCGGTTGGGCCGGCAGCCCTCGAAGCACCAGGTCCAGGGCCGCTGGATCCAGTCCTGGAGCCGCCGCAGGCCGCTTCCCACCGGTGCCGCCACGTGCTCGATGAACACGAAGCGCCCGCCGGGGCGGAGCACGCGCAGCGCCTCGGAGACCACGCGATCCGGGTCCCCCACGGAGCAGAGCACCAGGGTGCAGACCACGGCATCCACGCTCTCGCTAGGGAGGTCCAGAGACTCGCCGCGCAGCCCGCGGATCTCCAGCTCGACCCCGCGCTCCTCGGCGCTCCGCCGCAGCGCCCCGTGCATGCGCAGGTTTGGCTCGATGCCGATCACACGCGCCCCGGGTGGGTAGTGGCGGAGGTTGGCCCCGGTGCCGGGCCCGATCTCGACGATCTCGTCCGGGAGCGAGGCGAAGAGCCGTCGCTTGCGCCCACCGTGGATACGCTCCAGCACGTCCTCGGTGGCGGAGAGGAACCAGGCGTGGAAGCGGCCGCGGATCGGACGATCGTGCGTGTGGGACATCAAGCGCCTCCACCGCCCCGTGGGCTCGGCAGCGCGTAGAGTACGACCTCCACGTCCGGCGTGGCGAGCCCCAGCTCGTGCCCGCGGGCGCGTCGCTCGAAGCGCAGTCCCAGGCGTTCCATCACGGCGAGCGAGGCGCGGTTGTCCGGATGGGCGATGGCGGTGAGCCGCGCGAGCCCCGCCAACTCGAAGCCGTGCCGGATGGCGCCCCGACCGGCCTCGGTGGCGAGCCCGCGTCCCCAGCAGTCGGGCGCCAGCCACCAGCCCACCTCCACGTCCGGTGTGGTGCCGAGGGGCTGAAGACCCGAGAGCCCGATCACGCGGCCCTCCGCCGCGAGCTCGAGGGCGCCCAGGCAGAAGCCGCGCTGTCGCACGTGGGCGGCCTGCCGGGCGAAGAAGGCGCTGATGCGCGGCTCGGACCAAGGCCGGCCCCCGGCGACGAAACGCATGACGCGAGGATCGGTGGCCAGCGCGCGGAAGGCGTCGCGGTCCGACGCGCGCCAGGGACGGATGACCAGCCGCTCGGTCGTGATGCGAAAGCGCTCGTCCTCCACGCGTCAGCCGGGTCGGTCCGTCGCCTGCGACACGTACGCGGCACCGTGCGGGATCGGGGCGCCTCGCCAGACGCGCCAGGCGGGAGGCAGCTCGAGAACGGCCGTGGCCACCACGCCGAGTGCGGTCAGCCCCAGGGCGACGCGCCCCGAGAGGGCTTCCATGGGAAGCACGGCGACCAGCAGAGCCACCACGACCGCAGTCGCCGCGAAGCCGCCTACGGACATGCGGAGGAACTGGGCGCGGGTGTTGCAGTCCGCGTCGAAGCGGAACAGGAAGACGGTCCAGGCGTTCGGCGGCAGGTGCACCCGGGCCCCGCCGACGAGCGCACCCAGCAGGTGACCCCACTCGTGGGCCAGGTACCCGCACAGCGCCGTCCCCGCCCCGGTGGCCACCGCCACGACGACGGGCAGGACGCCGGATTCCGCGCGCAACGCGGCGTCCGCGCACCAGAGCGCGAGTGCCCCCGCCAGCAGGGCCGCATCGCGCAGCACGAGGGCGACGAGGACCGGCACCGCTAGCGCCCCGGCGAGCGTCGCGGGCGCGCCAGCGCGATCCACCCCGCCAGCACCAGATCGAATCCCACGCAGAGCGCGGGATAGCCGGCGGGAACGAAGCTCATCGGGGAGCCATGCAGCGCGCCGTCCCAGCCCACGTGGAGCCCCCACCCCGCGGCCAGCACGATCGGGACGCCGCGCAGGCCCACGGCCGCGAAGACGCCGAAGAAGACCAACCCCACCGCCTCCACGAGCGCCCAGACCGGGTCGCCGCCCACCAACGCGAACAGCAGGTAGTTCGCAGCGGCCACCACGAGACCGAAGGCGTAGATGGCCAGCTCACGGTGGGGCGCCCAGGTCCGAACCGCTCCCACGAACCCGGCGCCGACGATCGCGCCGCCCACCATCGTCGCGACCATGCTCCGCCTCCTGCGATGCACGTCGAGCCTACCACGATGAAACGCACTAGCGTCCGTCCTCGGGAGGATGCCGGCGTGGCCGACGACACCCTCTTCGACTGGGACGAGCGCGGCGAGATGAGCCCCTGGGTGATCGAGGAGCCGGAGTCCGTGGACGCCCGGCGCGAGCGCGTCGGCCTGCCGCCCCTCGCCAAGAGCCTTCGCGAGCGGCAGGAGCGTTCGCGCCGCAAGGGTGAAGGCGCGCGTTCGCCCTACCGGGAGCGGCAGGCGGAGATCCGCGCCTGGGCCCGCCGCGCCGGCTGGCTCGAGCCCTGAACGGCAGGCTGCGGGGGAGCCCGCGGAGGAGGGTCGGTGGATTTCGAGGACCCGCGCGCGCGGGACGCCTTGCGCGACGCCGAGGCGGCGCGCGAGCGCGCCTATGCTCCCTATTCGAAATTCAAGATGGGCGCCGCGGTGGTGACCGACCGCAACGCGGTGGTTCCGGGCTCGCTGGTGGAGAACGTCTCCCTCGGGCTCGCCATCTGCGCCGAACGCGTGGCCCTGTTCTCGGCGGTGGCGCAGGGCGCCGGACGCCCGGAGGTGCTCGCCCTGGTCTCCCCGCGGACCGGCACCCAGCTCACCTTCCCGTGCGGGGCGTGCCTCCAGGTGGCGATGGAGCTGGGTGGTCCGGAGCTGCTGGTGGTGGTGTCCGACACCCGGGGCACGACCGACCAGGCGCGCCTGGGCCGGCTCGCCCCGCGCTTTCCGGTCAAGTAGGCGGAGTCGGCGCTCCCGCGAGGGCCGCAAGCCGGGGGATCTCCGCGAACTCGGGATGGTCGCCGGCGTGGCGAAAGCGGTGACTCCAGAGCAGCCGGTCCTCGGCGACCAGGAAGAGCCCGGGCATGCGCCAGACGTCACCCACCCGCGCGCCGTTCGTGTGTCCCTTGGCTTGGGCGCGGCGGCCCGCCGACCACACCCGCGGACCCAGCATCTGCATCCACCCGCCCTGCCCCACGCCGAAGTCCTCGTAGAAGCGAAGCTCCGGGTCCGCGACGGCCCGGGCTTCGGGCCAGTACCGGCGCAGAAACGCTTTGCCCTCCAGCGGCGAGCCCTGGAAGAAGAACAGCACGGCAGGGAAGCCGGGATCCTTCTCCGCGGCGTCGCGCAGGTCGGCCATCGTCTCACGACAGAAGGCGCAGCCGAAGTGGCGCAGGAAGACGAGCAGGGTCGGCTCGCGGCCGATCTGGTCGCGCAGACTTCCGGGACGGAGGTTGACGCCCTGCACCGCGCGATCCAGGGCGGCGCCGGGAACGGCATCTCCCTGGCTCACGCGGGCGTCTCCGTTCC
>JBFGJV010000068.1:0-14595 GCA_041577015.1 Myxococcota bacterium
ACCGCCAACACCATCGTCTACGCCAAGGGCAAGGGCATCGTGGTCTCGGAGCCCAGCGTGGTGGCCGTGATCCAGGACGGGCGGGGCCCCGACAAGGTGCGCGCGGTGGGCAAGGAGGCCAAGGAGATGCTCGGCCGCACGCCGGGCAACATCGTGGCGATCCGGCCCATGAAGGACGGCGTGATCGCGGACTTCGAGATCACCGAGGCGATGCTCCGCTACTTCATCCACCGGGTGCACAACCGCTCGACGCTCGTGCGTCCGCGGGTGGTGATCGCGGTGCCCTCGGGCATCACCGAGGTGGAGAAGCGCGCCGTGCGCGAGTCGGCGGTCTCGGCCGGGGCCCGCGAGGTCTACCTGATCGAGGAGCCCATGGCCGCGGCGATCGGCGCCGGCCTCCCGGTGACCGAGCCGTCCGGTAACATGATCGTGGACATCGGCGGGGGCACCACCGAGGTGGCGGTGATCTCGCTCTCCGGCATCGTCTACTCGAACTCGACGCGCGTGGGCGGCGACAAGATGGACGAGGCGATCATCAACTACGTGAAGCGAAAGTACAATCTCTTGATCGGCGAACGCACGGCCGAGCTGGTGAAGATCAGCATCGGGACCGCCTATCCCACCGAAGAGCTGCAGAGCATGGAGGTGAAGGGGCGCGATCTCGTGGCCGGCGTGCCGAAGACCCTGGAGCTGAAATCCGACGAGGTTTGCGAGGCCCTGGCCGAACCGGTCAACGCCGTGGTGGAGAGCGTCAAGATCGCGCTGGAGCGTACCCAGCCCGAGCTGGCGGCCGACATCGTGGACAAGGGCATCGTGATGGTGGGCGGGGGAGCGCTGCTCTCGAACCTGGACATCCTGCTTCGCGAGTCCACGGGGCTGCCCGTGATGCTCGCGGAGGACCCCCTCACGGCCGTGGCCCTGGGCACCGGCCGCTGTCTGGACGAGCTGCGCCTGCTTCGCGACGTGACGATCCGCTCGTAGCCCCCCAGCGACGGGACGGAGTTCATGCGCGATCTTCTGGAGCGACTTCGCGTTCCGCTCCTGTTTGGACTGTTGATCGTGGTCTCCCTGGTGGCCCTGGCCTCGGACCGCCGGGCGCTGCGCGATCGCACGCGCGGCGACGGCTGGTGGTCCACGCTGCTGCTCGAGGTGGCGATGCCGGTGCAGAAGACGCTGGCGCTCCCGGCCGAGCTGGTGAGCGACGCCTGGTCGCGTTACGTGGACCTGGTGCGGCTGCGGCAGCACAACGAACGGCTGGAGGCGCGCATCGCGGAGCTCGAGGACGAGAACCTCCAGTTCCGCGAGGCGCTGGTGGCGGGCGGGCGCCTGGGCCGCATCGTGGAGATGCGCGAAGACTTCGCCGCCCCGATGCTGCCCGCCGAGGTGGTGGGGCAGGACGTCTCGCCCTGGTTCCGCTCCATCCTGCTGGACCGCGGGCGCAGCCACGAGGTGCGCTCGGGTATGCCGGTGGTGACGGACCGCGGGCTCGCGGGCCTGGTCACGGCCACCTCCCCTCACGCCGGACGCGTCACGCTGCTCCTGGATCGGCAGAGCGCCGTGGACGCCATCGTGCAGCGCAGCCGCGCGCGCGGGATCGTGCACGGGCAGGGCAAGGACGAGCTCGAGTTCGTCTTCGTGGTGCGCGGCGACGACGTCCAGTCGGGCGACGTGATCATCACCTCGGGCATGGGGGGCGTCTATCCCAAGGGCCTGCGCATCGGCGACGTCGTGGCCGTCTCGGCCGACGAAGAGCGGCTGGTGCACACCGCGCGGCTGCGCCCGGCCGTGGACTTCGGTCGACTCGAGCAGGTGTTCGTGATGCTGCGGCGCGGTCCGACCCTCGACCTCCTCTACGAGGGCGAGGGGGACGAGCCGGCCCCGTGAGACGGCTCGTCACGGCCTGGACGCTCGGCGTGCTGGGGCTCCTGGCCGGGGGCGCCCTGGCGGGCTTCCTGCCCTACGGCTGGTGCCCCGATGCCGGGCTGCTGCTGGTGGTGATCGTCGCCCTGCGTGCGCCGGGCGTGAGCGGGTGTCTGGCCGCCTGGGGCATCGGCTGGGTCACCGACCTGCTCTCCGGCGCGCCGCTGGGCCAGTACGCGAGCCTCCGCCTGCTGGCCTGGGCGACGACGCGGCTCGCGGACCATCAGCTGAACCTGCGCCGGCCGGTGCTGCAGGTGGGCTTCGTGGCGTTGCTCACCTGTGCCGACGCCTTCGCCCTGGCCGGGCTCGCGCGGCTGGTGGGCCAGCCGGCCGCCTTCGGGCTGCCCCTCGTGGGCATCCTGCTGCCCCACGCCCTGGCCAACGCGGCCACGCTGCTCGTGGTGGATCGCGCGGTGGCCTGGAGCCTCGCCCGCCTCGGGGATCGCGAGGGGACGCGCCCGGCGCTGCGGCTTCCGGCGGGGCCGGCGCTGCCGTGAGCCGGGGGCTGGGATTCGGCGTCGAGCCCTTCTTCGAGCAGCGCCTGCGGCTCGCCGCCGTCGCGATCGGGATCGTCTTCGGCATCTTCTTCTTGCGGCTGTTCCAGCTCCAGGTGCTCCAGCGCGGCGACCTGATGCAGCGCTCCCAGCGCAACTCGATCCGCACCGTCCGGCTCGAGGCGCCGCGCGGCGAGATCCTCGACCGCCACGGTCGCGTGCTCGCCACCACGCGCACGGCCTTCGACCTCGAGGTGATCCCGAGCGAGCTGCAGCGGCCCGAGCGGACCTTCCGCGTGCTGGCGCGCCTGGTGGAGCAGGAGCCGGAGGTGCTGCGCGAGTCCTTCGGGGCGCCGCGCGGGCGGGCGCGCTTCCAGCCCGTGCGCCTGGTGGAGGACCTTTCCTGGCCCCAGCTCGCCCGGGTCGAGACCCACCTCTACGCGATTCCGGGCGCCCTCACCGAGGTGCGTCCCCAGCGCCACTACCCCGATGCCGGCCTGCTGGGACACCTGCTCGGCACCGTGGGCGAGGTGCGCGCCGAGCAGCTCGAGACGCGCCGCTTCGCCGACTATCGCGCCGGCGAGCTGGTGGGCCAATCGGGCATCGAGGCGCTGCTCGAGCCGCATCTGCGGGGTCGCGCCGGCGGCCGCAACGTGGTGGTGGACGTGGCCGGGCGCGAGGTGGAGCTGCTCGACGAGGTGGAGCCGCTGCCGGGAGGCCGCACGCATCTGACGCTCGACGTCGACCTGCAGCGCGCGGCCGACGAGGGCTTCGACGCCGTGGCCGAACGCGACGACGGGCTGGTGAGCGGCGCGGCCGTGGCGATGGACGCCCGCTCCGGCGAGATCCTGGTGCTGCTCTCGCGGCCGCGCTTCGATCCGAACGCCTTCACCGGCAGCCTCGATCCCGAGAGCTGGCGCGCGTTGCGGGAGGATCCGCAGAAGCCGCTCCAGAACCGTGCGCTCGCCGGACAGTATCCGCCGGGCTCCACCTGGAAGACCTTCGTCGCCGCGGCGGCGCTGGCCGACGGGACGATCGATCCGCGGGCTCGCGTCTGGTGTCCGGGCCACTTCCGGCTGGGGCGTCGTACCTACCGCTGCTGGAAGCGCGAAGGCCACGGCGCGGTGGATCTGCACGAGGCCCTGGTGCGCTCCTGCGACGTCTACTTCTACCAGACCGGACTCGAGATCGGCGTCGATCGCCTCGCCGAGTACGCGCGCGCCTTCGGCTTCGGCCGTGCCACGGGCATCGCGCTCGCGAACGAACAGCCCGGCCTGGTGCCCACGCGCGCGTGGAAGCTGCGACGCTTCGGGGAGCCCTGGGTGCGGGGCGAGACCGTCTCCGTCGCCATCGGCCAGGGCTTCAACCTGGCCACGCCCCTGCAGCTCGCGGTCGCCTACGCGGCCGTGGCCAACGGGGGGCGCGTGCTGCGCCCGCGCATCGTGCTGCGGCTCGAGGGACGCGACGGGACCGTCGCCGGCGAGCCCGCCCAGGTGACCGAGCGGCTGCCGGTGGGTCCCAAGCACCTGGAGCGGATCCGGCGTGCCCTGGCAGCCGTGGTGAACGAGCGCGGCGGCACCGGGGGTCGCTCCCGCGTGGCCGGCGTGGAGGTGGCCGGGAAGACCGGCACCGCCCAGGTGGTGCGGCTCAAGTACACCGAGGGCATGGAGGAGGGACGCATCCCGCGCCGCTACCGCGACCACGCCTGGTTCGCGGCCTTCGCGCCCGCCGAGGACGCGGAGATCGCGGTGGCCGTGCTGGTGGAGCACGGCGGCCACGGGGGCAGCACGGCGGCGCCCATCGCCCAGCGCATCCTCCAGCGCTACTTCGAGAAGAGCCGGGGCGAGGAGCCGCCCGAGCGCCGCGAGGCCCGCCTCGGCGCGCCGGTGTCCGGAGACGACCGTGCTGCACCTTGACCGCCGTCTGGTGCAGAACTTCGACTGGCCGCTGCTCGGGCTGATCGGCGTGCTGCTCGTCTTCGGGATCGTGAACCTGATCTCCGCCACCCACGCCGAGGCGGAGGGCCTGCTCTCGAGGGTGGTGCACCGGCAGCTGATGGCGGTGGGGCTCGGCGCGCTCGGCATGCTCGCCGCACTCACCCTCGACTATCGCCACCTGGAGCGGCTCGCGCTGCCGCTCTTCGGCGCGAGTCTGGTGCTGCTGGCCTCCACCCTGGTCTTCGCGCCCGTGACGCGCGGGAGCCAGAGCTGGCTGGTGTTCGGCTCCCTGCGGCTCCAGCCCGCCGAGTTCGCCAAGCTCGGGCTCATCCTCGTGCTGGCGCGCCACGTGCACCGGCTCCCGCCCGGCGAGACGCGGCGCGTCCGCGATCTCTGGTTCCCGGCGCTGCTGGTGGCGCTGCCGGTGGGCCTGATCGTGCTGCAGCGCGATCTCGGCGTGGCCTCGCTGACGCTCCTGATCGGCGCCACCTACCTGCCCTTCGTACGCATTCGCGGCCGGGCGTGGATCAGCCTGGGGCTCGCGGCCCTGGCCGCGCTGGCCGCGCTCTGGTTCTTCGTCCTCGAGCCCTACCAGCGCGGACGCATCCTCGACTTCGTGGACCCCGCCCGCGACCCCCTGGCCTCCGGCTACCAGGCCAACCAGTCGCGCATCGCGGTGGGCTCGGGAGGGCTGCTGGGCAAGGGCTACCTCCAGGGCACCCAGACGCAGCTGCGCTTCCTGCCCACCCAGCACACGGACTTCGCCTTCTCGGTGCTCGCGGAGGAGTGGGGCTTCGTGGGCAGCAGCGCCGTGCTGGGGCTCTACGCGGTCCTGCTGTTCTGGGGACTCGTGATCGCCCGGGGCTCCAAGGATGGCTTCGGCTCGCTGCTGGCCCTGGGCGTGGTGGGGATCCTGTTCTGGCCCGCTGTGATCAACGTCGCGATGGTGCTCGGCCTGGCGCCGGTGATCGGCGTGCCGCTTCCCTTGTTCTCCTACGGCGGTTCGGCGATGCTCTCCACGTTGATCGCTCTCGGGCTGCTGCTGAACGTCTCCATGCGCCGCTACGTGTTCTAGAGGAACGCCCGCCATGCCCCCCCGCTCGCGAACGAACTCGGCTCCCCGGGTCGGCGCCTTCTTCGACATGGACAAGACGCTGATCGCCGAGAATTCGGGGACGCTCTACTTCCTGTACCGCTACCGACGCGGCGAGGTCACGCGCTGGGAGCTGGTGAAGGGCCTGGGCGCCTACGTCCGCTACAAGGCCGGCATGCTCGACATCAAGTCGTGGACCCAGCAGACCATGCTGCAGTTCCGCGGCCAGAGCGAGCGCGCGCTGGCGCGCGAGGCGCGGCGCTGGTTCGAGGAGATGGTCGTCGACACGATCTACCCCGAGGCGCGCGAGCTGGTGGAGTGGCACCAGAAGCAGGGCCACATCGTCATGATCGTGTCCGGCGCCACCAAGTTCGTGGTGCGTCCGCTCGCGGAGCAGCTCGGCATCAAGAGCTACCTGTACACGCGTCTGGAAGTGGAGCACGGCCGCTTCACGGGGCGCGTGGTCGAGCCGATCTGCTTCGAGGAGGGGAAGATCTACTGGCTGCAGCAGGCCATCGACGAGAAGGGCATCGACCTGGCCAAGAGCTACTTCTACACCGACTCGGTGACGGACCTGCCGCTGCTCGATCTCGTGGGGCACCCGGTGGTGGTGAACCCGGACCCGTTTCTGTATCGGCTGGCGGTGCGGCGTCGCTGGCCGGTCCGCTTCTTCACGCCCCCGTCCCGGGCGCCGCGGCTCCCGGATCCGGGGCCGGCCCCGCCGGCTCCGGCGGTGCCGTCGCAGGCCACGACCTCAGGCGATTAGCTTCTTCACCATCTCCTCGAAGGCGGAGCGGGGCCGGGCGCCGGTCACCTGCTCCACCACCTGACCGCCCGAGAAGGCGAGGATGGTCGGAATCGCGCGCACGCCGTACTTCGCCGGCGTGTTCGGGTTCTCGTCCACGTTCATCTTCACGATCTTGACCTGGCTCCCGTAGGTCTCCGCCAGATCCTGGATGATCGGCGAGATGGCCCGGCACGGGGCGCACCACTCGGCCCAGAAGTCCACGATCGCCGGCATGTCCGACTGCAGGATCTCCGTCTCGAAGTTCTGGTCCGAGACCTCCACAAGCTCTGCCATGGCTCGCTCACCCTCCTTCGCCTCAGAACACCGCCGAGGAATCGGCCGTGCGTCGATGCTCGTCTTCGCGCCAGGCGGTCACGCCCCCGCGCACCACCGCGACGTTCCTGGCTCCCGCCCGCACCAGGCGCGCCGCCAGACGCCGTGCCGCCGCCGTGTCCGCAGCCACCACGACGACCGGCGCCTCTCCGGCGACCACGCCGTCGGGGAGCGCGCGGTCCGGGTGCACCGGGCGCGCAGACGCCAGGCCGCGCGCACCGCGGCGGGAGTCCACCGCCTCCAGCAGCACCGCGTCCCCCGTCGCCAGCAGCCGTTGCGCCTCGGACACCTCGACCTCGCGAAAGGCGCGCACGTCGCGCGCGCGCAGCCAGCCGTCCACGTCGCACGCGACCAGCGCCAGCGCCAGGAGCGTCACGAGTTCGATGCGTCGGAGGGACGACACGATGCGGCAGCATAGCAGCCGCCCCGGCGGGTAAGTCCGCGCGCGCCCCAACCCGCGCGTTGACGCGGAGATCACGCGCCGGTATGCTCCCGGCGCCGGATCCCACCGGATTATCAGGGTTTTTCGCCTCGGGGGGCGAAGGGGGATCGGGGCCCGGCGCCGGCCTGGCGCCGCGCCGCGCGCCGGGAGGACCATGGCGGAGGGGAGCGGGGAGGCCGCGCGCGCCGCGCAGGCGCGCCAGCTGCTCGAGGAGAGCGCTCGCGTGAAGCGGGCGCTGGCCGAGGCGTCCGCCGACGCCATCGCCCGGGCGGCCGGGCTCCTGGCCGCGTGCCTGGGCGGCGGCGGCAAGGCGCTGCTCTTCGGCAACGGCGGCTCCGCCGCGGATGCCCAGCACATCGCCGCCGAGTGGACCGGACGTCTCTCCCGCGAACGGCGCGCGCTTCCGGCGCTGGCGCTCACCGCGAACACCTCCGAGCTCACCTGTCTCGGCAACGACTACGGCTTCGAGCGCATCTTCGCGCGCCTGGTGCAGGCGCACGGCCAGCCCGGCGACGTGGCCATCGCCATCTCCACCAGCGGCAACTCGCCCAACGTGCTGGCGGGAGTCGAGGAGGCACGCGCGCGCGGGCTGCGCACGATCGGCCTCACGGGCCGCGGCGGCGGCAAGCTGGCCGGGAGCGTCGAGCTCGCTCTGGTCGTGCCCTCGGACGACACCCAGCGCATCCAGGAGTCGCACATCGCGATCGGGCACGTGCTCTGCGAGCTCGTGGACCAGGCGCTCTTTCCCGCGTGACCCGCAAGCCGCCGCGCGTCGATCGCCGCCGGGTGCGCACGGTTCCCGCCCGTCGACGCCGCAGCAAGGTGCGTCAGCGCGACGAGGCGCTGCCGCACCGTCCCGGCGCGTCGTTCGCGGAGTTCCTGGACCGGCTGCCCCCGCTCCTGGGCGCAGCGGACCTGCGCGCCGCCATCGACGCCGCCGCGCGCGCCAGGCGCGGGCGCCGTCCGCTCCTCTGGGGGCTCGGCGCCCACGTCATCAAGGTGGGACTCGCCCCGATCTTCGTGGACCTGCTGGAGCGCGGGCTCGTGTCCGGCATCGCCATGAACGGCGCGGGCTGCGTGCACGATCTCGAGCTGGCCTGGATGGGCAAGACCAGCGAGGACGTGGCCAGCGCCCTGGACGACGGCAGCTTCGGCATGGCGCGCGAGACCGCCGAGGCGCTGAACGCCGCCATCGCCGCCGGCGCCGCCCAGGGCCTCGGCATGGGCGCCGCCGTGGGACGCGAGATCCTCGAGGGTCGCTACCCGCACAAGGAACGCTCCGTGCTGGCCACGGCCGCCCGCCTCGACGTCCCCGTGACCGTGCACGCGGCGATCGGCACGGACATCCACCACATGCATCCGAGCGCCGACGGTGCCGCGCTCGGGGAGACGAGCCTGCGCGACTTCGAGACGCTCACCGCGCTGGTGGCGCGGCTGGAGGGGGGCGTATTCCTGAACGTCGGGTCGGCGGTCATCCTCCCCGAGGTGTTCCTGAAGGCGCTGGCCCTGGCACGCAACCTGGGTCACCGGGTGCGTCGCTTCACCACCGTGAACCTGGACTTCATCCGCCACTACCGTCCGCAGGTGAACGTCGTCGAGCGTCCCACCCGCCTCGGCGGGCGCGGGATCTCGCTGGTGGGCCACCACGAGATCCTGGTGCCGCTGCTGGCCGCGGGCCTGGTGGAGGCGCTGGAGGGACGCTCATGAGGGGCCGCATCGTGCTACGCGAGGGCGACCTCGCCGAGGAGACCGCCGAAGCCCTGGTGAACCCCGTGGACACGGCGCTGGGCTTCGCGGGCGGCGTGGCCCGGGCCCTGCGCGGCCGGGCGGGCCCGGAGCTGGAGCAGGAGGCCGCCTCCCGCACCCCGCTCCGCGTGGGCGAGGGGCTCGTCACCGGCGCAGGGGCGCTTCCGGCGCGCTGGGTGATCCACGTGGCGACCCTCGAGCCGGGCGGACAGGCCACCTCCGAGGGCGTGCGCTTGGCGATGCGCCGCGCCCTGGCGCTCGCCGCCGAGCGCGGCGCGCGCAGCCTGGCCGTGCCCGCGCTCGGCGCGGGCCAGGGGAGCCTCTCCCTGCAGCGCTGCGCGGAGATCCTGCTCGACGAGGCGAGGCGTCAGCTGGCGGGCGAGACCTCACTCGAGGAGATCCGCTTCGTGCTGCACGGCGAGCCTGCCTACCGGGTGTTCGAGTCCGTGCAGGACGCCCGCCGCGTCGCCGAGCAGATGCGTCGCCTGCGCCGCTGAGCGGCTCCCCCGGCAACCCGGGGGGGGCACGGACGTCCCCTATAGTCTGGGGCGTGAACGAGCTCCACCAGCTCGCGGCGGCCGTGTACCTGGCGGCCACGCTGGCGGCTGTGCTCGGGCTGACCCTGCCGGCCCGCTGGGCGGGACGTGCCGCGGCCGGCCTGCTCGCGCTGGGAGCGGGGGTCCACGCGCTGGCCTTCGCGCGCCTCCACGCCCTCGAGCCGCCTCCGCCGCTCACCGGGCTCCCGGCCGCCGTCTCCCTGGCCGGGTGGATGGCGGTGCTCTTCTGCCTGGTGCTCATGCTGCGCGGGCGCGTGCTCGGCCTGGCCGCTCTGGTGGCTCCGCTGGCCTTCGGAGCGGTGGTGTTCGCGGGCGAGCGGATGGCGCTCTCGGCGGGCGACGCGGGCGGTGCCGGTGCGTCCTGGGCCCACCTGCACGTGCTGCTGGCGAGCGCGGGCCTCGCCCTGCTCGGCGTGGCGGCCCTGGCCGGCCTCCTGTTCCTGGTGGCGGAGCGGCGCCTCAAGGCCCGGCGTCCGCTGGCCCGGGGACGCCTGCCCTCGCTCGAGCTGCTCGACCGCGTCAACGTCGTGGCTCTCGCGCTCGGCTTTCCGCTGCTCACCCTGGCGATGGCGGCCGGCATGCTGTGGTCGCGCGCGCTGGTGGGACGGCTCTGGCCGGGCGGCTCCCACGTCACCTGGATGCTGGCCGCCTGGATCGTCTACGCGCTGCTGGCCGGGGCGCGCTTCGGGGTGGGCTGGCGCGGCCGCGAGGCGGCCGCCAGCGCCGCCGCCGGCTTCGGCTTCCTGCTCGTCGCCATCCTCGGCGCGGAGCTCGTCCCATGAGGCTGCTCCTGGTGGGGATGAACCATCGCACCGCGCCGCTTCCGGTGCGCGAGCACTACGCGGTGGGCGACGCGGCGCCGCTGCTGGAGAAGCTCGTCGCCAGCGAGGAGATCGAGGAGGCGGTGATCGTCTCCACCTGCAACCGGGTGGAGGTGGTGGTGAGCACCCGGCGACTGGAGGCCGCGCGCCATCGGCTGCGTCGCTTCTTCGAGCAGGAGCTCGCCGCCGGACGTCCCCGCCCCGAGGGCCTCTCCCTGGACGCCGCCCTCTACGAGTACGTGGACAGCCACGCGATCCGCCACGTGTTCCGCGTCGCCTCCTCGATCGACTCGATGGTGGTGGGCGAACCCCAGATCCTCGGCCAGCTGAAGGACGCCTACCGGGCCGCCGTGGAGGCGGACGCCTGCCGCGTGATCCTGAACCGCCTCTTCCACCGCGCCTTCGCCACCGCCAAGCGCGTCCGCGGCCAGACCGGCATCGCCACGCGCCCCATCTCGGTGGCCCGGGTGGCGGTGGACCTCTCGCGCCAGATCTTCGAGACGCTGGAGCACAAGACGGCCCTGCTCGTCGGCGCCGGCGAGATGATCGAGATGGCGCTCGAGGCCCTGCGTGGCGAGGGGCTCGCCGCGGTGCGCGTGGCCAACCGCACCGCCGCCCACGCCCGCGAGCTGGCCACCCGCTTCGACGCCACCGCGCACGGGCTCCACGAGCTTCCGCACCTGGTGGCAGCGACCGACGTGCTGCTCACCTCGATTGCCAGCGAGGGACCGCTGCTGGACGTCCCGCTCTTCGAACGCGCGCTGGCGGAGCGGCGCCGGCGTCCCGTGTTCGTGGTGGACATCGGGCTGCCGCGCAACGTGGATCCCGACGTGGCGCGGCTCGACGGGGTCTACGTCTACGACCTGGACGACCTGGCCGGGCTCGCCGAGGCCAACGCCGAGGACCGTCGCCGGGAGACGGTGCGCGCCGAGGCGATCGTGCAGGCGGAGGTGGAGCGCTTCGACGGCTGGCTCTCGGCGCTGCAGGCCGTCCCCACCATCCGACACCTGCGTGCGCGGGCCGAGTGGGTGCGTCGGCGCGAGATCGAGCGCGCCGCACCGCGTCTCGCGCTCTCCGCCGAGCAGCGCGACGCGCTCGACGTCTTGACCCGCGCCATGGTGAACAAGCTGCTGCACGCCCCGGTGACGCGGCTGCGCGAGGAGACCGAGCGGGAGGAGGGGCTCGCCTATCTGGAGGCGGCGCGCGTCCTGTTCGCGCTCGACGACCCCGGGGCGCCGGGTGCCGAGGCCGACGCAGAGCTCTCCGGCGACGACGATACCGACGAGGCATGAAGGCCGTCCGCATCGCCACGCGCGGGAGCCGGCTCGCCCTGGCGCAATCGCGCCAGGTGGCGCGCTGGCTGGAGGCCACCCTCGGCGTCGCCACCGAGCTGCTTCCCATGAAGACCAGCGGCGACCGCCTCGGGGACGTTCCGCTGGCCCGCTTCGGCGGCAAGGGGCTGTTCGTGAAGGAGATCGAGGAGGCGCTGCTGGAGGGACGCGCGGACCTGGCGGTGCACAGCACCAAGGATTTGCCCGCGCGGCTCCCGGAGGGCCTGGTGCTCGCCGCCTTCCCGGCCCGCGTGGATCCGCGCGACGCGCTGGTGGCGCGCCGGCGCGGCGCGCAGCTCGACACGCTCCCGCCCGGCGCCCGCATCGGCACCGGCAGCGTGCGACGCACCGCGCAGCTGCGCGCCTTCCGCGCGGACCTCGTCGTCGAGCCCCTGCGCGGCAACGTCACCACGCGTCTGGCGCGCCTGGAGGAGGGGCGCCTGGATGCGCTGATCCTCGCCTGCGCGGGCCTCGAGCGCCTGGAGCTCGGCGCCCGCATCGACGAGCGCATCGATCCCGGGCGGCTGCTCCCGGCGGTGGGCCAGGGCGCCCTCGCCCTGGAGACCCGGGAGCGCGACCCCCTGGCCCGCGACCTGGCGGCGCACGCGCACCCCGAGACGGAGCTGGCGGTTCGCGCCGAGCGCGCCTTCCTGGTCCGGCTCGAGGGGGACTGCAACGTGCCGCTGGGCGCGCTGGCCGAGCCGCGCGCGGGTGGGGTGCGGCTGCGTGCGCTGCTGGCCAGCACGGACGGCAGCCGCATCGCCCGCGCGGAGGTGCTCGAGCCGGACGCCGAGCGCGCGGGCGCCGCGGCGGCGCGCGCCGTGCTCGCCGACGGCGGCGAGGCCATCCTGGCCGAGCTGCGTCGGGAGGCCGCGTCGTGACGGGGGAGGCGCGAGGCGGGCGCGTGATCCTGGTGGGCGCCGGGCCCGGCGATCCCGATCTCGTCACCCTGCGCGGCGCGGCCGCCCTGCGCCGTGCCGACGCCATCGTCTTCGACTCGCTCGCCGCGCCGGAGCTGCTGGAGCTGGCGCCCGCGCACGCGCTGCGCATCGACGTGGGCAAGCGCGGCCACGACCTCCCCACGCGCAGCCAGGAGGAGATCAACGCCCTGCTGGTGCGCCTGGCCCGGGAGGGCAAGACGGTCGTGCGGCTCAAGGGCGGCGACCCCTTCGTCTTCGGGCGCGGCGGCGAGGAGGCGAGCGCGTGCGTCGCGGCCGGCGTGCCCTTCGAGGTGGTGCCGGGCGTGACCTCGGCGCTGGCGGCGCCGGCCTACGCGGGCATCCCGCTCACCGATCGTCGCCACTCGGCGTCCTTCGCCGTGGTGACCGGACATCGCGACGCCCGCCGCCCCTGGACCTCCGTCGCCTGGGACCGCCTGGCCACGGCCACCGACACGCTGGTCGTGCTCATGGCGATGCGCAACCTGGAGAAGCTGGTGCAGACGCTCCTGGACCACGGTCGCGCTCCCGACACGCCGGCCGCCGTGGTCATGGCGGGCGCCACGCCCCACCAGCGCTTCCTGCGCGCGCCGCTCGAGGAGCTGCCCCGGCGCGTGCGCGAGGCGGGCCTGACCTCGCCGGCGGTCGTCGTGGTGGGTGACGTGGTGAAGCTGCGGGACGAGCTGGCCTGGTTCGAGGGGGGCGCGCTCTTCGGCTGGCGCGTGCTGGTGACGCGCGGCGCCGGGCAGGCGGACGAGCTGCTCTCGGCGCTGCGCGAGGCGGGCGCCGAGCCGGTGCACGTGCCGATGATCCGTGCCGAGCCGCTGGAGGAGAGCGCCGCCCTGGACGCCGCCCTGCTGCGCCTGGGCGCGTACGACGCGCTGCTCTTCACCAGCGCCAATGGCGTGCGCTGCTTCGCCGCGCGCGCGCGCGAGCGGGGCGTCGCGCTGGACCGTCTGGGCGCCCGCGTCTTCGGGGTGGGGCCCGCCACGGTGGAGGCCGCGCGCCAGGCCGGACTGCCGGAGCCGTGCGCTCCCCCCGCGCGCACCGATGCCGAGGGCCTGCTGGCGGCGCTTGCCGAGGAGCTCCCCGCGGCCGGCCGGCGCTTGCTCTACCTGGCCGCCGAGCGCGGCCGCGACGTCCTGCCCGATGGTTTGCGTGCGGCCGGTGCGCAGGTGGACGTGGTGCCGGTGTACCGCACCGTGCCCGCCACGCTGGACGAGGAGGCGCTGCGCAGCGCGCTGGTGCGCCGGGAGCTGGACGCGCTCACCTTCTTCAGCCCCTCCGCCGTGCGCCGCTTCCGGGCGGCGCTGGACGAGCAGGCCCTCGAGGCGGCGAGACGCTGCGTCGTGGCGGCCGTGGGCTCCGTCACCGCGGAGGCGCTCGACGCGGCGGGGCTCCCGGCGGAGGTCGTGCCCGAGCGGGCCGGCGCTCGCGAGCTGGTGACCGCGTTGGCGGAGCACGCCACGCGGCGGAGGACGTCTCCATGAGCTTTCCGGCCCATCGCATGCGCCGTCTGCGCCGCAGCGAGGCCCTGCGTCGTCTCGTGGGCGAGACCCGCCTGGCCCGCGACGACCTGGTGCTGCCGCTCTTCGTGGTGGAGGGGAGCGGCATGCGCGAGCCGGTGGCCTCCATGCCCGGCGTGCAGCGGCTCTCCGCCGACGAGCTGGCCGAGGAGGCCAAGCGCGTGGCGGACCTGGGCATCCCGGCGGTGATCCTGTTCGGCATCCCGCGCACGAAGGATGCGCGCGGATCCGGCGCGGACGTCCCGGACGGCGTGGTGCAGCACGCGGTGGAGGCGGTGAAGCGGGCTGCGCCGGCGCTCGCCGTGGTGACGGACGTCTGCCTGTGCGAGTACACCGACCACGGCCACTGCGGGCTCCTGGACGGCGAGGAGGTGGCGAACGACCCCACGCTCGAGCGTCTGGCCGCGACGGCCGTCTCCCACGCGCGCGCAGGCGCGGACGTGGTGGCGCCCTCGGACATGATGGACGGGCGCGTGGCGGCGATCCGGCGCGCCCTGGACGACCAGGGCCTCGCGTCCGTCGCGATCCTCGCCTACGCCGCCAAGTACGCCAGCGCCTTCTACGGGCCCTTTCGCGAGGCGGCGGAGAGCACACCCGCCTTCGGCGACCGCCGCGGCTACCAGATGGATCCCGCCAACCGGCGCGAGGCGCTGCGGGAGATGGAGCTCGA
>JBFGJV010000069.1:0-14574 GCA_041577015.1 Myxococcota bacterium
CGAAGAGGCGCTCGGTGGGCGCCTCCTCCACGATCTCGCCCAGGTACATGACGGCGACACGCCGTGCGAGGTAGCGCACCACGCCGAGGTCGTGGGTGATGAACAGGTAGGCGACGCCGAGCTCCTCCTGGAGGTCGCGCAGCAGGTTCAGCATCTGGGCCTGGATCGAGACGTCGAGGGCGGAGATCGCCTCGTCGCAGAGCACCAGGCGCGGCTCGACGGCGAGCGCGCGCGCCAGACAGATGCGCTGGCGCTGGCCGCCGGAAAACTCGTGCGGGTAGCGCAGCATCTGGTCCGGATCGAGCTGCACGCGGCGGAACAGCTCGGCGACGCGCTCGGTGCGCTCCGCCTCGTCGGCGCCGATCCCGAAGGCCTGCATGCCCTCGGCCACCGCGTCCCGCACCCGCATGCGCGGGTCGAGGGAGGCGAGGGGATCCTGGAACACGATCTGGATCTGGCGGCGGTAGGCGCGCATCTCGTCGGCCTCGAGCCCGAGCAGGTCGATCCCGTCGAACCAGACGCGCCCCGCCTGGGGCTCCACCAGGCGCAGGATCGAGCGCGCCACCGTGGACTTGCCGCAACCGGACTCCCCCACCAGGGCCAGGGTCCGGCCTTCCGGAACCTCCAGGTCCACCCCGTCCACGGCACGCACCCAGGCGCCGGGACGCCGCAACACGCCGGAGCGGATCGGGAACCAGGTGCGCAGCCCCTCCACTCGGAGCAGCCCGCTCACTCCGCCTCCTCCCGGGCGACGGCGTGGCAGCGGGTGGTGTGGCTTGGCGAGAGGCGCGTGGCCTCGGGATCGACGTCGTGGCAGACGGGCAACACACGCGGGCAGCGGCTGGCGAAGCGGCAGCCCTTGGGCCAGTCCTCGGGCGAGGGCACCACGCCGGGGATCTCGGCCAGGGGCTCGCCCCGCCGGCCGAGCGCGGGCATGGCGCGCAGCAGGCCCTGCGTGTAGGGGTGCCGCGCGCCCCGCAGCACCTCCACGAGCCCGCCCTCCTCCACCAGCTGCCCGGCGTACATGACCGCGACGCGGTCCGCCAGCTCGTTCACGATGCCGAGATCGTGCGTGATCAGGAGCACCGCCATCCCGAACTGCTGCTGGAGCTCGCGCAGCAGCTCCAGGATCTGGGCCTGGATCGTCACGTCGAGCGCCGTGGTGGGCTCGTCGGCGATGAGCAGCTTCGGGCGCGTGGCCAGCGACATCGCGACCATCACCCGCTGCTTCATCCCGCCCGAGAGCTCGTGCGGGTAGGCCGCGAAGCGTGCCTCGGGGTCCGGGATGCGCGCCCGGTCGAACAGCTCCACGGTACGGCGGCGCGCCTCCGCCACCGAAACTCGCTCGTGCAGACGGATCGCCTCCACGACCTGGCTGCCCACCGTGTGCACAGGGTTCAGGCTGGTCATGGGCTCCTGGAAGATCATCGCCACGTCGTGACCGCGCAGGCGCCGCATCTCGGGGACCGAGAGCGCGAGCAGCTCGCGACCCTCCAGGCGCACGCTCCCGCCCTCGATGCGGCCGGGCCGGGGCACCAGACGCAGGATCGAGAGCGCGGTCATCGATTTGCCGCAGCCGGACTCGCCCACCAGCGCGAGCACGCGGCCGCGCTCCACGCGCAGATCCACGCGGTCCACCACCGAGACGCGCTGCCCGTTGGCGGGGAACGTGGTCACGAGATCGCGAACCTCGAGGACGAGCTCGCTCACAGCCGCTCCCGCAGCGTGCGGGGGTCCAGGATGTCGCGGACGGCGTCTCCCACCAGGTTCACGGCGAGGATCAGCGTGAAGAGCGCGACGGAGGCCGCGCCCAGGTTCCACCAGATGATCGGGTCGCGAGACAGCTCGTCCCGCGCCTGGTCGATCATCTGCCCCCAGCTGCCGTCGATCCCGATGCCGAGCCAGGAGAGGATCGCCTCGGAGAGCACCAGGCCCGAGAAGAGCAGCACGAACGTGATCACCACCAGGTGGGTCAGGTTCGGGAGCACGTGGCGGAGGATGATGCGCGCCTCCGAGACGCCCAGGGCACGCGCCGCCTGCACGTAGTCGAGCTCGCGCAGCTTGAGCGTCTCCCCTCGCGTGACGCGGCAGAAGCCCACCCAGCTGGTGACGCCCAGGGCCGCGCACACCTGGAGCGGGCCCCGGCCCAGCGCCATGATCAGCGCGATCAAGAGCAGCAGCGAGGGCATCGAGGCCAGCGTGGACATCAGGAAGAACACGAAGTCGTCCCAGCGGCCGCCGAAGTAGCCCGCCGAGATGCCGAAGGCCAGCGCCAGCGGGATCACGATGGCGCTGGTGAGCCCCCCGATCAGGAACGCCACGCGTGTGCCCTTGAGCGTCAGGTGGAGGACGTCGCGGCCCAGGATGTCCGTCCCCAGCAGGTGACGCCGCGGGTAGCGCAACGGAGTCCCGCCGTAGAACTCGGTGACCGCCAGGGGCGCCGAATAGCTGCGCTCCTGGAAGTCGGCCGGAAACATGCGGTCGATCACGCTCCGGGGCTTGTGGAGCGAGACCACGTCTCCGCTCGCGCCGGCGCCCGCGCCCCCACCCACCCAGGAGATCGAGTCCAGCAGCGCGATCGTCGCCAGCAGCGCCACCACGCCGAGCGCCAGGGGCCGACGCCGGGCCAGGCTGCGGGCGGCCTCGCGCCAGAAGCGGCTGCGTCGCACGCCGAGGCCCGCCGCGACGAGCGCGGTCAGGATGGCGAGCACGACCAGGTTCGAGGCGACGTGGGACGGCAACCGGCTACTCCAGCCGCACCCGCGGATCCACCAGCGTGTAGGCCACGTCGGTGAGGATCTGTCCCAGGATGAAGAGCAGCGCCCCGATGTAGACCATCACCCGGAGCGTGGCGAAGTCGTTGGCGTTGATGGCGTCCACCGTGATGGAGCCGAGTCCCGGGATGCCGAAGAACGACTCCAGGAGGATCGAGCCCGTGAACAGGAAGGGGATCGCGACCACCACGTTGGTGAGGATCGGGATCAGCGCGTTGCGCAGCACGTGGCGCACCATGATGCGGGCGTCGCCGGCCCCCTTGGCCCGGGCCGTGCGGACGTAGTCGCTGTTCGTCTCCTCGACGAAGACGGTGCGGTAGAAACGGACGTCGGCGCCGACGCCGTTCATGAGCCCCACGATCCAGGGCAAGGCGAGGAAGCGGGCCACCACGTCCGCGGACGGATCGAAGCCCGAAATGGGGAACCAGCGCAGGAGCTTGCCGATCAGGTACTGCCCGCCCAGGATGTAGATCAGGATGGAGACGCTCATGGCCAGCACGCACAGGATCACCCCGGTGCGATCGATGTAGGTCTCCCGGAAGAACGCCACCAGCAGCGAGAGCCCCATGGCGATCACGAGTCCCATGGCGAAGAGCGGCACGGTGAGGGCGAGGCTCGGCCCCACGCCTTCCCGAAGCCGGCGGGCGATGGGCACGTCGTCGGCGTCGCTGCGACCGAAGTCGAAGGTGAGCATGCGCCGGAAGTGCTCCACCAGCATCGTGTCCAGCGGATCCTCCGGGTTCCAGAAGCGCGGCTTGTCGTAGCCATGGTTGACGAGCCACTGCTCGACGACCTCCTGGGGGGCCTTCTCGCCCACGGCGCGCCGCGCCACGTCCTCGGGCTGGGCGTAGAGGAAGAACAGCCCGAACAGGAAGGCCAGCACGCCCAGGACCGTGACCAGGCCGTACAGGGTGCGGCGCACCAGGTAGGCCAGCATCACTGACGCTCCCGCAGGAAGGTGCGGATCGCGGGCAGCACCAGCAGGACCGCCAGGGCGCCCAGGGCGTAGGCGGGCCAGCGCACCGGCCGGTTCCAGTCCCGGCGCAGCTCGGCGCGCTCTCGCGGCTCGACGTCGCGGTACTTGAGCGTCGGCACCGGGAGGCCCATGGGCTTCACGTTGCGCACCCAGGCGTGGTAGAGCACGTACTCCTCGGGGTGGAACAGCTCGATCCAGGGCCGCTCGCGCTCCAGCAGCGCTCGGATCGCTCCGATCAGCTCCATGCGCCGGTCGTCGTTGGAACGATTCTTCACGGCCAGGAACAGCTCGTCGTAGCGCGGGTTGGCGAAGTTGGCGCTGTTGGGTCCGCCGCTCGCAGTCTGGCCCATGGGGCTCCAGAGCAGGAACAGGAAGTTCTCGGGATCCGGATAGTCGGCAATCCAGCCCCACATGAAGAGCTGGTAGGCGCCGTTGCGTACCTTCTCGCGAAACTGGTTGTAGTTGGTGGCGGCGATGGCCACGTCGACGCCGATGCGCTTCCAGGCGTCCACGAACCACTGGTAGCGGAGGCGCCCGGCGGCGCTGGTGTCGGCGGTGTCGAAGGTGAGGCGCAGGGGCTTGCCGGTGTCGGGATCGATGCCGCCGGGGTAGCCGGCCTCCGCGAGCAGGCGCTGCGCGCGCTCCAGGTCCGGCTGGCGGTAGGGGTTCTCGTAGGCTTCGTCGAAGCCGAAGATCCCGGGTGGGATCGGGGACTGCGCCGGGATCCCGCGCCCGTTCAGGAAGATGCGCAGGAACTCCCCCACGTCCACGGCGAGGCTCATGGCCTGGCGCAGCTTGCGGCCGCGTTCGCCCGCGGGCGCTCCCACCACGGAGTCGGTCATGTTGAAGCCCAGGTAGTAGACGCCGGGCCCGACGGAGCGCTCGAGACGCATGCCGAGGGCGGCCATGTCCGGCGACAGGGCGTCCTCCTGGATCACCCGGTCGAAGCTCTCCTTGATGATGCCCGAGGCGTCGTAGTAGCCCTGGAGGAACTTGGTGAAGGCGGGGATCGACTCCTTCTCCAGCCGCAGCTCGATGCGGTCCAGGAAGGGGAGCGGGCGGCCCACGTACTCGGGGTCGAGCCGGCCTTCGGCCCGATCCTCCGGCTCGCCCTCGCTCGGATAGGTGGCGCCGGGCGCCTGCCACTCCGGATGCAGGATCCCGTACCAGGTGGGATTGCGCTCCAGCACGATGCGGCTGCGCTTGTCGTAGCGCGTCAGGCGGAAGGGGCCGGTCCCCACCGCCACCTCGGCGAAGAGCTCGCGACCCTCCTTGCCGTCGTACCAGGCCACCGCCTCCCAGGGAACCGGCGAGGTGAAGGGGATCGCGAACCAGTACAGGATCTGCGGGTAGGGCTCGGCCAGGACGATCTCGAACTGGTGCGGACCGAGCACGCGCACGCCCTCGATCCCCCCCGCCTCGGCGTACTGTCGGTCGATGCGCCTGCTGCCGAAGGTGGGATCCGCCTGGCGGAGCGTCTCCAGCCGCTCCGAAAAGGCGGCGAGCCCCACCAGCTTCTGGAAGTTCCCGATCACGGGGCTGTTCACGGCGGGATCCGCGATGCGCATGATCCCGAAGGCCACGTCGTCGGCCACCATCTCGCGGGTGGTGCGCTCCGTCCCGCCCAGGGCGAAGCAGGGGCAATCGTGGTAGAGGACGCCCTCGAGCAGCCGGAAGCGATAGGCCACCCGACCGTCCGGGAGCGGCCGCGGCTCCGGCACCTCCTGCGCCAGGCCCGGGATCAACGCGTAGGGACGCTTCAGGAAGTGGTACTCGAGCAGCGTCTCGTAGGCGTTCGAGAGCACCGCGTGGTCGGAGGTGGAGTAGGCCACCTGGGGGTCGAGGGTCTTGGGCGGCTCGCCGAAGGTCGTGTAGAGGATGCGCGCCTCGGCGTCCTCCTCCGGATAGGGATTGTTGGTGCAGGCCGCGGCGAGGGCGGCCAGCAGCGCCAAGCCGGCCCCGACGCGCCTCAACCGGGCCTCCCGGCCGCCGCCTCGGGGGGGAGCCGCAGCCGGAACACGTCCGGAGGCAGCTCCGGGTTGAGCTCCACGCGCCGGAAGGAGACGCGCGCCCGCGTGGCGGTGGGCGGGAAGACCAGCTCGATCTCGTGGGCGAAGCTGGTGGAGCCGAGCGCGCGGTAGTCGTCGAAGCTCGCCGCCCACCGGGCGCCGGCCTCGTCGTGCGCCTCCATCCTTCGCAGGCGGCCCTCGGGATCGAACTCCACGCGCCGGCGCAGGTCGCCCCCCTCCCCCAGCAGGTCCGCGCGCAGGCCTCCGTCGGGGAGGAGCAGGGCGTTCGCCGCGCGCAGGGGCTCCGGGGGCGCAGGCGCGCCGAGCAGCACGTCCACCGCGTCCTCCGGAGTGAGGGCCACCCCGGCCACCTCCCCCAGCAGTCCCGGGTAGACCTCCCCCTCGTGGAGCCGCCGTTCCCGCACGTCGAAGAGGCGGAAGCGTCCGGCATCGGTCACCAGCAGCGCGAGCGTCTGGTTGAGGAAGCCCAGCGTCTCGACCCGGAGCCGGGCCGGCTGCTCCGCCACGAGCACGTGCTTGGCGCGACCCGAGCCGGCGGGCCCGTCCAGGGCCAGCTGTGCCACGGCGCGCAGCGCATGGCGCGCGTCCGCATCCCGGGCCAGCGCGGCCACCAGAGCGGCGGGACGCAGGTCGTCCGCGGGCAGCGGACGCACGGGGCCGAGCGCGGTCCGGCAGCCGGCCAAGCCCAGGAGGATCGCGAGCCCGGCGGGCGCGATCCGTCTCACCGTCCCTCGAGCTCCCTCCGCAGCCGGTCCCGCTTCTGCTTGAGATCGGGTTGCTCGTGGGTGCGGGGCTCGAGCGAGAGCGCCTCCTCGTAGTGCTCCAGGGCGCGCCGCTTGTCCTGCAGCAGCAGGTAGGCGTCGCCCAGGTGCTCGCTCACCACGGCGTCGCCGCCCGTGAGCTCCGCGGCCCGCTCCAGCTCGAGGATCGCGCGCTCCAGCAGCGCGCGGCCCTGCTCCACCTCGCCCTGCTCGAGCAGCGGGCGGGCGCGCATGTAGTAGAGCCATCCCAGGCTGTCGGTGATGTAGCCGTCGTCGGGCCGCAGCTCGAGGGCGCGGGAGATGTACGCCTCGGCCTCGTCCAGGTTGATGCCCTGCTCCGCCCAGGTGTAGCCGATGTAGTTGAGGGCCCCGGCGTGGTTCGGGTTCAGCTCGAGCACGCGTCGCATGTATCCGAGCGCCGCCTCGACCTGCCCGGCCTCGCCGTGCACGACGCCGAGGTTGTAGAGGACCTCCTCGTCCTGGGGCGCCTTCGCCTCGAGCTCGCGCAGGTAGTCGACGGCACCCTCGAAGTCTCCGGAGCGCGCGCGCAGGCTCGCCACGTAGAGCTCGAGCTCCCGGGACGGCTCGTGCGCCAGGGCCCGCTCCGCCTCCTGGAGCGCGCGTCCCGGCTCGCCGCGCGCCTCCCAGACGGCCGCGAGCTGCGTGCGTGAATCGGCGTAGCGTTCGTGGTCCGACGGGATCGGCTCGAGTACCTGGATGGCACGGTCCAGCTCTCCGGCGCGACGGCGCACGACGCCCAGGAAGTAGGCGATCTCGTACTGCTCGGGATTCGAGCGCAGCGCGTGCTCGAAGTGGGCCGCGGCCTCCTCGTAGCGGCGGGCCTCCAGCTCGAGAAAGCCCAGACGCACCCGCGAGCGCAGGTCGGCGGGACGCTGGGCCACGATGCGCTGCAGCGTCTCGCGCGCCTCGTCGAGCTGGCCCTGGTCGATCTGCGCCTGGGCGAGGGCGACGAGCGTCGCGTGGTGGTCGGGATGGCGCCGCAGCGTCTCCTGGTGCACCTCGATCTCGCCGGCCCGGTCCCCCCGCTCGCGACGGGAACGGGCCAGCGCGCCATACACGGCGAGGCTGTCCGGGTGGTCGCGGAGCGCCTGGCGAAGCGCAGCCTCCGCCGCCTCCGCGTTGCCCTGCCGCTCCAGCACCCCGGCCATGGCGAAGTGACTGCGCAGGTTCGTCGGGTGCTCCTCGACCATCCAGCGCGCCACGCGCTCCGCCTGGGCGAGGTCTCCGGTGTCCGCGTAGACGCTGAACAAGACGAAGGCTTCGTCCAGCCCCTGGGGCTCGCCGCCCTCTCCGAGCAGCACGCGCTCGGCCGCCGGCACGTCGCGCCGCAGCCGGTGCAGGGTGCCCAGGAACAGTCGCGTGCCCTCGTCCTGGGGGTCGAGGGCGTGGGCACGTTCGGCGAAGGCCAGCGCCTCGGCCACCTGGCCCTGCCGGGCCAGCAGCTCCGCCACCTTCTTGTGGAGCACGAGGGAGTCCGGGTCCTTCTGCAGCGCGCGACGGAAGGCCGCCAGCGCCTCGGCGGGGCGGTCCTGGAACTCGGCATCGCGGCCGACCAGGAAGTCGTACTCCGGCGGCGCGTCGGGTCGAACCGGGTCCCGGGAAGGCCCGTCCATGGGTGCCGTCAACGGCGTGGCGCAGGCGGCCACGAGCAGCAGCAGCGCGGCGAACGCGACGCTCACGCGAGGTAGCCCTTCGCCTCGAGGTGGCCGACCACCTGGGCCGCGCTCTCCTCGACGCTCTGGCGGTTGGTGTCCAGCACGAGCTCCGGCTTCTCCGGCGCCTCGTACGGAGCGGAGATGCCCGTGAACTCGGGAATCTCGCCGGCCCGGGCGCGCCGATACAGGCCCTTCACGTCGCGCGACTCGCAGGTCTCCAGGGACGCGTCCACGAACACCTCGAGGAAGTCGCCGGGCTCGAACAGCGCCCGCACCGCGTCGCGGTCCGCCCGGTAGGGCGAGATGAAGGACGTGAGCACCACCAGCCCCGCGTCGGTGAAGAGCCTGGCCACCTCGCCCACGCGGCGGATGTTCTCGGTGCGGTCCTCCGGAGAGAAGCCGAGATTCTTGTTGAGGCCGTGCCGGACGTTGTCCCCGTCCAGCACGTAGGCGAGTCGGCCCCGCTCGTGCAGGGCGTGCTCCACGGCCATGGCGATCGTGGACTTCCCCGATCCGGAAAGGCCCGTCAGCCACACGGTGACCCCCTTCTGCCCCAGCAGACGTTCCCGTTCGGCGCGGCTCACGTGGCTGGTGTGCCAGGTGAGGTTGGTCCCGTGCTGCCTGCTCAAGGTGGCTCCGTGGCTGGAAGTTGCGGCCCCGCGGAGGATACCCGTTGCCCGGTGGAGCGCCCCCTATCCCGCTGCGCGCCCCGCGCGGAGCGCCTGGACCTCCTCGATCACCCGCTCCGCCGCCCAGTCGACCTCCTCGGCCGTGGTGGAGCGCCCCAGGCCGAAGCGCAGCGACGAACGAACGAGATCGTCCGGCAGGCCCAGGGCCTTGAGCACGTGGCTCGGCTCGGGCCGGGCCGAGGAGCAGGCGGAGCCGGAGGAGACCGCCAGATCCTTCAAGGACGCGAGCAGCGCGTCGCCGTCGATCCCCGCGAAGGAGACGTTCAGGTTGCCGGACAGTCGGCGCTCGGGGTGGCCGTTGCGAGCCACGCCGTCGAGCCCCTGGCGCAGGCGCCGCCACAGCCGCTCGCGAAGGTCGGCGAGTCGCGGCGCCTCCGCCTCGCGCTCGGCGACGCCGATCGCGAGCGCACGGGCGAAGCCCACGATCAGCGGCACCGGCAACGTCCCGGAGCGCAGCCCGCGCTCGTGACCACCGCCCAGCAGCTGCGGCTCGAGACGCACGCGCGGACGCCCGGAACGGATCCAGAGCGCGCCGATGCCCTTGGGGCCGTAGAGCTTGTGCGCGCAGAAGGAGACCAGGTCCACCGGCAGGGCGCCCAGGTCGAAGGGGATCTTGCTCACGGCCTGGGCCGCGTCGCTGTGCAGGAGCACGCCGTACTCGCGGCAGATGGCGCCGATCTCCTCCAGCGGCTGAAGCACGCCGATCTCGTTGTTCGCCGCCATCACCGAGACGAGCGCCGTGCGATCGTCGAGCGCGGCGCGCACCGCCTCGGGATCCACCAGGCCCTGGCCGTCCACGGGCAGGATCGTGACACGCACGCCGCGACGTTCGAGCGCGCGGCAGGGGTCGAGCACCGAAGGGTGCTCCGTAGCCACCGTCACCACGTGATCACGCCGCCCCGTCTGGGCCGCCACCACCCCGAAGAGCGCCAGGTTGTTGCTCTCGGTGGCGCCGCTGGTGAACACCAGCTCGCGCTCGCTCCGGGCGCCCAGGGCCCGGGCGAGGGTCTCGCGAGCCGCCTCCACGGCGGCCTCGGCGCGCCACCCGTAGGCGTGGGTATGGCTGGCGGCGTTGCCGAACTCGCGCGTGAAGTACGGCAGCATCGCCTCCACGACCCGCGGGTCGCACGGCGTCGTGGCATGGTGGTCGAGATAGAGGGGGACGTTCTTCAGGAAATCGACCTTCCGGGGGACGACTCCCGCGCGTGGCCGCTTGATTCCTTGGAGAGCGTCCCCGA
Organism: Myxococcota bacterium; assembly: GCA_041577015.1. GTDB lineage: Bacteria > Myxococcota_A > UBA9160 > UBA9160 > PR03 > JBFGJV01. Next base: position 10,145 of record JBFGJV010000069.1, read on the forward strand.
TCAGGCCCCGAAGGACTGGCCGCAGCCGCAGGAAGTCTTGGCGTTGGGATTCGTGATCTTGAAGCCCGACTCCTGGAGCGTGTCCACGAAGTCGAGCACCGAGCCGGCCAGGTAGAGGGCGCTCTTCTCGTCCACGGCGACGCGCACGCCGTTGGCCTCGAGCACGGCATCCTCCTCGCCGATGCGGTCGTCGAAGGCCAGCTCGTACTGGAGGCCCGAGCAGCCCCCGCCCACCACCTTCATGCGCAGGGTGTGGCTCTCGAGCTTTCCATCGCGATCGAGCAGCTGCTTGATGCGCTCCGCCGCGGCGGGCGTGACGTCGACCACGGGCATCTACTTCTCCTCGGAAAAACCCTCTGACGTCGAGAACATAGACACCCGGGGGCACCCGTCAAGCAGCCCCCCTCCCGCGGGGACGAAGCAAGAGGAAGATCTCCCGGTTGCCCTTGGGGCCCGGCAGGCGACTCTCGCACTGGCCGGAGGGCTCCCAGCCCAGGGCCACCGCTGCCGCCGCCACGTCCGCCACCGCCCGGGCGCGCAGGGCGTCGTCGCGCACCACGCCGCCCTTCCCCACCTGCTCGCGCCCCACCTCGAACTGCGGCTTCACCAGCACCAGGAGCGTCGCCTGCGGGGCGAGCTGCGCCAGCCGTGGGAGCAGCCGCCGCGCGGAGATGAAGGAGACGTCGATGGTGACCAGGTCCACCGGCTCGGGCAGCGCCTCGGCCTCCAGGTACCGGGCGTTGGTGCGCTCCCGCACCACGACGCGCGGGTCGTCGCGCAGACTTGGCGCCAGCTGCCCGTAGCCCACGTCCACGGCCACCACGCCACGCGCGCCGTGCTGGAGCAGGCAGTCGGTGAAGCCGCCCGTGGACGCGCCGAGGTCGAGCACCATCAGGCCCCGGGGATCCACCCCCAGGTCCGCCAGGGCACCCGCCAGCTTGTCGCCACCGCGGGAGACGTAGCGACGCTCGTCTCCGCGTATGCGGAGCGCTGCGTCCTCGGCCACGGGCGTGCCCGGCTTCTCCACGGGCACGTCGTCCACCAGGACGCGCCCGCTGCGGATCAGGGCCTGGGCCCGGCTGCGGCTCTCCGCGAGCCCGGCCTCCACCAGGCGCTCGTCCAGGCGACGCTTCAAGCGCGAGCGAGCAGATCGAGAGCCGCGCGAACGATCCCCTCCACGTCGAGCCCGAAGGCGCGTCGCTGCTCCGCGGGGCTCCCCTGCTCCACCACGCGATCCGGGACCGACAGCGTGCGCGCGGGCACGACGGCGCCGGACGCGGCCATGGCCTCGAGCACCGCGCCTCCGAAACCGCCCGGCCCCGCGTGCTCCTCGAGCGTCAGCACCGCACCGCAGCGTCGTGCCAGACCCACCAGGCGCTCGGCGTCCAGGGGCTTCACGAAGCGTGCGTTCAGCACCGCCGCGGAGACGCCCCGGGCCGCCAGCTCGCCCGCCGCCTCCAGGGCCGGGTGGACCAGCGTCCCCACCGCCGCGAGCAGCACCTCGTCGCCGTCCCGCAGCAGCTCCGCCTCGCCGAAGGGAAGCGACTTCACGTCGGGCTCCAGCGGCACGCCCACGCCCGCGCCGCGCGGGTAGCGCACCGCGGCGGGCCCGGGATGCTCGATGGCGGTGCGCAGCATGTGGCGCAGCTCGTTCTCGTCCTTGGGCGCCATCACCACCAGATTGGGCAGTGCGCGCAGGTAGGACAGGTCGTAGAAGCCCTGGTGGGTGGCGCCGTCCGCCCCCACCAGCCCGGCCCGGTCGATCGCGAAGGTCACGTCCAGATTCTGGACGCAGACGTCGTGCACGATCTGGTCGTAGGCCCGCTGCAGGAAGGTCGAGTAGATGGCCGCCACCGGCTTCATGCCCTCGGAGGCCAGGCCGGCGGCGAAGGTCACCGCGTGCTGCTCGGCGATGCCGACGTCGTAGAAGCGCTCCGGGAAGGCGCTCTGGAAGCGGTCGAGGCCGGTGCCCCCGGGCATCGCCGCGGTGATGCCCACGATGCGCTCGTCCTCCCGCGCCAGCTCGATCAGCGTGTCCGAGAACACGCGCGTGTAGGAAGGGGGGCCGCCCCCGCCCTTGGCCATGCGCCCCGAGGCCACCTCGAAGGGCGTGACCCCGTGGTAGGTGAGCGGATCGCGCTGCGCCGGCTCGTAGCCGTAGCCCTTGGCGGTGATGGCGTGGACGAGCAGCGGGCCCTCGCCGGCCTCGATCATGCGCCGCACGTTCTCGAAGGTCTCCAGCACCACCTCCATGCGGTGGCCCTGGATGGGACCCACGTAGCGGAAGCCGAGCGCCTCGAACAGCAGCCCGGGCGAGAAGAAGATCTTGAGCGACTCCTCCGCCTTCTGGGCCCAGTGCACCATGTCGCCGGGCAGCGTCGCCAGCGCCTCCTTCACCCAGCCCTTCATGCGGCGCGCCGTGGGCGCCGAGAGCTTGCGCGAGAGATAGGAGGAGAGCGCACCCACGTTGGGCGAGATCGACATCTCGTTGTCGTTCAGCACCACCACCAGATTGCGCTGCCGGAGCGCACCGGCGTGGTTGAGGGCTTCGAAGGCCATGCCGGCCGTCATGCCGCCGTCACCGATCAGCGCGATGGCGCAGCCCGGCTCGCCGCGGTGCTCGAGGGCACGCGCGATCCCGAGCGCGGCCGAGATCGAGGTGCCGGCGTGACCGGCGCCGAAGTGGTCCCAGGGCGACTCCTCGCGGCGCAGGAACTTCCCGATTCCATCGGCCTTGCCGATGCGCTCGAAGCCCTCGCGTCGGCCCGTGAGCATCTTGTGGGCGTAGCCCTGGTGACCCACGTCGAGCACGAGCCGGTCGCGGGGCGTCTCGAACACGTAGTGGAGCGCCGTCAGGAGCTCGACCGCACCGAGGCTCGAGGCCAGGTGGCCCCCGGTGCGGGAGACGCGCTCGACGATCTCCTGGCGCAGGGCGCGCGCCACCTCGGCCATGCGCTCGCGGGGGAGCTTGCGCAGATCCTCCGGGCTGCGGATTCCCGCCAGCAGGCTCTGCGTCACGTGCTCCTCCGCACCGCCCAGCGCGCCAGCTCCCGCAGCGGCTCGGCGGGAGCGCCCAGCGGCTCCAGGCGAGCCAGCGCCCCGTCGAGCAGCGCCTCGCCCCGGGCGCGCGCGCCCTCGACTCCCAGCACCCGCACGAGCGAGCAGGCCTCGTCGCGCTCGCGATCCAGGAGATCGTCGGTGATCTGGAAGGCGATGCCCATCTCCTCGCCGAACCGCTTCAGGATCCGGAGCGTAGCGGCATCCCCACCGCCGAGCCGGGCGCCCCCCACCACCGCCGCGGCCAGCAGCGCCGCCGACTTCCGGCGGTGGACGTGCTCCACGTGACGGGCATCGGGGGCGTCGGCCCGGGTGAGCGCGAGGTCGTCGGCCTGGCCGCCCACCAGCTGGCCCGAGCCCGCCGCGTCGGCGAGATCCCCCACGGCCCCCACCACCCGCTCCGCCGGCTCCGGCGCCCGCGCGAGCGCCTGGAACGCCGCCGCCAGCAGGGCATCTCCCGCCAGCACGGCGAGCGCCTCACCGAAGCGGACGTGCACGGTGGGACGGCCGCGCCGCTCGCTGTCGTCGTCCATGCACGGCAGGTCGTCGTGCACGAGCGAGTAGGTGTGCACCAGCTCCACGGCAGCCGCCATGGGAAGCGCCCGCTCGGGGGCGGCGCCCACCGCCTCGGCCCCCGCCAGGGCCAGCATGGGCCGCAGACGCTTGCCTCCCGGGAACAGCAGGTGGCGCATGGCGGCGTGCAGACGCGCCGGGGGTGCGTCCGCCGCGGGCAGCAGCTGCTCCAGACGACGCTCCACCAGGGGCCCGCGCTCGGCGAGGTAGGCAGGGAGGTCCAAGGGCTACGACTCTTCCGACGCGTCGAGGGCGCGTGCCCGGAGCTCGCCTCCCTCCTCCACGAGCACCTGCACCCGCTGCTCGGCGTCCCCCAGGCGCGCCGCCAGCGTGCGGCTCAGACCCACCCCCTCCTCGAAGAGAGCGAGCGCCTGCTCGAGCGGAAGCTCGCCGCCTTCCAGGCGATCGACGATCGCCTCCAGCCGCTCCAGGGCGTGCTCGAAGGAGGGCTCCTCGGCCATGATGGCCCCAGGCTAGCGACGGCGCGCGCCCGGGTCCCGGACCTCCGCCTGGAGCTCGCCCTCCGCCACGCGGATGTGAAGCCCGTCGCCGGACGCCACCTGGACGGGGCTGCGCACGATGGCCTGGTCCTCCGCCCGGCGGACGATCGCGTAGCCGCGTCCCAGCACGGCCAGGGGAGAGAGCGTGTGGAGGCGCCCCGCGGCACGCTCGAAGCGCCCGCGACCCCGCTCGAGGGCGGTCCGCACCGCCTGCTCGAGCGAGCGGCGCGCGGAGGCCAGGCGCGCGCGCTGCGCCGCCAGGCGGGCAGCGGGGGAGACGCGCCGGAGCGCCAGCTGCGC
>JBFGJV010000070.1:0-14566 GCA_041577015.1 Myxococcota bacterium
CTCGTGCTCATGAGCGGGATCGTGGGCACGGGCAAGAGCTCCGTCGCGGAGGTGCTGGCCGACGAGCTGGGCGGGGTCGTGATCGCCTCGGACCGGGTGCGCAAACGCATGGCGGGGCTCGCGCCCACCGAGCGGGGCCCGGCGGAGCTCTACTCCGAGGCCCGCACGCGCGCCGTCTACGCGGGCCTGCTGGAGCGCGCAGGTCCGGTGCTCGAATCCGGTCGCGTGGCGCTGCTGGACGCGACCTTCGACCGCGCCGAACGCCGACGCGACGCCCTGCGCTGGGCCCGGGAGCGCGAGATCCCCGGCCACGTGGTGGAGACGCGTTGCGCCGAGCGCCGCGTCCTCGAGCGGCTGGCGCGACGCGCGACGAAGCGGCAGGATCCCTCGGACGCGGGACCCGCGCTCTACCGCCAGAAGGCGGCGGCCTACGAGGCCGTGCGGGAGGTGCCCCGCGGCGCCCACTGGGTGGTGCAAACCGACGCCACGGACTGGCGCGCCCGGGCGCGCACCCTGGCGAGACGACTGCGGCCACCTCGCACCGGGCGCTGAAGAAGGGTCGAGCCAGGGAGGAGGCGGCATGCCGACCCGCCGCGTGGCGGACTACATGAGCACGAAGATCGTGAGCCTCGCTCCCGAGAGCACGGTGCGCGAGGCCGAGGGCGTGCTTGCGGAGCACGGGATCGGTGGCGCCCCCGTGCTCGACGAGCGCGGGTGTGTGCTCGGCGTCGTATCCCAACGCGACCTGGTGCGCATCGAGGCCACGCCCGCGACGGCGGGCGAGACGGGCACCTTCTACACCGACATGGAGGAGCTCCGCGACCTGGCGGAGGTGCCCGTGGAGCGTCACGGCACGCCGGTGGAGACGATCATGAATCGGAGCGTGCTCGAGATCTCGCCCCAGGCGGACGTGGCCGAGGCGGCTCGCACCATGCGCGAGCACCGCGTGCACCGGCTGCTCGTCACCGAGGACGGGGTGCTGGTGGGGATCCTCTCCGCCCTGGACCTGCTGCGGGCGCTGGCGGACTCCTGAGCCCGGTCAGGGTGTCGGCGGCGGCGCCTGCACGCTCTCCAGATAGTCGAGGATCACGAGCACCATCCCCCGCTGGCCCGCGGTCTTGCCCGGCCCCTCGGGCATCCCCAGCAGCATCTGCTTGCCCCAGACCGGCATGTCGCCCGGGCCGTGGGCGCGCACCGGGCGCCGGCCGTCGATGAACTCCGCGAGCATGGGCTTCGGGAGCGGCGTGCCGTAGCGGGCGCCGAGGCGCGTCAGGTCCGGGGGGCGCTGGCGGAGCACCGGCGCCAGGGGTCCCTGCCCGTTGGCATAGATCCCGTGGCACGAGGCGCAGTACTGGCGGTAGGTCTGGTAGCCGCCGTGCTCCGGGTTGATGCGACCGTTCCGAACCTGCACCTCCGTGCCGCCCGTCGTCACGCAGCCCATGAGCAGGGCCGTGAGCACCGTCGCCGCCCTCTTCATCATGGCTCCCTCCCTGGGCCTCCCGCGCCTCGAAAGAAGCCTCTCCCTTACCATGCCGCCCGATCGGGGCGCAAGCGCAGCGCCGCAGCCCCGCCCGGCGGGAGCCCCCCCAGCCGGACGACGCACGGATTCGGGCCCCTCAATCGACGTTCCCGGCGTTCCGAAAAGCCCTGCGTGGCCGGCTCCCTCTCCCAACGCCTGGTGGCGCGCTTCGCCGCCGTGCTGCTCGCCCTGAGCGGGTTCGTGAGCCTGGCCAACCACCCGCTACCCAAGTTGGACGGCATGAGCCACGCAGGCGTGGCCCTGGTGAGCGGCCTGTGCGTGGCCCTGGCCGCGGTGGTGTGGAGCCTGCCGTGGGACCGCTGGCCGCGGCTGGCCCTGTACGCGCTGGTGCCCTCCACGCTGGTGCTCAAGATGATGGCCAATCATCTGGGAGGCGTGGGCCCCTACGGCTACGGCCTGCACTTCGTGCTGATCTTCGCGTGGATCGGCTTCGCGCTTCCCCAGTGGACCTCCCTCGCCACCACGCCGCTCCTGCTGGTGGCCTACGTGCTCCCCCTCTGGGTGCGCAAGGCACCGGCCGCGGAGCTCAGCTCCATGGCGGTGGTGGTGCCGATCTGCCTGATCGTGGGGGAGTCCATCGCCTGGGTGGCCAACCGGCTGCGCGAGGTGGAGCAGACCGATGCCACCCGCATGCGTCGCATGGGCGAGCTCGTGAACGCCACCGTGGACCTGGCGCGCCGTCACGACGCGCGCGGTCTGGCCGATCTCATCGCGCGCCAGGCGGCCGCTCTCCTGGGCGGCGAGCGGGCCGTCGTGCTCCTGATCGACGGCCGCCGGCGCCTGTGCGGAGCCGGCGGCTACGCCTGGCCGGCCGAACCCCAGACCCTGGTGTTGCGCCCCGACGAGCATCCCGCGCTGGCCCGGGCGCTGCGGCGCAAGGAGATCGTCGACAGCACGCACACCGGCGGGCCGCACCTGGCCGAGGCCTTGGATCTCCCCACCGTGGTGACGATCCCGTTGATCGGCTCCTTTCCACCGGTGGGCGTGGTGCTGGTGGCCCTGCGCGGTCGCCGCCACGTGGACCCCTTCACCGCCGGCCTGGCACGCACCTTCGCCACCCAGGCCGGCCTGGCCGTGGAGCGGCTCAAGGTCACCGAGGCGCTCCTGGACGCGTCCCTCCACGACGAGCTCACCAGCGTCGGCAACCGACGCAAGGCCAGCGCCGCGCTCCGCGAGCTCAATCCGGGCGACGCGCTGGTGCTGATCGATCTGGACCACTTCAAGCGCGTGAACGACCGACGCGGCCACGCCGCCGGGGACGCGACGCTGCGGGCCCTCGGCGACTACCTGCTCGCGGCGTGCCGCGAGGGCGACCAGGTGTTCCGCTGGGGCGGCGAGGAGTTCCTGGTGGTGCTGGCCGGCGTGGCCGACGGTGCGGAGCCCGCCGCGCAGCGGCTGTGCGAGGGCTGGCGTGCGCTCCATCCCATCACGACGTTCAGCGCGGGGGTCGCCGTCCACCGCGCCAGCCGGGATGCCGGCGAGACGCTGGAGCAGGCGGACGCCGCGCTCTACCTGGCCAAGGACGCCGGACGCGATTGCGTTCGCCTCCACCCGCCCGGTGCTCTCCCCCGCAAGGCGGACGACGCCGCCGCCTGATCCCGCGCGGCGCGCCCCGTGGAGCACCGCACCGGGGTCGGCGATCCTCCCGGGGCATGCGTCCCTGGATCCTGCTCACCGTCGTCGCCCTGGCCGTGCTGCTCGCTTGCGAGCGACGCGGGCTGCGCCCCGGCGTCTGGGTGGCCAAGCCGTTGGCGTCGGCGGGCTTTCTGGCCGCGGCCCTGGCCGCGGGCGCCCTCGGGAGCGGCTACGGCCGCATGGTCCTGGCTGCCCTGATCCTCTCGTGGCTGGGCGACGTCTTCCTGCTGGCGCGGGGGTCGCGGCCGGCCTTCGTGGCGGGGCTCGGGAGCTTCCTGGCCGCCCACCTCGCCTACGCCACCGCCTTCCTGGTGCGCGGCGTGCATCCGACGCCGCTCGCCCTCGGCGCCGTGGCGCTCTTGCCGGCGGCAGGGATCGCGTGGCGCTGGCTGGCCCCCCACGTTCCCGGCGGCCTGCGCCTCCCGGTCGTTGCGTACGTACTCGTGATCACGGCGATGGCGGCGCTCGCTTTGGGCACGCTGGCCGCGCCCTGGCGGCCGGGGGTTCCGCTCGGGGCGCTGCTCTTCTACGTCTCGGACCTGGCCGTGGCCCGCGAGCGCTTCGTGGCGCCGAGCTTCTGGAACCGCGCCTGGGGCCTGCCCTGCTACTACGCCGGCCAGCTGGTGCTGGCGTCCACGGTCGCCTGACCGGATCCAGCGCTCAGGTGTCCAGGCGCTCGATCAGTCGGGCGTACTCGATCAGGTGGCGGATCCCGAGGTAGCGCTCGCGCACGCGCTCGCGCGCCGCCTCGCCCAGGCGTCGCGCCCGCGCGGGATCCGCGATCAGGCCCCGCAGCGCCTGGGCAAAGGCGCCGAGATCGCGGGGATCCTGCAGGAGCAGGCCGTGCACGCCGTCGTCGATCTGGTCCTGGATACCGCCCACGGCGCTCGCCACCACCGGGCGCGCCTTCCACATCGCCTCGGCGACGGTGAGGCCGAAGCCCTCGTGGAGGCTCTTCTGCACCACGATGGCGGCGTGGCGCTGCAGGGCGTTCACGATCACGGCGTTCTCCTCGATGTCGGCGGTGGGGAGGCACGCCAGGTGGACGCGATCCCGCACCCCATGGGGCAGATCCCGCCACACCGCCAGCGTGTCGTCGAAGACCTGGGCCGCCTCGGGGTCGTCTGCCACGCCGTGCACGTTCGGCCCGGCCAGCACCAGCTCGGCCTCGCCGGCGCCGCCTGCCTCCACGAGCTGCGCGAAGCCGAGCACGACGCCGCGGGGATCCTTGAGCGGATCCCAGCGCGACACCTGGACCACCAGCGGTGCCTCCCAGCGCGGGGCACGCCCCAGGCGCACCACGTCCGCGTGACGCTCCACCCGCCCCGGCGTCTCGTTCTCGCGGCGGAAGGTGTGGGGCGCGGACGCCGGAGGGGGTCCCTCCACGAGACCCACGTGCACCAGGATCGTGCGCACGGTGTCCTCGTCGAGCTCCTCGTTCTTGGGGGAGAAGGCGTCGATGCTGGGCGGGATCACCACCGCCTTGCCGTGGTCGCAGAAGTCGGGCACGTAGGCCCGGCGCGAGAACACGTAGGCCGGAACGTCGTGGAGATAGCGATCCAGGAAGCGCCAGCCACGCTCCACCTCGTCGTTCGGCTTGTCGTGCCCGATGTGGCAGCGCCAGATGACGCGGGCCCCCGCCTCCACGAGATGCGGCGCCAGACCCGCCGTCTGGGGATCGTGCAGCAGGACGACGTCCCGGGGGCGCACCAGGGAGACCAGCTCCCGGGCGTTCTCGTGCAGCGTCTCCTCGTAGACGCGCCGCTCCGTCCCGTCCAGGGGGGACTGGTCCCCCGGCGCTCCGTGCAGGGCGTGGTGCAGCCGCTTGGTGACGCGGAAGAACTCGGGGCTGCCGCGGATCACCACCCAGCGGCCATCCACGCCGAGGCCCCGCGAGTAGGCCAGCAGGCTCTGCAACATCTCCGCCACGCCGCCGCCCACTGCCGTGGAGTTGACGTTCCAGACCACGCGGCCCTCGAGCCGGGTGCGGATCGCCTCGCCCACCTGCTTGGCGGCGCGTACGTACTCGGCGCCGAGCAGGGGCTCGAAGCGATCGATCGGCTCGGCACCCAGCCGGACTTCCTGGAGGATGGACATGGCCCCGCCCTCAATAGACCAGCTCGACCCAGCGCTTGCCTGCCATCAGCTCCGCCTTGCGCCGCTCCCACTTCTGCTTGGACCCCGCCAGGCCCGCGAACACCTCGTCCAGCTCGGCGAGCATCTTCTCCAGGCCCGCCACGTACACGCAGGTCTTGGCGTCGCTCATCATCTCCCAGAGCTCCTCGCCGCGCTCCTGGATCGCCAGGTCCCAGGCGATGGGATCGGCCCAGTTGGGCCGGGGGCTCAGCGCCTTGAAGGCCTGGAAGGTCTCCTCGTCATAGTAGCGGGCGAAGTCGTCGCGCTCGTCGTTCATGTACAGCAGCTCCAGGCCGCTCCGGGCGCCGTACAGCAGCCAGACCCGCCCGCTCCAGCCCGGTACGTCCTGGTACAGGTGCTTCACGAAGGCGCGGAACGGGGCGATGCCCGTTCCGCTTCCGATCAGGATCAGGTTGGCGTCGAGCTCCTCGGGTACCTCGAAGGGCAGCCCGAAGGGGCCCGCGATCTCCAGGGTGTCTCCGGGCGCGAGGTCGCACAGGTAGTTGGACGCGATGCCCTTGTACTCCTCCCCGCTGTACTCGTCGATGTAGCTGCAGCGGCGCACGCAGATCTTGATGCGCGGCGTGCCGGACGGACCCAGCTCGGGAAGATCCGCCACGCTGTAGAGCCGGAAGTGGTGCTCGTGCCCCAGCTCCGGCGACCCCGGCGCCAGGACGCCGATGCTCTGCCCCACCCGGAACGGGGAGTCGGGCCGAGCCACGTCCAGGACGATCTCGCGCACCTCCTCCTTGGACTCCGGCGGCGTGATGCGCTCACTCGCCACGACGGTGGCCGTGTAGCGCGGCTCGGTGTCGTAGTCCTCGAGATGCTTGATCGCATCGCTCATGAGACCTCCTCCTCGCTCGACGCGCGCCCGGGCTCGAGCCTCGCGCCACAGGGATCGGGGCAGCTCGGCGCACGACAGCCCAGGCGCCCGGCCAGGGCGTCGGGATCGGAGCACCCGTCGCCGACGCTCGCCCGCCAGGCGCGCTGGATCGCGAGCCAGGCCACCAGCACCAGCACCAGCAGGGCGATCGCGAGAGCATGGGACGTCCACATCGGTTCAGGCCCCCAGTCCGGCGAAGCCCATGAAGGTGATCGAGAGCGTTCCCGCCAGGATCAGAGCCAGCGCCGTCCCGCGCACCACGTCGGGAACCTCCAGCAGCTCGAGCTTCTCCCGCAGCCCGGCCATCAGCACGAGCGCCAGGGTGAAGCCGCTGCCGGCTCCCAGGGCGTACACCAGGCACTCCACCAGACCGTAGCCCTTGTTGGTCTGGAACAGCGCCAGCCCCAGGATCGCGCAGTTGGTGGTGATGAGGGGCAGGAAGATGCCCAGGGCCCGGAACAGCGCCGGGTTCACCTTCTTCACCACCATCTCCACCAGCTGGACGGTGGAGGCGATCACCGCGATGAACGAGATCAGGCGCAGGTAGGGAGCGTCCAGCGCGGTCAGCAGCTGATGGATGCCCCAGGCGCACGTGGATGCCACCAGCATCACGAAGATCACCGCGCCGCCCATGCGGCTGGCCGTCTCCAGCCGGTTCGAGACGCCCAGGAACGGACAGAGGCCCAGGAAGTACGCCAGCACGAAGTTGTTGATCAGCGAGGCGTTCACGAAGATCGACCACAGCGGCTCCTGCGTCATTGCGCCGCCTCCCCCGCCAGCGACACCGCGCGGGCCCGGCGCTCCCGCACCGCGTTGAAGAGCAGCAGCCAGCCGGCCAGCGTGAAGAAGCCTCCGCCCGGCAGGATCATGATCACCCACGGCTGGAATCCGGCGTGGAACAGCGCCAGCCCGAACAGCGTCCCGTTGCCCAGGATCTCGCGCACCGCGCCCAGGCTGAACAGCGACAGCGTGAAGCCCAGGCCCATCCCGAGACCGTCGAGGGCCGAGCGACCTACGCCGTGGCGGGAGGCGAACGCCTCGGCGCGGCCGAGGATCAGGCAGTTCACCACGATCAGCGAGATGAAGGCGCCCAGGGCCTTGTGCAGCTCCAGGCTGAGCGCCTGGATGGCGTAGTCCACGACGGTGACGAAGGTTGCGATCACGAGGATGTAGGTGGCGATCCTCACCTGGCGCGGGATGAAGCGTCGTAGCGAGGAGATGACCACGTTCGACATGACGAGCACGAAGAGCGTGGCCAGCCCCATGGCCAGGGCGTTGCGCGCGGTGTTGGAGACCGCCAGCGCCGGACACATGCCGAGCACCTGCACGAAGACCGGATTCTCCCGCCACAGGCCCTTCACGAACTCGTCGCTGCCCGGGGCGCCGTCCTGGTCCAGCTCGAACGCCATCGGTCAGGAAGCCTCCCGGAAGTCGCCGAGGTGGCCCCGCAGCAGCGGAATCCAGCGCGACGCGCTGCGGCCCAGCATGTCGGCGATGGCGGTGGCGGAGATCGTGGCGCCCGTGATCCCGTCCACCTGCCAGGCATGCTGCTTGGCGCCCGGCTTCACCGCCTCGACGGGGTGCGCCAGACGCTTGCCGTCCTCGCTCACGGAGACGTCCAGGCGCACGAAGTTGGCCAGGAAGGCGGGATCGGTCTCGATCTTGTCGCCGAGGCCGGGGGTCTCGCGGCTGGCCAGCACGCGGATGCCGACGATGGCCTGCTCCCTGAAGTCGTAGCCGTACAGCACCTGGATCACGTCCTGGTAGCCCATGCCCGAGGCCTCCACCGCAAGGCCCACCAGTCGCCCCGCCTCGTCGTAGCCGGCATGCACGACCTCCCCGCCCACGGCTCCCTTCACGACCGGTTCGAAGCCGCGGCCCTCCATCCGCCGGAAGCTGCGGCTGGAGCGCGCCCGGGGCAGCACCTGGAAGACGGCGCGCTGCAACGCCTCGGCGCGCTTGCGCTCGATCACCGGGCGCGTGCCCAGGAACACCGTCACGATCAGCAGACCGCAGAGCACCCCGACGCCGACCATCGCCCGGTACAGATGCCAGGCCCGCGGAGGGGGCGTGGGCAGGGCCTGGCTCATGGCGAGGCCCTTCGCACGCTGGTGCCGTAGGTCCGCGGACGGATCCAGCGGTCGATCAGCGGCGTGGTCGCGTTTCCGAACAGGATCGCGTACATCACGCCCTCCGGCATGCCGCCCCAGACGCGAATCACGACCACCAGGAGGCCGATCAGGGCGCCGTACACGACACAGCCTGCCGACGTCATGGGAGAGCCCACCATGTCGGTGGCCATGAAGACCGCGCCCAGCATCAGCCCCCCCGAGAACAGCATGAAGCCCGGCGGCGCGTAGCCGGCCGGATCGAGCCCGTGCAGGATCCCGCTCGCCCCGGCCACCACCCCCAGGATCGCCACCGGAATGCGCCAGCTCATCATGTTGCGGGCCACCAGGTAGATGCCGCCCAGCAGGATCAGCAGTCCGCTGGTCTCGCCCGTCGAGCCGCCGATGAAGCCCAGCGCCATGTCGCCCACCTCCGTGAGCTGGCCGTCGAACTTCCACAGGGCCAGGGGCGTGGCGGTGGTGACGCCGTCGTAGCTCGGCTGGCTGAATGGCGCGGCCAGGCTGGAGGCCGGCAGCGTCCGGAAGCGCTCGGCGGCGAACGCGGGCACCCAGCTGGTCATGGCCACCGGGAAGGCGGCCTGCAGGAAGGCGCGTCCCACCAGCGCCGGGTTGAACGGGTTGCAGCCGAGGCCCCCGAAGAGCGACTTCCCCAGGCCCACCCCGATCGCCCCGCCCGCCGCCACCATCCAGAGCGGCAGGCCGGGCGGCAGCGTCAGGCCGTACAGGAGCCCCGTGATCGCCACCGACCAGTCGTCCAGCGTCGACGCCCGGCCGGCCACGCGACACGCCAGCTGCTCGGTGAGCAGGCACGAGGCCATCGCGGTGGCCAGTGTCAGCAGCGCGGTGAGCCCGAAGGCCCACACCGCAAACGCGGTGACGGGCAGCAGGGCCAGCACCACGTTGAACATGATGGCGTCCACCGCATACCCGCTCAGGATGTGGGGCGAGGTACGGATCTCGAGCGTCCTGGCCAGGGAGCTCATCCGCTCGCCTGCGCCTGCTCCGCCTTGCGGACGGCCGCCTTGGCGAAGCGGAACATCTGCACCAGCGGGATGTGGGAGGGACAGACGAACGAGCAGCTCCCGCACTCGAAGCAGTCCATCAGGTGCAGCTCGTCCGCCATGCGCTGGTACTGCTGGTCCTGGGCCAGCCGGCCCAGCTGGCTCGGATCCAGGAAGATGGGGCAGGCGTCCACGCAGTAGCCGCAGCGGATGCAGGGGTGGATCTTGCGATGCGTGCGCTCGGCCTCGGTGTCCGTGAAGGCCACCACGCCCGAGTTGCCCTTGGTGATCGAGATGTCCAGGCTCGAGACGGCGGTCCCCATCATCGGTCCGCCGAGGAAGACCCGGTTGACGTCCTCCTCCACCCCCACGGTCTCCAGCAGGAAGCGCAGCGGCGTGCCGATCGGGACGCGGTAGTTGCCGGGGTGGCGCACCGCGGGCCCGGTGATCGTGACGACCCGCTCCTGGATGCCGCGGCCATGCGGCAGCAGCCGACCGATCTCGGCGGTGGTGCCCACGTTCACGCACAGGGCCCGAACGTCGATGGGCAGGCCACCGGAGGGGACCTCGCGGCCCAGCAGCGCGGTGATCAGCATCTTCTCGGCGCCCTGGGGATACTTGACCCGCAGCACCTCCACGGAGGCCGGCAGGTCCTCGGGCAGCCCGTCGCGCAGGTGCGCGGCCGCGTCGAGCTTGTTCGCCTCCACTCCGATGATGGCGCGCTCGGCGCCAGTCACCCGCAGCAGGTAGCGGATCCCCGTGAACACGTCCTCGCGCTGCTCCAGCATCACGCGGTGGTCGCTGGTGAGGTAGGGCTCGCACTCGACGCCGTTGATGATCAGCGTGTCGACGGACTTGTCCGCCGGGATCTTGAGCTTGACGTGGGTGGGGAACGCCGCCCCGCCCAGGCCCACGACACCGGCATCCTGGATGGCCGCGATGATCTCCTCGCGACGCGCCGACTCCAGCGGGCAGGGCGTGCCCTCCGCGACCTCCTGCGTCGAGCCCGGATGGGGCTCCAGGTAGACCGCCGGCACCATCCGTCCGCTGATGCTTGGCGCCAGCGCGATGCGTCGCACCACGCCGGAGGCGGGTGCGTGCATGGACACCGAGACGAAGGCCCCCGGCGTGGCGATGCGCTGCCCGCGCACCACGCGCTCGCCCTCCCGCACCGTCGGCAGCGAGGGCTTGCCCACGTGCTGCAGCAGCGGAACGATCAGCAGCGGAGCGAAGGGAAACTGCCGGATCGGCAGCGCGCGCGTCGCGTCCTTCAGGTCGGGCGGGTGGATGCCGTGCCGGAAGCTCTGGAGCCCCAGCAGCCTCATCGCCCCCGGGCCGCCCTCAGTTGTACTTCTCGGCCCGCGCGATCCACTTCTCCACGTCCTTCTCGCTCCGATCCCGGGGCAGGCCCGGGTGGATCACCCGGGCCGTGCACCGCTCCGCGGCCTTGACCAGATCCCGGTAGGGACCGCCCGCGGGATTCTTGATGATGGCCTTCTTGCGCTCGTCGTAGGCAAAGATCTCGGGATTGAGCTGGATGCACTCGTCGCAGGAGGTGCAGTCCTCGCTCTCGATCCAGGGCGCCAGGTAGCCCGAGGCGTCCGGCGCTCCCGCCGCCGGCGCCGAAGCGGCGGCTTCCGGAGCCGCCGCCGCCCCGACCAGGGCGGCCACCGCCTCGCCCTGGCCGCCCGCCAGCTCCAGCAGCCCCGACGCGATGCGGCCCACCACCTCCCGGCGCACCTCCTCGGCGATCTCCTCACGGGAGATCTCCTTCTTGCCCACGCCCGCCAGCGCGCGCAGCATGGCCCAGAAGTCGCGTCGGTCCTCGCACGACTCCACCATCGTCTTGTCCACCAGCAGCCGGCTCAGCTGCTGCTTGCGATCCACCGTCCACACGAACGGGAACCTTCCCTCCCGCCCGTCCGCGTCGAGCGCCAGGAACTCGGCGATCGGCACCATCTTCTCGTTCCAGGTGTCCGGCGGCGCCATGCGGAAGTGCTTGCGGAAGCGGATCTCGGTGATCGCGAAGTCCGCGAAGGTCATGGGCAGCTCCAGCTGCTTCTCCCGACCCCCTTGGCGGTAGCGGAGCTGGTAGGTGGGCCAGTCCTGCTCCAGCGCCGGGTTGCCCTCCAGATCGAAGCATTCCTGCGGGGTGGGGCCGCCGTCGGGGTCGTAGCGGAACAGCGGATAGGCGCGGGACTCCACCGCGAGCTTCGCCTGCTGTGCGCTCATGTCGTCGCCGATGCCGTGCTCGGGCTGGCACGAGCTGTAGAGGTTGAAGAGCGCCGGGCGCCGCGCCTTCAGGCCCTGGATGAAGCCCTCGATCATGTGGTTCGCGTGGGCGATCGTGCTCTGGAGCACGTAGGTCGTCCGGTGCGCCATGCCGATCAGGCCGATCTCCTTGCGCGGCTCCTGCTTGCCCTGGATCGCCTTGCCGAACTGCGCCATGTCCGAGATCTGGCCAATGAAGCCGGAGGTGCAGGCCTGGCCTCCGGTGTTGGAGTAGACCTGCGTGTCCACCACCAGCGCCTTGATCGGCTTGCCCGAGGCCATCATGCGCGAGAGGTTCTGGAGGCCGATGTCGTACATGGCGCCGTCGCCGCCCACCGCCACCACCGGAGGACACAGCTCCCACTCCTCGTCGCTGAACTGCCGCCAGTCGAAGTAGGCGAAGAACTCGTCGTGCTCCGCTGGACGGTACGCTCCCGCGAGCTCGAGCTCCGCGGTGCGGATCGCCCGGAACCCCTCCGCCATCTTGGCCATGTGGCCCTCGAAGACGCCCATGGCCAGGGAGGGCGAGTCCTGGAACAGGTGGTTGGCCCAGGGGAAAGGATAGGGATTGAAGGGATAGGTGCTGCCCCAGACCGACGTGCAGCCGGTGGCGTTGAGCATGCCCATCCGCGCGCGCCCCCGTCCGGTGATGCCCTCCTGGTACTTCCAGCGCAGCTCCTTCAGCCTGGCCAGCAGCTGGCTCATGCGTCGCAGCCAGTCCTGATCGATGGGCTGGCCACCGCCCAGGCGCTCCATGCGTTCGGCGATCCCCGCCAGGGTGAGGTCCGTGTCGCCCATGTCGCGCACGATGCTCGCGATCGTGGCCGGGTCGCCGACGTCGATCTCCGCCACCAGCTTGAGCTGGATGTGCTTCTCGAGCCGGGCGATCAGCTCGCCCAGGCGCGCCAGGTGGCGCTTGATGCGGGGCTGCATCAGCGCTTCCACGGTGGCCGTGAACAGGTGGATGGCGGTCTTCTCGGCGCAGCCCAGGCACGCCCCGTCCCCGCTGGTGAAGGCCAGGTAGTTGGCCTTGTCCAGGAGGATCGTCTCGAGCGCCCCGATGCCCTGCTCCAGGTCGTCCACCCGGATGTACTTCTCGGGCGTGTTGGGGAGGTCGAGCCAGAAGTCCCAGTGCTCGCGCAGGCGCCGGACGGACGCGTCGGTCTGGGTCACCGGCCGCAGCGCGTCGTCGTCGCAGACGGCCACGCACTCCTGGCAGCCCTTGCAGGTGTACGGGTTCACCGTGATGGAGAGCAGACCTCCGCTGCCGCTCTCCTGCTTCTCGGGAACGGTGTAGTGGGGGCGCGACAGCGCGAAGCGGAAGCCGTTCAGCTCCTCGTGGAAGAGCGCGAACTCCTCCTGGAGGCGCTGCTTGGCCTCCCCGCCCAGCTCGCTCTGCGCCAGCGTCTTCTCGGTGGCCTCCTCGAGGATGCCCTCGACGGGGTCGCTCTCCTTCGCCTCGTTGAAGAGCGCACGCAGGTTGCGCTCCAGGACCCGCACGGCTCGGGGCAGGTGCTCGAGCTCGTGGCCGTGCTTCCGCACCCGCTTCACCACGGTGTCCAGCACCTGGCCCACTTCGTTGACCAGGCCCGGGATCGCCGTGTCCGGGCACACCGTGTAGCACTTGCCGCAGGCCGTACAGTTCTCGGGAACCCACTCGGGATGCTGGAAGCGG
The DNA here is from genome assembly GCA_041577015.1 of Myxococcota bacterium. Taxonomy (GTDB): domain Bacteria; phylum Myxococcota_A; class UBA9160; order UBA9160; family PR03; genus JBFGJV01. The sequence goes on from JBFGJV010000070.1 coordinate 13,274, forward strand.
ATCTGCGTCATGTCGCGGAACAGGGCCGAGCCGGCCGGCATCACGCCCAGCCCGATGAAGGGATCGGTGAGGCTGTCGCTGCCCATGCCGCGCGCGTAGAAGCTCCCGGTCTGCTCCCAGAAGCGGTGGATGTCGGTGATCGGGGCGCGGCTCTGGGGCAGCGTCTCCGCCATCACCGGCATCGCCGGCGCCGGCCGCGCGGTCTCGTGCCCTTCACGCGCCTCCCCGGGCTCGCGCGGGGGGATCTCGCGGATCTCGTCGAAGCCCCGCTTGACCACCTGCATGTTGTCGGCCACCACGCGGGCGCCCTTGGAGCCGAACTTGTGCTCGAGCTGGCTGCGGATGGCCTCGAGCAGGCGGTCCTCGTCGAGCCCGGCCTGCTGCATCACCGGAGAGGCGGCGAAGAAGGCGCCCTGGAACGCGATGCCCTGCATGCGCAGCTGGAGGTCGGGGTCGGTCGCCTCCTCCCGCGCGATCCGGAAGGCGTCGAGGGCGTAGACCTTGATCTTCTTGTCCACGATGAGCTTTCGGAACGGGCCCGGGATGCTCTCCCACACCTTCTCCGGCGACGGCTGGTCGCTCTGGAGGATGAAGACGCCCCTTTCCTTGAGGCCGGCCAGGGCGTTGGTGTGGTGGAACACGTTGGGATCCGGCGAGAGCACCACGTCCACGTAGAAGTACTCGCAGTTGACGCGGATCGGCTCGGGCGCTGCCGACAGGTAGTAGGTGGTCGGCTGCCCCTTCTTCTCGGAGCCGTACTTCGGGTTGGCCTTGATGTGCCACCCGAGCAGATCGAACAGCGTCATGGCGAGGTTCTTGCCGGTGGTGATGGCGCCCCAACCACCCACCGAGTGGAAGCGCACGGTGATGCTGCCCTCGGGCATCAGGTTCGGGTTCTCGGAGCCGCGGACGGCCAGCCCCCTCACGTGCGGGTAGGCCTCCTCGATGGCCTGCTGGTGGATCTCCTGCTTGGGCGTGAGGGGCTCGTCGCGCAGGAAGTCGATGGACAGGTAGAACAGCCGCTTCCGGGCCCCGTCCGGGAGCATGTTCTCGACCGCGCCGATGATCCCCTCGGGCTGCAGGTCGCGGCTGCCCAGCCCGAACGAACCCGAGAAGAGGGCCGGCACCTCCTCGACACCGCGGTAGGACGGCAGCTCGGGATAGACCGGGTGCTTCGGATCCTTGGCGTTTTCCAGGCACTTCTCGACGGTGGCGCGGAACTCGCGGAGCAACGGCTGATCGACGGCCAGCGGCTGATCCACCCGCTCGAGCACGGCGACGCCCTTGCGGCCC
>JBFGJV010000071.1:0-14459 GCA_041577015.1 Myxococcota bacterium
CAGCTACATCCCGATCGCGTTCTGGTACCTCTCGGTGGTGGGCTCGGTGATCCTGCTCGTCTACGCCGTCCACCGGCGCGACCCGGTCTTCACCCTGGCCTACCTGCCGAACTCGGTGGTGTACGTGCGCAACCTGATGCTGATCCGCCGGGAGCAGGACGGCTAGGCGTCCGCGAGCTGCGCCTCGAGCTCGGCCGCCGCAGCGTCCAGCCGCTCGGCGCGCCGGCGCAGGAACGCGCGCTGCTCGGGATGCGTCAGGACGTAGAGCGACTTGCGCTCGATGGCGCGCACCACGCGCGCGGCCACGTCCTCGGCCTCGACGATGCCGCCCTTCATGGCGCCGGGCGGTGGCTCCGCGAGCTCCGGCGCCCGGGGCGCCTCGACGCCGCGCAGCCGGGCGGAGTTCGCGTTGATGTCGGTGGCCACGATCATCGGGCACAGCACGCTCGCGCCGATCCCGTGCGGCCGCAGCTCCCGGAACAGCGCCTCGGTGAGGCCCACCACGGCGAACTTCGAGGCGCAGTAGACCCCGAGCCACGACATCCCCACCAGACCCGCCATGGAGGCCGTGTTCACCACGTGCCCGCCCTGCCGCTGCTCGATCATCCGCGGCACGAAGGCCTGGACGCCGTGCACCACCCCCCAGAAGTTGACGTCCATGGTGAGGCGCCAGTCCTCGGGGGTGGCCTCCACCATCTGGCCCGCCAGGGCGATGCCCGCGTTGTTGCAGACCACGTGGGCGGCGCCGAAGCGCCTCCACGCCGCCTCCGCCAGCGCCTCCACATGCTTCGCCTCGCGCACGTCGGCCGCGACGGCCTCCACCTCGGCGCCCCCGGCGCGCAGCTCGCCCGCCCGCCGGGCGAGCGCCTCCTCGTCGAGATCCGCCAGCACCAGGCGGGCCCGGCGGGCGGCGAAGGCGCGGGCCAGGGCGAAGCCGATTCCGCCGGCGCCGCCCGTGATCACCGCCACGCGTCCGGCGAAGGGGTCCGGGGCGCTCAAAACGGCGCCTGCTCCACCGGCCGGCCCGGCGCCGCACCCGGCCCCTCCGGTCGGCTCGCGGCGCGGCGCAGCACGGCCAGGTAGCCCCGCTCCACGCAGGCGTCGTCCAGCACGCCGCGCTCCCGCAGCAGGCGGTGCATGCGAGGCAGCCGATAGTGGGGAACCGTCATCACCAGGTGGTGCTCCAGGTGGAAGTTCACCCGGTTCGGGGCCCAGAGCAGCCGCTCCCAGCCGTGGGCCAGGGTGGTGCGCGTGTTGCGTAGCTCGTCGCCGGGCTCCGGAATCACGGCGTGCTCGGCGATGGCGCGGATCCGCATCGCCAGGCTGTAGCTGGTGAACCAGGCGCCCACCCAGAGCGCGTAGAGGGCCGGGTGGCCCGCGGCGGTGAGCACGCCGAGCAGGATCGCGTTGGTGGCGAGCATCCCGTAGAGCGCCCGGCGGCCGCTGCCGTCCCGGCGGCGCACCTTGCCGGTGCCCAGGCCCAGGTCGCGGCGCAGGGTGGCGCGGGCGCGCTTCCAGCCGGTGCGGCCGGTCAGGTCGCGCGTCACCTTGCGGCGCAGGCTGGCGCGCGTGATGGGGAAGGGTGTCACCAGGCCGAGGTCGGGATCCTCCTCGGTCCAGTTCTTCGCGTGGTGCTGCAGGTGGTAGTGACGGTAGGCGTGAAGGTCGCTCCACACCGGGTAGGCGCAGAGCCAGGCCCCGACGCGGTCGTTCCAGGTGCGATCGCGCAGCAGGATGCGGTGCGCCGCGTCGTGCATCAGGATCGCGAAGCCGAGCTGCCGCCCGCCGATCACGAAGAGCGCCGCGACCGAGGCGAGGCCCTTGCCCAGGATGCCGGGCGCCCAGGCCACCAGGGCGAACGAGGCGGCCACGAGGCCCCAGTTCGTCGCGATGGAGAGCCAGGCGCGCGCCGCGCTCACGCGGCGCAGCGCGGCGAGCTCGCCCGGCTCGAGCGCCTCGTTCCAGCGCGCTGCGGTGCGCCTCACGCCGACCCTCCCGCCGCCGCCAGCCGAGCCACGTCGCGATCCGCGACGGGGCGCAGGTGCGGCACGTCGAAGCGCGCCAGGAACCCGGCCCAGTGGGCGCGGCCGAGCCGGTCGTAGGCGCGCATGGCCTCCACCAGGGCCGCGCGCTCGCGCGTGGACACGATGGGATCCGGGAGCAGGGGGTCCTGCACCAGCTGCCGGATCACGCGCCCCCCCACCTGGAAGGACTCCACCATGGCCTGCGCCCGGTCGAGTCGGCGGAGCCTCGCCCGGCTGCGCTCGAGCGCCCGGCGCCCACGCCGGTAGCCCTGGGAGAGCGCGGTGCCATCCCACAGGCGCCGCGCTCGCAGCTCCTGGTGCGCGTCGAGATCCGTCAGGCGGAAGACCGTCACCGGGGGATCGAGGCCCAGGGACCGGAGCTCCGCGCGCGTCTCCTCGAGCGAGACCACCAGGTTGTCCGGCCGCACCGCCAGCCCCGGAGCCAGCTCGCGCAGCCCCAGCAGGCGCAGCGCCTTCTCCCCGCGCCGCCGCGCGGCGCGTTCCGGGCGCGGTCGCAGGCCGCCCGGGTACGCCGCGATCCAGCCGCCCTGCCAGGGCCGCACGCGCTCCTCCAGACGTCGCCACGACACCACGCGTCGCTGCATCACCTGCGCACCCTCGCCGAGCCGGTAGCGCGCGCGCCGGTCGCGCTCCACCATCCCCTCGGCCAGCAGCCGCGCCAGCGTGACGCGCACGCTGTTCTCCGCGATCCCGAACACCTCTCCCGCCGCCACCAGCGCGCGCACCGGCATGGCGCCCTCGCGCAGTGTGGAGAGAAGCTCCAAGATCAGGGCCTTGGGCGTGGGGCCTGCCGGGGCGGGCATGGAGCCAAGATTACACCCAAGACGTGGATCGAGTCAATCTCTGTAATGAGCCGGAGGCCTGACGTCCCCCGTGGAGCTCGCCATCCTCCTCTTCGACGGCCTGACCCCCCTGGACGCCGTGGGGCCCTGGGAGGTGCTGTGCAGGCTTCCGGGGCTGCACCCGCGCTTCGTGGCCCGGGAGCCCGGCCCCAAGCGAAGCGCCCGGGGCGACCTGGTACTGGTGGCGGAGCACGGCCTCGCCGAGCTCCCGAGCCCGGAGCTCGTGCTCGTTCCGGGCGGACCCGACGTGGACGCCGTCATGGAGGACGAGGCGGTGCTCGACTGGCTGCGGGGCGCCCACGCCACCAGCCGCTTCACCACCTCGGTCTGCACCGGGTCGCTGGTGCTGGGCGCGGCGGGCCTGCTGCGCGACCTCCCCGCCACCACCCACTGGAACGCCCGGGAGCGCCTGCGCGAGCTGGGGGCCCGACCCACCGAGGCGCGTCTGGTGGAGGCGGGGCGCATCGTCACCGCGGCCGGCGTCTCGGCCGGGATCGACATGGCGCTCCACCTGGCCGCCCGCCTGGCGGACCGCGAGGTGGCGCGCGCGATCCAGCTCTCCATCGAGTACGACCCGGAGCCGCCCTTCGACGCCGGCTCGCCGGCCAAGGCGGGCCCACGCACGGTCGAGCTGGTGCAGCGGGCGGCGAGGCGCCGCTAGAGCTCGCCGGCCAGGCGGCGGAAGACCGCCTCCGGCGCGTTGGCGTCGGAGGTCTCCGAGTCCGGCAGGTGCGCCGCCAGGCGTTCGCAGAGCGCGTTGCCCTGCTCGACGCCGCGGCGCCGCAGCTCCTCGGGCAGCACGCGGCGCAGCACCACCTGCATCTGCCAGGAGGTGACCGTGCGCGCCTCGAGCCCGGCCCGCTTCAGGGCCAGGCGCACCGTGCCGCGCGCCTCGAGCCGGGCGAGGTCCGTCTCGCGCTCGAGCGCATCCGCCACCCACTCGAAGCTGCGGGCCTGGCCCATGGCGACCGTCCGCCCCTCATCCGCGGACCCCGCCACGCGCCGCGGCCAGCGGGACGGCGTCGAAGCGCCGCCGGTAGGCGAGAGGCGGGAAGAAGGCGAGCCAGAGGGCGAGCGCCGACGCCAGGCCGAAGCCCGACACCAGCAGCGCCGCGTCGTTCTCGAACAGGCCCCCCGTCGGCTGGTTCGAGCCCTGAAGCAGGTTCCAGCCCACCACCGCCCAGATCGCGACGGCGCCCGCGGCGGCGAGCGCCCACAGCAGGAAGCGGTTGGCGAGCAGCGGCTCGGCGAGGCCGAGGCGCGCGCGACGGCGCATCATCGCCCAGTAGCGGAGCGACTCCAGGGCGGCCCACCCGAAGCACAGCAGGCGCGCGGCGAACCCGCTCCAGTACCAGACGCCCTGGAAGCTGCGAAAGGCGAAGCCGGTGGTGAGGAGCTCGTGCAGGTAGGACGAGCCCGCCGCCGCCGCGGCCGCCGCCACCAGCACGGCTGCCCAGGCGCTCTCCGGCCGGAACACGCGCCAGGTGAAGAACCAGAGGCTCACGGCGCCGGCATTCAGGCTGAGCGCCCCCAGCGCGGCGAAGGCTCCCGCCGTGGCCGGCTCCGGGGCCAGACGCGCGCTGGCGAACATGAGCGCGTAGCCGGCGCCGCCGGCCAGCACCAGCGCGAGGCCCACGGCCAGCTCCGGCAGCTCCCGCGTGCGGCGCGCCAGCAGCAGCAGCCGCGCGCCGACGAGGAAGCTCGCCACGGCGAAGGCCAGCACGCCGATGGTGCGGACGGGATCCATCCTGGTTTTCATCGGAGCGCTCGCGAGCCTGCTTGAGGCGCCCGCGCCGGCAGGAATCAGCCGTAGGTGCGCGTCACGAACCAGAAGATGCCGAGCCCGCACACGGCCGCGGAGCCGAGCTCCGCCACCAGCCGCTGGCGCCCGGCGGCCACCCGACCCAGCGCGTGCAGGGCGGGCCAGATCGCCAGGACGATGGCGAGCTGTCCCAGCTCGACGCCCAGGTTGAAGCCGAAGAGCGCCGGCACCAGGCGCTCGCGGGGCAGCTCGAGCGCGCCCAGCACCCCGGCGAAGCCGAAGCCGTGCACGAGCCCGAAGCCGAAGGCCACGGCGCCGCGTAGCGCACCCGCCCTCTCCGTACGCGCGAGCATTCCGAAGTGACAGGCCGTGAAGAGCGCCAGCCCGACCAGCGTGGTGGGAGCCAGGGCGCCCCGGCCGAGCGCCGCGAGCCCCGCCAGCGCCACTAGCGCGGTCGTGGTCACGCGCGGCACGACGCGGTCGCGCCCCGCCAGCAGCCAGGCGTTCTCCAGCGCCACCAGGGCGATGGAGAAGCCGATCAACGCCTCCACGGCCACCGGCTCCGGCCGCACCAGACCGAGCGCGGCGAGCCCCAGGGTGACGCTGTGCGCCAGCGTGAAGCACGTCACCAGGGCGGCCAGCTCGCGCAGCGTGGCCGCGAGCAGCAGCAGCGCCACCACGAAGGCCAGGTGATCCCAGCCGGTCAGGATGTGCTCGACGCCGAGGCCGAGATAGCCGAGCCAGGGCGTTCCCTCGGCCTGCCCGGGGTCCGCGACCACGAGCGTCCAGCGCGGCTCCGCCTCCGAGAGGACGCGCTCCCGAAGGCTGCCGTCCGGCACGCGCGCGCGGGCGAAGTGCAGGTGCGAGGGCGCCACGTCCAGGAAGAGCGCGCTCTCCAGGGTGGCCGGGGCGCCCGGGGCCCGCGACGGGCAGCGCAGCCGCCACTCGTAGACGAACCAGCCCTCGGGCGCGGCGAGCCGCCGGGGGGCGTGCACGGGCGTGCAGGCCGCCTCTCCCGCGCGCAGCACGAGGCGCTCCGCCAGATAGCTTGCCAGCGGCGTCTCGGGCGCGAGGCGGGTCAGCTCGAAGGCGGGGATGCGCACGCGCACCCGGGCCTCCGCGCCCGCCAGCTCCCAGCGGGAGTAGGAGAGGCTGCGGGTGTGGGCGCCGGCCGGCGCGCCGGCGACGAACGCGGCGACGAGCAGCAGCCCGAGGCCCGCGAAGGCGCGGAGGCTCACGGCAGCGGGTCCACCACGCGCACGTCCGCGTCGCGGCGCAGTGCGTCCAGGTAGTCCCGCAGCGCCCGGTCCCCGGCGCGCCGGCGCATCTCCGCGCGCACCTCGTCCTCGATCTCCGGGAGGGAGGGCGTCCGGCGCGGCTCGCGCGCGACGAGCTGCAGCACGTGCCAGCCGGCGTTCGAGCGCACCGGCTCGCTCACGCCGCCCGGCTCCAGGGCGAGCACGGCGCGCAGCGCCGTCGGGCCCAGGTACTCGCGCAGCTTGGCGGGGGGGAGCGGGCCGTCGGGGAGCGGTGGAAGCTCCGGGTCGCCCAGCTCCCCGGCCACCGCCGGGATCGTCTCCCCGGCCCGCACGCGTGCCGTGGCCTCGCGCGCCCGGTCGAGCGCGTCCCGATCGCTGCGGGCGCCATCGCTTCGCACCAGCACCTGCCGCACGTGCAGCCGTCCGGGTGCGGCGAAGTAGTCGGCGTTCTCCGCGTAGAAGGCCTCCACCTCCGGCGCGCTCGGGGCGTAGCCGCTCGCGTCGGCCAGCACCGCGTCGATCACGGCATGCACGAGGTTGCTGCGCACGCGCCGGTCGAGACGGGCGAGCCCGAGCTCGAGCCCGCGCTGGACGAGGAGCTCCTCGTCCACCAGCCGATCCAGGGCATGGCGACGCTCCTCGGGGCCCACGGGATTGCGCCGGTCGGCGGCGAGCCCCGCCAAGGCGCGCTCCCAGGTCTCGCGCCGGATCGGCGTCCCGTTCACGACCGCGACGGCGCCGGACGGGAGCCCCGCGCCCTCCACGCGCAGCAGCTCCAGTGCCGCCAGGGCCAGGCCCGCCGCGGCCCCGAGCGCGAGCCACGCCCGAGCCCGCCGCGCGCTCACGACGGCGCCGGCTCCTGCTCGGTCTCGGGCGGGGCCAGGGGCCGCAGCCAGATCGGAGACGACCAGGCGCGCTCCTCGTTGGGCCAGAGGCAGTCCTCGTCGTAGGGCGTGCGGTAGTCCCCGTAGCAGGGGCGCACCTGGAGGCACGCGCCGGAGGCGTCGCGCTCGCAGCGCAGGCCGCCCGCATTCACCGCGGGGGTCGGCTCCTGGATCGCGCGCACGTAGTAGACGGTGTCGCGCGTGCCGGCGACGAAGTCCGGGTCCTCGAACTCCACCTCGCAGCCGGCACGATCCGGCAGGCAGTCCAGGCGTCGCCACGGATCCTGGACCAGCCGCCCGACCGGCTCGTCCGGTCGCGCCTGGGGCTGCACGCGGATCACTTCGATCCGGGTGATGCGACGGCGCTCCTCGCCGGGGTGGTAGCACTCGCCGCGGCACAGGAACTCGAGCCGCTCGGGAGTGAGCGCATGCACGGCGTGCGGGGGGCAGCCGGGCTCCTGCTCGAAGGCGCCCACCGCGCGCACCCGGAAGCGCGGCGCTTCGGCCAGCGCCGCCTCGCTACCCATGGGAAGCGGCCCGTCCGGCCCGTTCAGCAGCTCGAACCAGAGCAGGATGCGGTCGCCGCTGGTGCCGTAGACCTCCCGGCGGTCGAACGCGTCCCAGATGGCGCTCCGGTCGCGCCCCTCGGCGTGCACCGCCACGAGACCACCCGTCATGAAGAACGACATCTGCCGCTCGACGTCCACGAGAAGGAAGGGCTGGGGCACCTGGATGGCGCCGGCCGGGATCGACGCCGGGAGCGGCCTCTCCGCCGGCCCGGTCAGGCGCTCGCGCCAGGCGGCGGAGCGCGCGCCCGCGGCCTCGGTCATGCGCCGCCGCCCGTACTCCTTGTAGCCGGTGCCCGGTCGGGCGGTGTGATTGTCGCTCGAGGCCATGAACCCGAAGCGGAAGCGCAGCGGGTCGCCGTCCTCACCCTCCTCGAAGTTCGAGAGCGCGAGGGTGTACTGGGCCGAGTTGCCGGGCCGGTAGTTGAAGGAGGGATTGAAGCAGTCGCGACACTGGCCGCAGTCGAGCCAGTCCTCCACGTTGGCCCCGGGGACGGTGTGGTGGCCGGCGGCACCCGCCTCCAGGTAGTTGCGCCGCGCCTCCTCCACGCGGCGCTCGCAGTCCGCCGAGGCGGGGTCCTCACAGCGCGCGCGGATGAGCTCCCCCGCCCGCCAGCAGCACGGCAGGTAGTCCGCCGAGGGCTCCGGGCAGCGCGCCTCCCCGTCCTCGTCGAAGACCGCCGCCCGCCAGTCCCGGTACTCCTCGGAGTTGCCGTGGCCGGAGTAGACCTCGAACAGGGTCTGCCGCTCGGGGTCGTGCTGGGCCCGCGTCAGCTGCTTGTCGAAGCTCGTCCCGGGCGGCGTGTAGAAGCCCCAGGTGGTGCCGTGCGGGATCACCAGGGCGGGCAGATCCCACTGGTCGAGCTTCTCGAACAGCTCACCGGGCGTCCGCGCCACCTCGTGGCAATCTTCGGGGAGCTCGCGCACGTCCACGCCCTCGGGACACAGCGGCACGTCGCGAACCTCGCGCATGAACACCGTCCGATCCAGGTAGCGCTGGCGGTTGGGCAGGTCGTTCAGCAGGAAGCCCAGGCGCTGGAGCAGGGGCAGGTCCTGGAGCAGGGCGCCCACCAGCCTACCGTCGCGCGCGCTGATGGGGCGCGTGGGCACGCGGTCCTCGGCGAGCTCGCGGAGGATCACGTTCTTGTGGCCGAAGTGGTCCTCGGGCGTGGCACCCACCTGGGTCCACTCCCAGCCCAGGAAGGCCACCACGTCGGGATCGCTCGGATCTCCGGCCACCTGGTTGCACTGGCGGATGGACTCCTTGGTCTCGCGCCAGTGCTGGGGCGTGAGCGCCTCCGCGTGGTCGTTGATGCTCCAGAAGTCGAGGTCCGAGCAGTAGCGCGCGAAGTCGCAGGCGTCCGCCGGCGGGTGGGCGCCCTCGCCCTGTAGGAAGGGCAGCGAGCGGTTGAAGGCGTCGATCGAAAACGTGGTGTGGACGTGAAGGTCGCCGAACAGGATCTGCTTGGCCCGGGGCGGGGCTACCGCGTTCTGGCGCGCCGCCCGGGCCTCCACCACCTGCGCGGGCACCGCTCCGCCGGCGATCTCCCCGGGACCTTCGTGGCGACCGCCGCAGGCGATGACCGCCACGGCCAGCAGGGCGACGCGTCGGACTCCGCTTCGCATCACGGCCCCGACGCTACGGCAACTTGCGTTCCCAAGGCAAGCAGAATACAAAGGGATCGCGATGCCCCGCTTCCGCTTCTACGCCGCCGAGGTCTCCTACTTCTCGGCCAAGGCGCGCGCCGCCCTGCGCGCCAAGGGCGTTCCCTTCGTGGAGCTGCTGTCGAGCCCGAGCGCCTACCGCGACGTGATCGTGCCACGCACGGGATTCGCCTTCATTCCCGTGATCGTGACCCCCGAAGACGAGACCTGGCAGGACTCGAGCGACATCGCGGATGCCCTCGAGGCGCGTTTTCCCGAACCGCCGCTCCTCCCCTCCACGCCGGTGCAGCGCCTGGCGGCGCTGCTGGTGGAGCTCTACGCCGACGAGTTCCTGCTGCTTCCGGCCATGCACTATCGCTGGAGCTTCGCCGAGAGCGAGGCCAAGGCCCGGGCGGACTTCGCCGCCGTGACCGGCGATCCCGAGGCGGGCGGGAGCTTCGCGGACCGCATGAAGAGCTTCGTGCCGGCCCTGGGCGTGAACCCGGACACGATCCCCGCGATCGAGTCGCACACCCGGGAGCTGCTCGACGTCCTCTCCGAGCACTTGAGCCGGCACCCACACCTGCTCGGGGAGCGTCCCTCGCTGGCGGACTGCGCGCTGCTGGGCCCGCTCTACGCCCACCTCTACCTGGACGCGGTGCCCGGCCGGTTGCTGCGGGAGCGGGCGCCGCGGGTGTGTCACTGGATCGAGGCCACGAATCATCCCGATCCGGACGCACCCGGCGCGTGGCTGGCGGACGACGCGCTGCCGAAGACCCTGCGCCCGCTCCTCGAGCTGATCGGAAGCGACGCCGTGCCGCTGCTGCTCGACACGTTGCAGGCCTACGAGTCCTGGGCCGACCAGCGCCCGGCGGAGATCGAGGGTCCGCCGCGCGCGGTGGGCACGCACCGGACGCGCCTGCGAGGCGTCGAGCTGGAGCGCTACACCAGCTCCTATACGCTCTGGATGGTCCAGCGCAGCTGGGACGCCTACCGGAGCCTCGCGTCCGTCGAGCGCGCGCGCGTGGACGAGGCGCTGGCGGGAACCGGGTGCGAGGCGCTGCTCGCCTACGAGCCGCGGCACCGGCTCGGCAAGCGCCGCTTCCGGCTCGTGTTCGAGCGCTAGGACTCAGTGGAACAGCGGGGCGTGCAGCCAGCGCAGGCCGATCGTGAGGGCGACCCCGATCGCCACGCCGAGCGGCGGAAGCTCCCGGAGGCCGCGCAAGGTCTCGCGTCCGGTGAAGGGAAGGAAGGGCGTCGCCGCGTGCCAGGCTTGGAAGCCCGCGCCGGCGGTGGCCAGCTTGCGGCGGTCCTGGTGGGCGGAGCCCAGCAGGGTAAAGAGCGGGAAGCCGGCGAAGAAGACCGCGTCCGATGCGAAGACGGCCGGCAGCAGCGCCAGGTGCAGCGCTCCGAACAGACCGACCCCCATGAAGAAGGGGTGCCGGGTCAGGCGATGCACGCCGCGCACCGTGACGTCCCCGGGGCCGCCCACGACCACCGGGCTCGGCTGTGCCAGGCCCACGGTCATCAGGACGAAGGCGGCGCCCATCAGGACGTAGATTGCCCATCCCAGCGCCGGACCCGCGACGAACGACCACAGCAGGGGACCCGCGTGCCGGTTCTGCACGTAGATCCAGACCAGGGGTACGAAGGTGGCGAAGGCCACCAGCGAGTAGAGCCCGAGGAAGGGTCCCTCGCCGAGTCGCTCCACCAGGCGCGGCCGCACGCGCAGGCTCGAGAGGCCCACGTGCGTGGCGGCGAAGGCGAGCCAGAGCGCGGCGATCCAGGAGACGGCGTGCATGGACGGCCCTCCCTCCGCCATTGTACGCTCTCGCCCTCGGCGAGGGATCCATGAAGGGCATCATCCTGGCGGGTGGCTCGGGGACGCGGCTCTATCCCATCACGCGCGGCGTGAGCAAGCAGCTGCTCCCCATCTACGACAAGCCCATGGTCTACTACCCGCTGGCGACGCTGATGCTGGCGGGCGTGCGGGAGATCCTGCTGATCTCGACGCCCGAGGACGCATCCGGCTTCCAGCGCCTGCTCGGTGACGGCTCCCACCTCGGGCTCGACCTCTCCTACGCGGAGCAGGCCCGGCCGGAGGGCATCGCCCAGGCCTTCCTGATCGGACGCGACTTCCTGGGCTCCGACCGCGTGGCGCTGGCCCTGGGCGACAACATCTTCTACGGGCACGGCCTCCAGCAGGTGCTGCGGGGCGCCGCCGCCCGCGAGCACGGCGGAACCGTGTTCGGCTACTGGGTGCGCGACCCGGAGCGCTACGGCGTGGTGGAGTTCGACGAAGACGGGCGCGTGGTGGGCCTGGAGGAGAAGCCCAAGGTGCCGCGCTCCCACTACGCGGTGACCGGGCTCTACTTCTACGACGAGCGGGTCGTGGACATCGCCTCGGAGCTGCGCCCGTCGCCGCGTGGGGAGCTCGAGATCACCGACGTGAATCTCGCCTACCTTCGCCAGGGCGACCTGCACGTGCGGCTGCTGGGCCGCGGCATCGCCTGGCTCGACACCGGCACCATGGAGTCCCTGCTCCAGGCCGCGAACTTCATCCAGGCGGTGCAGGAGCGGCAGGGCCTCAAGATCTCCTCGCCGGAGGAGATCGCGTTCCGCCAGGGCTGGATCACGCGCGAGGACCTGCTGCGCATGGCGCACGAGACGCGCAAGAACCGCTACGGCGAGTACCTGGCCCAGCTCGCCAAGGACACGCGCTGAGCCGTGAAGTTCCTGCCCACCGAGATCCCGGAGGTGCTCGTCGTGGAGCCGGACGTGCACCGCGACGAACGCGGCTTCTTCCTGGAGACCCATCACCAGCGCCGCTACGCCCACGGCGGCATCCCCGCGCGCTTCGTCCAGGACAATCACGCCCACTCGGCGGCCCGCACGCTGCGCGGTCTGCACGCCCAGCGACGCCGGCCCCAGGGCAAGCTGATGCGGGTGGTCTCGGGTGAGGTCTACGACGTGGCGGTGGACATCCGGCGGGGCTCACCCAGCTTCGCGCGCTGGGTCGCGGTGACGCTCTCGGGCGACGACTTCCGTCAGCTCTGGATTCCGCCGGGCTTCGCCCACGGCTACGTGGTGACGAGCGAGACCGCGGACGTCGAGTACAAGTGCACCGACTTCTACGACTCCGAGGACCAGCTCGTGATCGCCTGGAACGACCCCCAGCTCGGGATCCCCTGGCCGGTGACCGATCCGCTGCTCTCGGAGCGCGACCGGCGTGCGCCGCGTCTGGCCGACGTGGAGGACCTGCTCCCGGTCTGGAAGCCGGAGCCGGAGGGACCGCCTTGAGGGTGCTCGTCACGGGCGCGGGCGGACAGGTCGGCCGCTCGGTCCTGGAGCAGTTCACCCGGCACGAGGTGGTGCCGGTGGCCCACGGAGAGCTCGACGTCTGCGACCTGGCGGCGCTGCGGGCCGGCCTGGACACCGTACGTCCGGACCTGGTGCTGAACGCCGCCGCCTACACCGACGTGGACGGAGCCGAGCGCGAGCCGGCGGCCGCCTTCGCCGGCAACGCAGTGGGGCCTCGCCTGCTGGCCCTCGCCACCGCCGAGCGCGGTCTCCCGCTGCTGCACCTCTCGAGCGACTACGTCTTCGACGGCGAGGCGGGGCGTCCCTACCACGAGTTCGACACCCCGGCGCCGCTCTCCACCTACGGACGCAGCAAGCTGGCGGGCGAGGAGGCCGTGCGCGCCTTCAACCCGCGTCACTACCTGGTGCGCTCGGCCTGGGTCTACTCGCCCTTCGGCCGCAACTTCGCCCTCACCATGCGGGGGCTGGCCGGACGCCCCGAGGTGCAGGTGGTGAGCGACCAGTTCGGCTCGCCCACCTATGCCCCGCACCTGGCGGTGGCGCTGGAGCGGCTGATCGAGACCGGGAGCTTCGGCACCTACCACCTGGTGAACGTCGGCGTGGCCAGCTGGTACGAGCTGGCGTGCGCGGTGTTCCGCGAGCTCGGCCTGGCGACGCCGGTGCGACCGGTCTCCACGCCCGCCGTCCCTCGTCCGGCGCGGCGGCCCCGCTTCTCGGCGCTGGCCACGCTCCAGCGCCCGGCCATCGCGCTGCCCCCCTGGCCCCAGGGCGTGAAGGACTGGGCCGCGGCCGTCTCGCAGGAAGACGAGGATCGGGCCGGGACCTCCGCGCTCAGTCGAACGACTCGGCGATCCGCTCGTCCTCCTTCATGAGGGCGTCCGCGTCCACGTCGGCGTACTCGAGGATCCCCATCTTCGCGTAGGCGCGGCGGATCTTCGGCCCCCACAGGCCGATCTCCTTGACGGTAGGCACGATGCGGCTGAACAGCCGCGAGCGAAACTCCCGCATGCTGAGCGCCTGCTCCACCCAGGCGACGCACTCCTCCACCGGCAGCCCCACGGCCTCGAACACCTCCTCGGCCAGGAAGCGGTCGCGCATCAGGTAGCAGGCCTCCACGGCGAACTCCTCGCGCTCGTCGCGCTCCTTCTGGGTGAGCTGCGGGTAGTACTCGCGCAGGGCCAGGCGGCCGAAGGCCACGTGGCGGGCCTCGTCCTGCATCACGTAGGCGTTCACCTGGGCGGCGAGCCGGTTCCGGGCGCCGTCGCGGATCTGCTGGAAGGCAGCCAGGGCGAGGCCCTCGATCAGGACCTGCATGCCCAGGTACGTCATGTCCCAGCGCGAGTCCGAGAGCACGTCGTTCAGCAGCCGCTTCAGGTGTGGATTGATCGGGTAGGCGAGCTCGAACTTGTCGTGGAGGAGCCGCGAGTACGCTTCCACGTGGCGTGCCTCGTCCACCACCTGCGTGGCCGCGTAGTACTTGGCGTCCATGCGCGGCACCTGCTGCACGATCTTGGCCGAGCAGATCAGCGCCCCCTGCTCTCCGTGCAGGAACTGCGAGAGCTGCCACGCCTGGCTGTGGCGGCGCAGGTTCGCCTTCTCGCTCGCGGTGAGCCGTTCCCAGACGGGCGAGCCGAAGATGGAGACCGATTCGTCGGGAATCTCCTGGGGGTTCTCCGGGTCGAGGTCGAGGGACCAGTCGATGCGACGCGCCGCGTCCCACTGCAGGTTCTTGCCCTTGGCGTAGAGGTTCAGCAGCGACTCGGTCCCGTCCTGGTACTCCCACCGGAAGGTGGTGTCGAAGCGCTCCGAGACGTTCCACTCCGACTCCTGGTTGGGAATCGCGTAACGGTCGGCGGTCGCCATGGCTCCTCCCCGGCCCCACGGGCCTGTCGCGTCAGTATACGTCAGGCAAGCATCCGTCCTGGTACCCTGGGACCGTGCGCGTCGTTTCCAACACCTCGGCCGCGCTCGTCCTGGAGCACAGGCCCCTCCTGGTGCCGATCCTCGCCGCCGCCCTCGTCCTCGCCGTCGTGGTCCAGACGCTGGGATCCGCACGGTCGCTGGGGCCGGGGGAGGCGATCGCCGCGGTCCTCGGGATCGGGGTGGGATCCCTCGTGGCCTACCTCTCGGCGCTGC
>JBFGJV010000072.1:0-13987 GCA_041577015.1 Myxococcota bacterium
ACGGCCGGGACGCCGGTCAGACGCAGCTGGTCCGCCACCTTGGCCGCGATGTTGGCGCGGTTCTCGAACTCCTCGCTGTCCATGATCCCGACCTGGACGGCGTCGAAGGCGCGGATCGGGCTGTCCTCCACCGCCCGGTGGTAGGCTTCGGCGAAGAGGTCGAAGACGCTGGCGAAGATGCGTCCGGTGAGGTCGACCTTGGTGAGACCGACGGCTGCGATGTATACCTCACGGGCCACGTCCGCCGAGGATAGCCCACGGCACGCAGGCTTCCGGAAGCAAGGAGAACGTCATGCGCACGATCCGCCGACTGCTGCTGTTCCTGGTGGTGGTGGCGATCCTGCTGCTGGTGGCGCGCGCCCTTCGGGGCCCGTCCGTGCCGGAGGGAAGCATGCTGGTGGTGGAGCTGGGCGGGGCCTACGTGGAGGCGCCCGAGCCGCCGCTGGCCGCCCGTCTGCTGGGGCGGGCGGACGCCTCGCTGCTGGCCGTGCTCTCGGAGCTGCGCAAGGCCTCCCAGGACGAACGTCTCTCCGCCGTGCTGCTGGCGGTGCGGGACCTCGAGGTGGGATGGGCCAAGGCCCAGGAGCTGCGCGACGCCGTGGCCGTGCTGCGCGAGTCGGGCCGCCGGCCGATCGCGCTGCTCGAGACGGAGTCCTTCGACGCCAACCTCGAGTACTACGTGGCGAGCGCCGCCGAGGAGGTCTACGTGGCGCCCGGGGGGCACTCGCCGCTGATCGGGCTGGCCGCGGAGTTCTTCTTCCTGGGCGGTCTCTGGGAGAAGGTCGGCGCGGGGGTCGAGGTGGAGCAGGTCGGCGAGTACAAGAGCGCCGCCGAGATGCTCGCCGCGGAGAAGATGTCCGAGCCCCACCGGGAGATGGCGAACGCGCTGCTCGATTCGGTGGACGAGCAGTTCGTGCGGGGCATCGCCGAGAGCCGGGATCTCGAGGAGCGGGCGGTGCGCAGCGCGATCGCAGCGGCACCCACCACGCCGGAGAAGCTGGTGGAGCTCGGTCTGGCGGACGGCGTGCGCACCCGTCGCGAGATCCTGGAGGCGCGCCAGGATCCGCCGCTGGTGGAGGCCGCCGACTATGCGGGCGTGGATCCCACCTCGGTCGTGGGCGAGCCGGCCGCCACCTTCGCGCTGGTGGTGGCGAGCGGGCCGGTCGTGACCGGCAAGGGCACCATCTCGCGCACGGGCTCGCCCATCGTGGCGGCGGACACCGTGATCGAGTCGTTGGAGAAAGCGGCCGACGATCCCGAGATCGACGCCATCCTGCTGCGCATCGACAGCCCGGGCGGCTCGCCCTTCGCCTCGGAGCTGATCTGGCAGGCGGCGCGCCGGCTGCGCGATCGCAAGCCCCTGGTGGCGTCGCTCTCCGACGTGGCGGCCTCCGGCGGCTACTACGTGGCGAGCGGTGCCGACGACGTGGTCGCCGACCCCGCCACCCTCACCGGCTCGATCGGGGCCTTCGTGGCGCGCCCGGTCCTGGAAGGCCTGCTGGAGCGCCTGGGGATCGGCTCCGAGGCCATCGTGCGCGGCCCGCGCGCCGAGATCCTCCTGGCCTCGCGTCCGCTCTCCGCGGAGACGCGCGCCTGGCTGCGCGACGACGTCGAGGCCATCTACGAACGCTTCGTCGAGCGCGTGGCCGAGGGGCGCGAGCTCGACCGCGACCGGGTCGCCCTGCTGGCCCGAGGCCGCGTCTGGACCGGGGAGCAGGCCGCCGCCCTGGGTCTGGTAGACGCGCTCGGGGGCCTTCGCGTGGCCTCGGCCCGCGCCAAGGAGAAGCTCGGCATCGACGCCGACGCCAGCGTCTCGCTCGTGGTCTACCCGAGGCCCAGGCCGCTGGCGGAGCAGCTCGGGGAGCTGCTCCAGGGGGCGGCCGTGCGGGCGACGCTCCCGCTCCCGGCAGAGCTGGAGCGTTGGGCTGGCTGGCTGGCGGAGCTCCCCCTCGGAAGTCCGCTGCTCGTGCCCCCGGTCTGGGTCCGCATCCGCTAGCGCGGGAGGAAACGACGTGCGCCTGGAGAAACGCTTCGACGTCAAACGGCCGGTGGAGGAGACCGCTCGGCGGCTCGCCGAGGACGAGACCTACACCTCGCTCTTCCCGGACGCCGAGACGGAGTTCGTCGAGAACACGCCCAAGCGCAAGACCACGCGCACGCGCTACCGGGCGCTCGGGCGCGAAGGCGTCGCCACCTTCCACTTCGACTTCGAGGCGGACGGCCACGTGCAGTTCCACAAGGTGTGCGATGGGCGGGTGTGGCGGGAGCTGCAGGGGAGCATCCGGCTCGAGCCGCGCGGCGAGGGGACCCGCGTGCACCTCGAGCTCGAGGGGCGCACCCGGTCCCTGGTGCCCGAGTTCACCATTCGCAGTCCCATGCAGGAGCAGATCGACCGCATGGCCGAGGCCCTGCGCCGGCGCTTGCGGAGCGACGCCGCGGGCGGCAAGGCCTGAGGCGTGGCGGAGGTCGTGGCGGCCGACGGCGTGCGGCTCTGGGCGGAGGCGCACGGCGAGGGCGTGCCCATCGTGCTCTCCAACGGCTTCGCCACCACCTGCGAGAACTTCCGTCCCCAGGTGGCGCCGCTGGTGGCGGCGGGAGCCCGGGTCGTGCTCTGGGACTACCGCGGACACGGGCGCTCCGACGCTCCCACGCACCTCGACGCCTACTCCATGGAGCGCGTGCTGGACGACCTGGGCCGCGTGCTCGACTGGGGTGCCGAGGGCGCGAGCGCGATCCTGGCCGGCTTCTCCTTCGGTGGCCTCGCCTCACTGCACTTCGCCCTGCGCAGCCCGGAACGCGTGCGGGGTCTGGTGCTCCTGGCGAGCGGACCGGGCTTCAAGAAGCCGGAGGCGCAGGCGCGCTGGACCGCGCAGCAGGAGCGCACGGCCGAGATCCTGGAGACGCGCGGCTTCGACGCCTTCCTGGCCGGCCGGGGAGGCGAGACCGTGGTGGGCCGGCAGCGCGACGCGTCGGCGACGCGCGCCGCCGCCGCCGCCGTCGCCGCCCAGACGCCGCAGGCCGTGGCCTGCTTCGGGCGGGCCGTCTCGGCCCTCGCCCCGAGCGTGCTCGACGATCTGCCCCGCATCGAGGCCCCGACTCTCGTCGTGGTGGGGGAGGAGGACGCCGCCTTCGGCCGCGCGGCGGAGGTGATGGCGGCGAGACTTCCCCACGCGAAGCTGGCTCGGGTCCCCCGGGCCGGTCACGTGCTCTCGCTCGAGGCGCCCGACGCGATCGCCGCGCTGCTGGTGCAGTTCGTGCGCGGCCTGGTCGAGCCGAGCGCGCCTGCGTGATCCCGCGCCCCGAGGCGGCCCCCCGCGGGGCCGATTCGTCGTCCCGGCGCGCAACCGTTGACGCCCCACCGGGTTGAACGAAGGGCGGAGGCGGACGTGCACCAGGCGGATCCCGACGTCCGGCTCATGCTGGCGCTGCGCGACGGCGACGAGTCCGCCTTCGACGCGCTCTTCCGACGCTGGGCCGGACCGCTGCTGCACTATCTGGAGCGTCTGGTGCGCGACACGGCCTC
The DNA here is from genome assembly GCA_041577015.1 of Myxococcota bacterium. Taxonomy (GTDB): domain Bacteria; phylum Myxococcota_A; class UBA9160; order UBA9160; family PR03; genus JBFGJV01. The sequence continues at coordinate 3,524 of JBFGJV010000072.1, forward strand.
CGCGGAGGAGCTGGTCCAGGAGAGCTTTCTGCGCGTCTACCGCGCGCGGGAGCGCTATGAGCCCGATGCCCGATTCTCGACCTGGCTGTACACGATCGCCTCGCGACTGGCGTTCAACGAGCTGCGGCGTCCGCAGCGTCGTCGCCCGCATCGCTCCTCCGACCCGGGTCCGGACGCGCCCGCCTCCGAGCTGCCGGCGGCGCAGCCGGCGATCGACGCCGTCGTGCACGCGCGCCGCTGCGCGGGCGCCGTGGGGCGCGCCCTCGACGAGCTCCCGGAGCGCCAGCGCGCCGCGCTCTGGCTCAGCGCCGTGGAAGGGCTCTCCTACGCGGAGGTGGCGCGTAGCCTCGAGACCACGGAGAAGTCGGTGAAGGCGCTGGTGCACCGGGCGCGCGTGGCGCTGGCGGACCGTCTCAAGGGCGGGGAGGTCTCCGCGTGAGCCAGCTCGACCGGGACTGCCGGGAGTTCGAGGAGGATCTCTCGGCGTTCGCAGACCGGGAGCTCTCGGGAGCGCCGCAGGCTCGGCTCCGCGAGCACCTGGCCTCCTGCGCGTCGTGTCGCGCGCGGCTGGCAGCCTTCGAAGGTGTGGACGCCGCGCTCCGGGCCCTGGAGCCGACGCCCGTGCCCGACGCGCTGCTGGCACGCACACGGGAACGCATCGTTGCCGAGGGACGGAGCCGCGTGCAGCCCGCCCCGCCGCGTCGGCCCCTGCGATGGCTCGCCGTCCCGGCCGGGCTGGCGGCGGCCGCCGCCGCCCTGGCGCTCGCGCTGCTCTGGTCGCCGCGCTGGAGCGAGCACCCGGCGGCGGCTCCGGACGTGGCGGAGCTTCCGGTCGCAGGCGTCCTCGCCCGGAGCAGCGACGAGGAGCTCGAGCTGGCTCTCGCGCTCGAAGCGCTCGCCGGCCTCGCTCCCGAGGACGATCTGGCCCTCATCGAGCAGCTCGACCTGCTGGAGCGCCTCGACCAGCTCGACGCGAAGGAGCGCGGGTGATGCGCTGGAGCGTGCTCGGTCTGCTGCTCGCGGCAGCGCTGGCCCCCGCCATGCCAGCGGAGGCCCAGGCCGACCGCCGCCCTGGCGGCATCGAGCGACGGGAGGCGGCCGAGCGCTTCCGGGAGCGGCGAGAGGCGCAACGGGAGGAGTGGCGCCGGCGCATGGACGAGCGTCGCCGCGCGCGGGACGAGATGCTCGGCGGCCTCTCCGCAGCGGAGCGTCGTAGCCTGGCGCGCCGCTGGCGCACGCTCGAGCCCCACGAGCGCCGCGCCCTGCGCCGGCGTCTGAGCGAGCTTCCCCCGGACGAGCGCCGGGAGCTGGTGGAGCAGATCGCCCGCGTGCGCGAGCTCTCCCCGGACGAGCGCCGGGCGCTGCGCCGGAGGCTCGGCGAGCTGCGTGAGCTGCCCGCAGGTCGACGGGCGCGCATCGAGCGCAACCTGGAGCGCTGGCGCTCGCTCGCGCCGGAGGAGCGCGCGCGTCTGCGCGAACGCTGGCGGCGCCTGCGCGAGCTTCCCCCGGACGAGCGGGAGCGCCTGCTCCGCCACCTGCGCGAGCGGGACGCGGAGTCCGAGGACCGCTGAGACGCGATGGGGCATACTCCCGGGTCCCGAGCCGAGGGAGTGCATGGCCGAGATCTTCGAGGTCAAGACCACCGAGCCCACCCAGTGCATCGACGTCACGCACCAGGTGGAGGACGTGGTACGCCGCTCCGGCGTCGAGCGTGGCCTGTGCCACGTCATGGTGCTGCACGCTACCGCGGCCATCGTCGTGAACGAGAACGACGACCCGAACATCGGGCTGGACGTGATCCACGCTCTCGACCGGGTGATCCCCGAGAAGGCCGGCTGGCTCCACGACCGCATCGACGACAACGCCCACTCGCACATCAAGGCGTCGCTGCTCGGGCCCTCGGAGACGATCCCCGTGGAGAAGGGCGATCTCGTGCTGGGGCGCCGGCAGGGCATCATGCTGCTGGAGTTCGACGGACCGCGGGAGCGGCGTCGCGTGTCCGTGCAGATCGTCCCGATCGCGTGATGCTGTTGCGAGGACGTGTCGTCGTCGGCCTCGCCGCGACGCTGGTCGTCCTCGCCACGCTCCGCACCCACCGCAACCACCGTGACCATCGGCTGGGCCACCGCGTGGCGGTCACGGTGTGGGGCGCGCGCGCCTGGCGACCGTGGCTCAGTACCTCGCTCCGGCTGGCCTGGGAGAGCTGGGGCAACGTGGAGGACGACGCGCTGGACCCGACGCTGGTGCCGACCGCGGATCCCGACCGTCGGGGCGGAAGGCGCCTGGACCTGGCACTGAGCACGAACCTCCTGGTCCGGGACGGAGCGCTGCGCGGCCACCGCTTCGCGGTGGAGGCAATGCGTCCGGTGCACCAGGGGCTGGACGGCCCGCAGCTGGAGATGGCCTGGCGGATCGCGGCCGGCTGGCAGCGCGCGTTCTAGCCCTGGCGCGCGGATGCCTGCTCGCGCAGGGTCTCGACGCCGCCCGGGACGTGCCACGCGCGCAGCCCCGCGCGACGCATGAGCTCGGCGAGGTGCGCGCTCTTCAGCCCGAACTCACAGTAGAGCACGTAGCGCTGCTCGGGGGCGAAGGAGTCGTACGCGCCGATCGCCCGACCGAAGTCGAGCTGCACGGCGTCGGGCCAGTGCCAGGTGCGCCAGGCCTCGCGCGAGCGCAGGTCGATCACCGCCGCGCCGGGCGGAATCTCACGGGTCTCGAGCTCCGGGATCCCCTGGGCCTCCGGGTCCAGGGCGCGCAGGTCGAAGACCGCCCGCTTCGCCACCGCCTGCTCGAGCAGGTCCGGGTCCAGCTTCGCCTCCTGGCCGCGCACGGCCTCGAGGCTCGCCGAGGTCGCCGGCCGCCGCGGCACCATGGCGCAGTACTCGTTCACCACCGCCGACAGCTCGGCGGTGCCCACCCGCCGCGCCTGCTCGATGATCTCCTCCTTGTTGAGCCCCACGAGCGGACGCAGGATCGGAAGCGACGTGGCCTGGGAGATCACGGCGAGGTTCGGAAGCGTCTGGGAGGACACCTGACCCACGGAGTCGCCGGTCACGAGGGCGCTGGCCCGCCGTTCCTGCGCCACCTTCGCCGCCGCCCGCAGCATGAGCCGCTTGAGCAGCACCTGCCAGTAGCGCGGCTCGGTCCGTGCCCGCAGTTGCTCGGAGAGAGCGTGGAAGTCCACCGCGTGGAGGCTCGGCTGGGTTCCGTAGGACCAGCGCTCCGCGATCACCTTCATGACGCGAAGCACGCCAAGCTGGTGCGAGGCGCCTCCGAGATTGCAGAACACGTAGTCGAGGGCGACGCCCCGGCGCAGCATCTGCCACGCGGCCACGGCCGAGTCGAAGCCGCCCGAGACCAGCGCCACCGCACGTCCCTCGATGCCCACGGGAAGCCCGCCCGGACCGCGCAAGGTCTCCTGGCAGAAGTAGGCCCGGCGTTCGAAGAGCTCCACCTGGACCGTCACCTCGGGATCGTCGAGGTCCACGCCGGCGGCGCCCGGAAGCAGGGCGGCCCCAAGCGCCTGCTCGAGCTCTCGGGCGCTCAGGGCGATCTCGCGTCGCTCGCCCACCCGCCGCGCCCGCACCGCGAAGCGCCGGCCGGCCACGGCCCCGGCGTACAGGGCCGCGCCCCGCGCCACGACCTCCTCGAGCGTGCGGGCCGGGTGCGCCTGCGCCACCGAGACCGACTGGATGCCGGCCACGCGGGCGAGCACGGGGGCGGTCGCGGGGCTCGCGGCGTGCACGAAGATGCGGCTCCGGGTGCGCTGGATGCGCGCCTCGACGTGCTCGCTCGCGAGCGCGTCGCGCAGGTTGCGCAGCAGCCGGGTCTCGAAGCGCGCGCGCGTGGCCGGCGCCTTGGTGGCGATCTCGCCCGAGAGGCGCAGCAGGACCAGGTGCGGTAGCGCCTCGACCGACTTCTGCCCGCTCACGCGCCTCCCCCCAGAGCCCGATCGCTACCGTACCGAAGCCCGCTACCCTGCCGAAATGCCGCGCTTCGAGGGACGGGAGCTGGACGCGCTCCTGCTCGACCTGGACGACACCCTGCTCGACAACCGCACCGGCCTCCGGCAGGCGTGGGAACGCGTCGCGGATCTGCTGGCGGAGCGCGACACGAGCCTCGACCGGGAGGGCGTGCGCGAGCAGATCCGGAGCAGCACGCGTTGGTTCTGGTCCGACGACGCGCGTCACCGCAGCGGGCGGCTGGACCTGCCGCGGGCGCGTCTCGAGATCTTGAGCCACGTGCTCGAGAGCCTGGGGCGGCCGGATGCCGAGCTGGCCCAGGAGGCGGCGCATGCGTACACGGAGCTCCGCGATCGGAGCCTCGCTCCGCTGCCCGGGGCGTTCCGAGCGCTGGAGCGCTTGCGGCGGCGCGTGCCGGGCCTCGGCCTGATCACGAACGGAGCCGCCCAGGCCCAACGCGCCAAGATCGAGCGCTTCGACCTGGCGCGTCACTTCGACGTGGTGGTGATCGAGGGTGAGTTCGGGGCCGGGAAGCCCGACGTGCGCGTCTTCGCCCACGCCCTCGAGCGTCTCGGCGCCTCCGCGGAGCAGGCGCTCATGGTGGGCGACAACTACGAGTGCGACGTCCTGGGGGCGCTCGAGGCGGGCCTCTCCGCGGCGTGGATCGACGTGGAGGGTTCCTCCACGCCGCCCGCGTCACCGCCTCGACCCCACGCCATCGTGCGCTCGGTCGTCGAGGTGTGCGAGCGTCTGGAGGGCTGAGGAGCAGCTCCGCCGGGGCCGCGGCCCCGGCGGAGTCCGTTCTCCGCCTAGGAGCGTCGCCCGCTCGGCTTGCTCTCGCCCCGCAGGCGGGCGAGCCAGTGCTCCATCTGCTTGCCCGCCGCCTCGCGACCGCCCAGCCCGAAGGAAAGCGCCACGGCCACCGCCACGGCACCCAGCGTCAGCCCGAAGGCCAGGTTCACGATGTCGTCCGCGAGCCCCATGGCGCGCAGGCCCATGGCGATCACGATGCCCAGGATGGCGAAGCGCACCACGTTGGCGAGAGGACCGGCGCTCGGACCGCTCACCCGTTTCACCGCGCCGGACGCCAGGTTCGAGAGCCAGAAGCCCACCGCGATGATGACCACGCCGAGCAGCACCTGGCCGCCGAACTCGATCAGCATGGCCACGAGGTCGGAGACCGCGGCGAAGCCGAGCCGGTTCGCGGCCTCCACGGTGGCGAACAGCATGATGAAGAAGACGATGATCTTGCCCACCAGGTTCGAGGGCGTCGTCTCGCCCTGGAAGGCCTGAGCCAGGCCGAGTCGCTCGGGCACGGTGTCGAATCCCATCCCGCCCAGCAGGCCCGAGACCAGCGTTGCGATGAAGCCCGACACGAACCACGCCACCGCCAGGATGATGGCGGCGGCGAAGATGTTGGGAATCGCAGCCATGAAGGCCGCGAGCATCTCCGTGGCCGGCTCGGAGATGGCCTGGATCTTGAGGGCGTTCAGGGCCGCGATCAGGGCCGGGACGAAGACGAAGATGTAGATGACCAGACCCACGAGACGCGATAGCGTCATGGTCCCGCGCAGCCCGGCGCGCTCGCCCACCCGGTCCGCGCCTGCTGCCGCCAGCAGGTTCGAGACCAGGTCGCGCAGGATCCGCGCCACGAACCAGCCCACCAGCCCGATCGCCGCCGCCGCGAATATGTTGGGCAGCATGGCGAGGATCTGGTCCACCATGCCCTGCACCGGGGCCAGCAGGCCCTGCAGCTGTAGAGCCTCCAGGATCGCGGGCAGGAAGAGCAGGAAGATCAGCCAGTAGAGCACGTTGCCCAGGCTGTCGCTCAAGGGGCGCATGCCCGCCTGGGCCGAGAGCCGTTCGTCCATGCCCGTGGCGCCGAGCGCCCGCGTCGCCACGGCCCGCACCACCGTGGCCAGCACCCAGGCCACGAGCAGCAGGATCCCCGCCCCGATCAGCTTGGGGGCGAAGCCGAGCACCTGGTCCACCAGCGTCTGGAGCGAGCCGGAGACACGCTCGAGCTTGAGCGTGTTGAAGAAGGCGATCAGCACCAGCAGCAGGATCAGCCAGTAGGCACCGGCCGCGATGCCTCCCTCGAGGTTCATCGTCTGGCCCGTGCTGCTCTGCACGCGCTCGTTCAGCTTGGCCAGGCCGAGGCCCTTGCGAATCCCCGCCCGTACGATCAGCGCCACGAACCAGCCGATGACGAGGATCAGCAGGGCGCCGCCGATGCTCGGGAGCGTGGTCCCGAGCTGGCTCTGCATCGATTCCAGGAGCTTGCTGACGTCCATGGTGCCCTCCGGTTGCTAGTGTTCCACCTTGGGCGGCAGGCCCTTGGCCTGCTCGATCCATCCCTTGACGACCTCCGCGCTCGGAACGCGGCGGGTGAGCTTCTTCTGCTCGTTCACCTCGCTCATCTTGGCGGCCAGGTTCTCGGCGTTGCGATTGCGGAGCTCCTTCACGGTGTCCACGCCGGCGCTCTCCAGCAGCTCCGCGTACTCCGCGCCGATCCCCTTGACGCGGAAGAGGTCCGCCATGTTGACCCAGTCCAGGAGCTTGGCCTCGCTGATGCCGGTCTTCTGGGCCAGCTCCTGACGGCCCGGCCTGGTGCAGCCCTTGTCCAGGAGCTTGTTGGTGTCGGTGATGCCCGCGTTGCGCAGCTTCTCGCCGAAGGAGGGTCCGATGCCCTCGACCTGCTCGATCTTCATGTTCGCCATGTTCGACCTCTCGGTTCGATGAAGGACGGGAGCCCCTCGCGCTTCCGGTGCGAGGCGCGCGCTATTTCTTGAGGAACCTTCCGGCCAGCTTGCCGAGCCCGCCGGCAGCATCGCCCCCACCCAGGAGCGCGAGCACGCCCGCGGCGCCGCCGGCCTTCTCCTTCAGCGTGTCGGAGAGCGCCGGCACCACGGCGGCGAGCCCCTGGGAGGCCCTGGCCTCGTCCACGCCCGCCTCAGTCGCCAGCGCGCTGGTGTCCACCTGCTCCACCACCGCCTGGGCGTCTCCGGAGAGCAGCTTGCCCACGTCGAGCCCGCCTCCCTTCACCAGATCGAGCACGCGCTGCGCGGCCGCCGGCACGAAGCGCTGCGCCTGATCGGGAGCGAAGCCCAGCTGCTGGGTGAGCATCGACACCAGCTCGGAGCCGCGTCCAGACAAGAACTGCTTCACGATGTCCATGAGTGGTTCTCCCCTCCGTGTGGGGCGGAGAGCCGCGCCGGGCCCGACCCGCGTCGCATGACGGTCCCGAGCGGGGGCGCATCCTAACAAGGAGGGCGGCGCGGCCACAAGCCAATCCTGCCCACCGGGCCCTGTCGGATGTGCGTGCCGCTCTAGCGGGCCGACTCGGCGACGCCCCTGGCGTCCAGGTGCCAGGGGGTCCAGACCAGACTGACCCCGCCCACGTTCAGGTCAGACTTCCTGGGACGGATCCGGATCTCGTCGTATTCGACGGCCTCGGGGTCGAGCTCCTCGCGCAGCTCCTCGAGCCGGCCTTCGAACTCCCGGCTCATGGCCTCGATCTTGCGGTCCGCCTCGGCGATGGCCTCCCGGGCGCGGGCGACGTCCGTACGCTCGCGGGCGGTGCGGCTGGCGCCCCGGGCGGCGGTGGTGGCGCGGCCGACGCTCGAGAGCTTCCTGCCCAGGATGGCGCCCAGCACCGTCGCGCCCATGGAGATGGCCGTCTGCATCTTCTGGTTGCGGTACTGGGACTCCTCCCGATCCAGACGCTCCTCCGCCCGCCGCTTCTTCTCCTCCTCCCGGCGCAGCTTGGGTGCATACTTCGCGCGCAGCTTCTCCACGGCGAGGTCGCGCTTCTCGTGCATGGCCTCCCGCACGCGCACGCGGAACTCGCCTTCGCTCTCGCCGGCGCCCGAGACCAGCTTCAAGGCCTTGCAGCGCAGCAGGACGAGGGGGCGCTCCTTGTAGAGATGCGTCGCGAGCTGCTTGGCCCAGGTCTTGTAGCTGGCGGTCCGCGCCGCCGCCGCGGGCAGCTCGGCGAAGCGCGCTCCGGGCTCGGGCTCCTTGTCGAGGACCGGCGGCGTCTCGCTCGAGACCGCTCCCTTCTTCCACGGCATGGCCCGTCCCGAGCCGTCGAGCGGCGCGAGCACGGCCACGTTCTCCCAGGCGTCCACGTCCACGCGCGCGTTGGCGTAGTGCAGGGTGGCCACGCCGAGCAGCGCGGGACGGTAGAGGAGCTGCGCCTCCTCGGGCGCCTGTCGGGCCGGCGGCAGGAAACGCACCTCGATCTCGGGCGGAAGCAGCGGCCGCTCGGAGCCGGCGGGCTTCTCGGCGGGCACGGGGACGGTCTCCGCGCGCGGGCGCTCGGCGGGCCGCGGGCGAGCGGATTCCGCGGCGGCCTTGCGGTCCTCCATCAGGCGGGCGATCTGCTCGCGCGTGAGCGGACCGCGCAGGTAGGAGAGCGCCCAGCGGGTGTGGAACAGGGTGGGCGCGTCCTCGTGCACGTTGTTCATCAGGAAGACGCGACTTCCCAGACCTGCGAGGATGCGCTCGGTGCGGGCCCGGTCGAAGCTGGCTCCCGAGGCCGCGGAGGCGCCTTCCAGGCCCTCGATCACGCGCGCCTTGTCCCGCTCGGTCTGGAGCCTCCCGAGGAACCAGGTGCCGGCGTTGGAGAGACCCTTGTAGTCGAGATCCACCGGGTTCTGGGTGGCCAGCACCACCCCGAGCCCGTAGGCGCGCGCCTGCTTGAGCAGCGTCAGCATCGGCGTCTTCGAGGGGGGATTGGCCGAGGGCGGGAAGTAGCCGAACACCTCGTCCATGTAGAGCAGCGCGCGCAGGCTGTTGGTTCCGGGCTGCGAGCGCATCCACGCCACCACCTCGTTCAGCAGCAGCGTCACGAAGAACATGCGCTCGGGCTCGGAGAGGTGGGCGATGGAGAGGATGGTCAGACGCGGCTTCCCCTCCGCCGTGTGGAGCAGCCGGGCCACGTCCAGGGTCTCGCCTTCCGTCCACGCCGAGAAGCCCGGCGACGCCAGCAGGTTGTTGAGCGTCATGGCCAGCTCGAAGCGCTCCTCAGCGGGGAAGAAGGCATCCAGGTCGAAGACGCCCACCTTGCGGAAGGGTGGCGTCTGGATCTCGGCGATGAGCGTCGGGAGGTCGAGGTCCCGGCCCGCACGCCAGGCGTGATCGAGCAGGTTGCTGAGCAAGATGTGCTCGCGGCTGCGGATCGGGTCGGCGCGGATGCCGAGGAGCGCCAGCAGCCCCGACACCGCCGCCAGGATGCGCTCGCGCAGCGCGTCGTCGTCCCTGGCCACCGCCGCCGGCGGCGCGGCGAAGGAGCCCAGCACCGAGAGCGGGAGACCGGCGCTGCTGCCGGGCGTGTAGATCGCCACCTCGGCGGCCTCCCGGAAGCGTCGGATGCGGGCGCCGTCCTCACCCCAGCTGGCGAGCCCGTTGCGCCAGAGCTCCGCGACGGCCCTGGCGTGCTCGGCCGTGGTGCGGCCCTTGCGCGTGGCCTCGTCGGGGTCGATCCAGGCCTCGAAGTCCCCGGGAGCCAGGTCGGGGAAGGTGAGCATCAGGTTCCCGAGGTCGCCCTTGGGGTCGATGGCCAGGGCGGGGATCCCGTCGATGGCCGCCTCCTCCAGGAGCGTCACGCACAGGCCCGTCTTGCCGCTCCCGGTCATGCCGACGCAGACGGCGTGGGTGGTGAGATCCTTGGCGTCGTAGAGCAGCAGGTCGCTCGTGACCTCGCCGCGCTCCGCGTCGTAGCGGCGACCCAGGTAGAAGGCGCCCAGCTTCTCGAAGCTCTCCACGGCTCCGGCACCCCGCTGCTAGAGATGTTGCGAATTCACCCCGCTCGAGCCGCACCCGGCCGTATTCTCGCACGCGTCGCTGCGCGGCGCCGTCTTTTTCGCTGGTGCCCCGGGGGCCCCCATGCTATCAACGCGCCGCAAACGTGGGAGGGGAGGAGAGAAATCGTGCGGTCGACGCGTCTTCTCGCGGTCCTCATGCTGGCCGCGTTCATCTCTGCATGTGCTGGGCGTAGCGCTCCGGATCCGACCATCTGCGCGGCCTTGGGTGCCGTGGCCGGAGGCGCGGGAGGCGCCGCCATCGGAGCTGCGCACGACTCCGGTAGCGACATCGACGAGGCCGCCGGCGCGGGTGCCGGCGGATTGATCGTCGGTGGCGCACTGGGCTACGGCCTGTGCTGGCTGCTCCAGAAGGAAGAGGCGCCGCCTCCGCCTCCGCCTCCGCCTCCGCCTCCGCCGGAGCCCGCGCCTCCGCCGCCTCCTCCGCCTCCGCCGCCGGAGGTGAAGGAGCGCATCATTCTGCGCGGCGTCAACTTCGACTTCGACAAGGCCACGATCCGGCCCGACGCTGGCGTGATCCTGGACGAGGCGGCGCGCATCCTGAAGGAGAACCCCGGTCTTCCGGTGGCGGTCGAGGGGCACACGGACGCGACCGGTCCGGAGGCCTACAACCAGGGCCTCTCCGAACGCCGGGCGGCTGCGGTGAAGCGCTACCTGGTGGAGCGGGGCGTCTCGGG
>JBFGJV010000073.1:0-13958 GCA_041577015.1 Myxococcota bacterium
CTTCTTCACGGTGGAGATCCTCCACCCGGTGATGATCGCCTACATGGCACCGCCCAAGGAGACCGAGCACTTCCTGCCCAAGACGATGGTACGCGCCATGAAGGGCATCGGCTGGGTCACCACCCATCCGTTCTGGAAGTGGGCCGTGGCGGGCGTCGTGGTCGTGATCTTCGCCGGGTCCACCTACATCACGCTCTTCCACTCGAAGATCGGCCTGGCGACGCCCGGATCGCCGCTGCTGTGGCCGGACCACGAGTTCAACGTGGCCACCGAGGCCATCGCGGAGAAGTTCGGCGGCGTCGACTCGTTCGTGGTCTACGCCAACGGCGATCGCGACAACGCCAGCGCCGACCCCCTCCCCATCCGCCGCATGGAGGAGTTCGAGCGCTGGATGAAGACCCACACGAACCTCGGTGTGTCCGTCTCCATGGCCCCGATCATCAAGTCCTACTGGCGGATGAACCACTACGGCGATCCCAAGTGGCAGTTCGTGCCGGACGAGTCCGGCACCGTGCGCACCACGATCTTCCAGCTCCGAACCAACGGGCCGCCCGGCTTCCTGCGCCCCTACATGACCGACGACGGCCGCGATGCGAACGTGGCCTTCTACTACCCGGACAAGAAGGGCGAGACCATCATGCGCTCGGTCCTCGCCGCGGAGGAGTTCATCAAGCGCAATCCGATCGGCGAGGTGATCGTGCGCCTCGACAGGGACAAGGCGGAGGCGGACGCCGGGTTCTTCGACTCGGACAACCTGAAGGACGTGCTCTACTACATGATCGGCCCCCTGCTGCCGCCGCGGCACCACTCGCTCGAGATCCAGGTCCGTCAGGACGGCCGCTACGACAACATCGAGCCCAAGACCGCCGGGGACGGGCTGCCCGAGTGGCTGGAGGAGTTCCGGGACGACGCCGTCCTCGACTACGAGGAGCAGCGCGACATGGTGGAGGAGGGCGAGGTTTTCACCTGGCCCGAAACCCTCGCCGAGTGGGGCGAAGGCAACGTCGACTACTGGTGGGAGAGCGAGGAGTACGGCATCCGCGCGGTGGCCGTGAACACCAAGGACCTGATCGTCCACGATCTCAAGGCGGTCGACTCCGTGCCCAAGTACCAGCCCACCAACTCCTGGACGCGCGGAGTCCAGTTCGTGATGGCCGGCGGCATCATGGGCATCCTGGCCGCCATCAACGACGAGGTGGAGCGCAGCCACGTCGCCAACATCTCGCTGATCTTCCTGGTCATCTTCGTGCTGAACTCGCTCACCTATCGCTCCATGACCAGCGCGATGATCATCGTGCTCCAGATCGCGACGGCCACCATGGTGTCCCTGGCCTACCTGGCGATCCGTGGCGTGGGCCTCAACATCAACACGCTTCCGGTGCAGTCGGTGGGCGTAGGCATCGGAGTCGACTACGCGATCTACATCGTGGACCGCATCTGTCAGGAGGTGGCGGAGACCGCGGACATCGACGAGGCGATTCGGCGCGCGATCAGCACCACGGGGATGGCCGTGAGCTTCACCGCCACGACCATCGTGGGCGGCATCATCCTGTGGAGCTGGTCCAGCCTGCGCTTCCAGGCGGAGATGGCGCAGCTGCTCTCGATCCTGATGGTCTTCAACATGTTCGGCGCCATCACGGTGATCCCGACCTTCTACTCCATCATCCGCCCGAAGCTGGCCATGCACCTGCTCACCGACGAGCAGCGCGAGGCGCTGCGGCTCCAGAAAGAGCGGGAGGCAGTCCCGGAGGGCGCCTAGAGCGCGCGGATCAGCGCCCGTCCCGGGCGGGCCAACGGCCCTCGTGCAGCTCGAGCAGGCGCGTGGCGTTCTCCTCCACCGCGCGGCCGGAGACGTCCAGCACCCGCCAGCCACGCTCGCGGAACAGACGGCGGGCGTGCTGAAGCTCCAGGTAGACCCCCTCGGAATCCGCGTAGTCCAGATAGGGCGAGGCCCGCAGCGTGCGCACCCGGGAGCGGCGGATCGTCACCAGCAGCTCCGGCTTCATCACGAGACCGAAGACCTTGCGCGGATCGATCTCCAGCAGCTCGCGCGGAGGATCCAGGTTCGGGATCAGCGGAACGTTGCCGGTCTTGAAGCCGCGCTGGGCCAGGTACATCGAGAGCGGGGTCTTCGAGGTGCGGGAGACGCCGGTCAGGACGAGGTTCGCCTGGAAGAGCGAATGCAGGTTCGCGCCGTCGTCGTGACGCACGGCGAACTCGACCGCCTCCACGCGCGCGAAGTACTCGTCCGAGAAGCCGTGCAGCAGCCCCGGCTCCAGCCGGGGCTCGGCCCGGAGGTGGTCGGCAACCTTCGAGATCACGGGACCCAGCAGATCCACGGTAGGTACGCCCCGCTCCTCGGCCCCCTCGCGCAGGGCGCGCGCCACGCGCTTGTCCACCACGGTGAAGACGACCAGGGCCTGGACCCGGGCCGCCTCTCCGAGCACGCGTCGGGCTTCCGACGCCACGCGTACGTCGCCAAAGGTGCGCATGCGCCAGCGGGCGTCGAACTGCAGCATGGCCGCGCGCACGGCCGCCGACGCCGTCTCTCCGGTGCCGTCGGAGACGACGAAGATCTCCGACCAGGCCGTGGGGTGCTCGCCCTCTGCCTTCTCGCCCACGCGGTGACGGTAGCGGCTCGGTACGTGCGCGTCGGGGCGGGGCGCGGTCGGGGGGAGGGGTCGCCTCCTCCGGCACCTCCGGACGCCTGCTGCGAATTGGTGTTCGGGGCGACGGTCGAGTCGTCGGCGACCCCTCCCCCCGACCGCGCCTCGATACGCGGCGGCTCATGCCGGTGGCAGGCTTGCGGGCGGTCGGTCAAATTCCGCTCATGGCCTACGACCCGAAGGTGATCGAGCCGAAGTGGCAGGCGTACTGGCGGGAGCACGAGACCTTCCGGGCCGAGGCCGATCCCGGCCGGCCCAAGTACTACGTGCTGGACATGTTCCCGTACCCGTCGGGAGATGGACTGCACGTCGGCCACGTGGAGGGCTACACGGCCACGGACATCGTGGCCCGTTACAAGCGCATGCGCGGCTTCGCCGTGCTGCATCCCATGGGCTGGGACGCCTTCGGACTGCCCGCCGAGCAGTACGCCATCGACACCGGCACGCACCCCCGGGAAACGACGGCGCGCAACATCGAGAACTTTCGCCGCCAGCTCCAGTCGCTGGGCTTCAGCTACGACTGGTCGCGCGAGATCGACACCACGGACCCGGGCTACTACCGCTGGACCCAGTGGATCTTCCAGAAGCTGCACGAGCGCGGCCTCGCCTACGAAGCCGAGGTCCCGGTGAACTGGTGCCCCGCGCTCGGCACGGTGCTGGCCAACGAGGAGGTGATCGACGGCAAGAGCGAGCGAGGCGGGCATCCGGTCGTGCGCCTGCCCATGAAGCAGTGGATGCTGCGCATCACCGCCTACGCCGAGCGGCTGCTGGAGGACCTCGACGAGGTGGACTGGCCCGAGTCCACCAAGAAGATGCAGCGCGACTGGATCGGACGCAGCGAGGGCGCCACGGTCCGCTTCCCGGTCTCGGGCCATCCGGACCTCTCGATCGAGGTCTTCACCACGCGTCCGGACACGCTCTTCGGCGCCACCTACATGGTGCTCGCGCCCGAGCATCCCCTGGTGGAGAGGATCACCCACGCGGAGCGGCGCCAGGCGGTGGAGAGCTACGTGGAGGCGGCGCGTCGCAAGAGCGAGCGGGCGCGGATGGCCGAGACGCGCGAGAAGACCGGCGTCGACACGGGCGCGCGGGCGGTGAACCCCTGCAACGGTCGGGAAATCCCGGTGTGGATCGCCGACTACGTGCTGGCCGGCTATGGGACCGGCGCCATCATGGCGGTGCCCGCCCACGACGAGCGCGACTTCGAGTTCGCGAAGGCCTTCGGGCTGCCCGTCGTGCGGGTCGTGGACGCGCGGCCGGGTGCCCAGGTGGAGCTCCCCTTCGTCGGCGAGGGCGTGAACGTGGCCTCGGACTTCCTGGACGGGCTCCCCACGCCGAAGGCGAAGCGCCGCATGAACGCCTGGCTGGAGGAGCAGGGCCACGGCGAGGGCGCGGTCACCTACAAGCTGCGCGACTGGCTCTTCAGTCGCCAGCGCTACTGGGGCGAGCCGTTCCCGGTGCTGCACCTGGAGGACGGGAGCACGAAGCTGGTGCCGGACTCCGAGCTGCCGGTTCGGCTGCCGGAGCTCGAGGACTTCCGGCCCACCGGCGACCAGCGCACGCCGCTGGAGCGGGCCGAAGACTGGATGCGCACCGTCGATCCCGAGACCGGTCGCCCGGCACGCCGCGACCGCAACACGATGCCCCAATGGGCCGGCAGCTGCTGGTACTACCTACGCTTCTGCGATCCACACAACGAGCGCGAGGCCTGGTCGCTGGAGGCGGAGCGGCACTGGATGCCCGTGGACCTCTACGTGGGTGGAGCCGAACACTCGGTGCTGCACCTGCTCTACGCGCGCTTCTGGCACAAGGTGCTCCACGACCTGGGCCTCGTGCACACCAAGGAGCCGTTTCGAAGGCTCGTCCATCAGGGCATGATCCTCGGCTACAGCTACCGCTACTACGACGACAACGTGCACGACGAGCCTGGGAGAGAGGCGCGTTCCTACGGCTTCCGGGACGTACGCAGCGCAGACGAGCGCGTCGTGTCCGCCGAGGACGGCCGGGAGCTCAAGCCGCGCTGGGTCAAGCTCGAGGACGTCCGGCGCGCCGAGGACGGACGCCCGCTCCACCCGACGCTCGACCTGGAGCTCGAGGAGGTGGTGGAGAAGATGTCGAAGAGCCGGGGCAACGTGATCAACCCGGACGAGGTGGTCGCCCGCTACGGCGCCGACGCCATGCGCCTCTACGAGATGTTCCTGGGTCCCATCGACAAGGACGCCCCCTGGTCCACGGACGGCATCGCCGGCGTGCACCGCTTCCTGCAGCGCGCCTGGCGGCTCGTGGTGGACGAGGACGTCGCGGGGGAGCCGCTGCGCGAGCTCCCCGGGGGCGCCGGCACGCCGGAGCAGGCGCGCCTGATGGCGCGCACGATCCAGGGCGTCACGGAGGACGTGGAGGGGCTGCAGTTCAACACGGCCATCGCGAAGCTCATGACGCTGGCTCGCGACGTGGCGCGCGACGCCCCGCTGCCGTGCGAGGGCGCCGATGTCCTGGCACGCCTGCTGGCTCCCTTCGCTCCGCACCTGGCCGAAGAGCTCTGGGAGCGACTCGGCCACAGCGAGTCCATCGCGCGAGCGCCCTGGCCCGAGGCCGATCCCGCCCTGCTCGAGGCCGAGGAGATCCGAATCGTGGTGCAGGTGAATGGCAAGCGGCGGGACGAGGTGGCCGTGGCCGCGGGCGCAGACGAACAGGCCGTGCGTGCGGCGGCCCTGGCATCCGACAAGGTGCGCAAGTACCTCGAGGGCCGCGAGCCACGCAAGATCATCGTGGTGCCCGGTCGGCTGGTGAACCTGGTGGTCTGAGCCCAGGAGTGCGGAGACCGCCGCCTACAGCAGGGTGCGGTCCAGCAGCATGGCGAGGAACAGCGCGAAGAGGTAGACGAGCGAGCCGTGGAAGACGCGGCGCGCCGCTCGCACGCTGCGCGCGCGTACCATCCCGACGACGCTCCACACGAACCAGGCATCGAGCACCAGCGCCGCGGCAAGATAGGGAAGCCCCAGCAGGCCGAGGGGAACCGGCGCGAGGGTCACCGGCACCAGCGCCAGCGCGTAGCCCAACATGCGCCAGCGCGTCGGCTCGTCGCCGATCACGCTGGGCAGCATGGGAATGCCCGCCTGTTCGTACTCCGCCTTGCGGTACAGCGCGATGGCCCAGACGTGGGGCGGCTGCCACAGGAAGATGATGGCGAAGAGCAGGAGCCCCACCGGCCCGACGCTGCCGTGCACCGCCGCGTCGGCAATCAGCGGCGCGGCGGCCCCCGCGGCTCCCCCCACCACGGCGTTCCAGGCCGAGCGGGGCTTGAGCCAGACGGTGTAGACGAAGACGTAGAACAGGATGCTGGCCACGCCGAGCCCGGCCGCCAGCGCTCCCCCGGCCACGCCCAGGAGCGCCGTGGCGAGAGCGCCCAGCACCAGGCCGAAGACCAGCGCCCGGGCGGGCTCCAGCCGGGCGGCGGGGAGCGGACGGCTCCGCGTGCGCGCCATCAGCGCGTCGCGCTCGCGCTCGACGTAGCAGTTGAGCGTGTTGGCCGCGGCCCCGGCTCCGGCGATCCCGACCAGCACGGCCGTGGCCAGCGCGAGCGAGACCTCCACCCCCGACGCCATGAAGAGCGGCGGGCTCCCGCTCACCAGCACCAGCAGCAGGATGCGCGGCTTGGTGAGCTCCAGATAGTCGCGGCAGGTGGAGAGTGTCCCCGTCACGGCGTTTCCTCGAGCGACGCGGCTTCGACCCCGCGGGCGAGGCGTGGGAGAGGTAACACACGAGCCGGCCCCGGTCGACACGGTTCCGACCCACGACGGGGAGCGGCCCTGCCATACTCGCCCTTGGTGACACCCGTCGAGCTGGCGCTGGTCCTCGCCTCGGCGCTCCTGCACGCCGGCTGGAGCGTGTCCATGAAGGGGAGTCGCGACCCCCTCGCCTTCAACGTCGTCCAGGTGCTGGCAACGCTCCCGATCGCGCTCGTGGTGCTGACCCGGATGCCGCTCGCGACGCTCCCGCCCGATCTCTGGGCGACGCTCGTGGGCACGGCCGTCGCCCACGGCCTCTACTTCTACTGGCTGACGAGAGGGCTCGAGACGGCAGACCTCTCGCTCGTGTATCCCATCGCCCGCTCGACGCCGGCCTTCCTCCCCTTCGTCGCGGTGCCGCTCCTGGGCGAGTCGATCTCGCCGGCCGGGGCGCTCGGCATTGCGACGGTCGTGGCGGGGATCTGGGCGGTGCAGGGCGGGGCCTTGAGCTGGCGTCGGCTGGCGACGCCGGGGGCCGGATGGGCCTGGCTCACGCTGGCCGCCACCGTCGTCTACTCGCTGCTGGACAAGCACTTCATGGCGCGTCTGGAGCAGCTGCCCTGGTCCGGCGCGCTGCCGCGCGCCGTCGGCTTCTACTTCCTGCTCACCGCCTCGAGCGCGATCTGCTTCGTGCCCCTGGCCGCCCGGCGCCTCGACCGCGCTTCGCTGCGTGCGACCTGGCGCGGGGAAGGGGGGCGTGCGGTCACGGCCGCTGCGGTGAGCTTCGTGGGCTACGTGCTGATCCTGCAGGCGCTGCGCACCGCGTCGGTGAGCTACGTGGTGGCGGCACGCCAGTCGAGCGTCCTGTTCGCGCTGGGGCTGGGCGCGGTCTGGCTGCGCGACCGGCCGTCGCGCAGTCGCGTGCTCGGCGCCTTCGCCATCGTGGCGGGCGTCGCGCTGATCGCCTTCTTCGCGTGACGAGAGGAGCGCTATGGTGGCATCGTCATGCGATCGAACCGGGCGGGAACGGCTCGTGGAACGCGCGTGCTGGGCAGCCTCGGCGCGTGGATCCTGCGCGGGCTCGCCGCCACCTGGCGCGTCCAGCTGGAGGGTCCCGACCCCTTCGCGGGCGGCGCCCCCTTCGTCGCCGCGCTCTGGCACCGCGGACTCTTCATTGCGGCAGGTGTGTTCCGCGACCGCGGAGCCGTGGTCCCCGTCAGTCTGAGCCGCGACGGCGAGCGCATCGACGCCGTGCTGGTCCGGCTCGGCTTCGGCCCCTCGCCGCGAGGCTCGAGCTCTCGTGGCGGCCCGCAGGCGCTCGCCGGGATGATCCGCGCCGTGCGGGAGGGGCGGGCGGTGGGCGTGCTCTGCGACGGACCCCGGGGACCGTCCGGGCGGGCGAAGCCGGGGGTGCTGGCGGCCGCCCGCGCCACCGGGGTCACCCTGCAGCCGGTGGGCCTCGCGGCGCGACCGGCGCTCCGCTTCGGGTCCTGGGACCGGGTCGTGCTTCCCGTCCCCTTCGCCCGTGTGGCGGTGGTCTTCGGACCTCCCATGCGGGTGCCGCGCGAGGCGCCGCGCGAGCAGCTGGACGGCCTGCGCGCTCAGCTCGAGGGGGCGCTCGGCCGATCGAACCAACGCGCGGAGGCGGCTGCGGCGGGACGCCCCAGCGCCGTGGCCGTCGAGACGGGAGGCTGAGGGTCTTGGGTGGGAGCGTACGGCTGCTGACGGCGAACCTCTGGAACGGCGCGGTGGACGCGCGCGGCTTTGCGGAGCTGGTAGAGCGCTCGGGTGCGGACGTGGTGGCCACGCAGGAGATGACGCCGGAGCAGTCCCGAGAGCTCGAGCGCGTGCTCGCCCACGGGCGCCTTGAGCCCGCGCGCGATCACTCGGGCATGGGGCTCGCCCTGCGTCACCCCGGCCGGCTGCAGAGCCTTCCCCTCCCCGAACGTCCCGCGCACATCGCGCGCCTCGATCCCAGCCACTGGGCGGGCCTCCCCACCCACCTCGAGATCCTGAACGTGCACATCACGGCGCCCCACGTCTGGCCCCCGTGGCGCACCTTCCCGGCTAGACGCCGCCAGCTGGCCGGGCTGAAGGGCTATCTGGCTGCGGGCTGCCAGCGGCCGAGGGTGCTGGCGGGGGATCTCAACGCCACCCCCGTCTGGCCGCTCTATCGCCGCCTCGCCGAGCGCCTGGCGGACGCCGCCCACCTGGCCGCGAACGGGAGCGGCGGAAGGCCACGTCCCACCTGGGCACCCGCCGCCCGGGGGCCACGCCTGCTGCGCATCGACCACGTGCTGGTGGAGCGCATCCGCGTGGAGCGCCTCGAGGTGGTCGCGCTCCCGGGCGGCGACCACAGCGGCGTCCTGGCCGAGCTGGCGCCGCTCGGCGAGCTTCAGGACAGCTCGTAGCGCGCCAGGATCGAGCCCAGCCAGTCGCCGATGTCCGGGTGCTCGAGGAGGCCCGCCTCGCGCAGGCGTGCGGCGGCGATGGCGCGCACCTCCCGCACCGTCCCGACAGCCAGCGCGCGGCGCGCGTCCTCGGCGGTCTCGGAGGCGTCGAGGCCGCGCACGATCTCCTTCACCACCGGCACCGCAGCGGGAATCCCGGAGAGCTCCGCGATGCCGAGCCCCACGAGCAGCGGTACCGCCAGCGGATTGGTCGCCATCTCGCCGCACACCGAGACGGGGATCCCGATCCGGTTCGCAGCCCGGACGCTGCGGTCGATCAGGGCCAGCACGCCGGGATGCAGCGGGTCGAACAGGTGCGCGACGCGCTCGTTTCCGCGGTCCACCGCCAGCGTGTACTGGGTGAGGTCGTTGGTGCCGATGCTGAAGAAGTCGCACTCGCGTCCCAGCGACTCTGCGATCAGGGCGGCTGCGGGCACTTCGATCATCACGCCCACGGGGATCTGCGGGTCGAAGGCGATCTCGCGCCGGGCCAGCTCCTGCTTCGTCTCGTCCACCAGGCGCTTCGCCTGTCGCAGCTCCTCCAGGGAAGCGATCATCGGCAGCAGCAGCGAGACGTTGCCCCCCGCGCTCGCGCGGAGGATGGCCCGGAGCTGGCTGCGGAACGAATCCTCGTGAGCCAGGGCAAAGCGGATCGAGCGCCAGCCCAGCTGTGGATTGTCCTCTTCTCCGAAGCCCAGGTCCGGGATCGCCTTGTCCCCCCCCAGGTCGAGCGTTCGGATCGTGACGTTGCGTGGCGCCATGGCGCGGGCCGCGCGCTCGTAGAGCTTCTCCTGCTCCTCCTCCTCGGGGATGCCCCGGTGGGCCAGGGCCAGGAG
The DNA here is from genome assembly GCA_041577015.1 of Myxococcota bacterium. Taxonomy (GTDB): domain Bacteria; phylum Myxococcota_A; class UBA9160; order UBA9160; family PR03; genus JBFGJV01. The sequence continues at coordinate 9,681 of JBFGJV010000073.1, forward strand.
CTCGGTGCGGAACAGCCCGATCCCCTCGGCGCCGTGCCGCTCCACCAGATGGAGGTCGGCCAGCAGGCCCACGTTCGCCGTGAGCGCGATGCAGCGCCCGTCCCGCGTCTCGGCAGGACGGTGGCGCAGGGCGTCCAGGTGCTCGACGACGATCTCGTAGCGCTGCTGCGTGCGCCGGTACTCGGCGAGCAGGTGCTCGTCGGGCGAGAGCAGGACCAGGCCGCTGGCCCCGTCCACGACGGCCGTCTCCCCTGGACGCGCCATCGCCAGCACCCCGGGAACCCCGGTGACGGCCGGGATCTCGAGGGTCCGCGCGAAGATCGCCCCGTGGGAGGTGGCTCCCCCGTGCTCGGAGACGATGGCGGCGACCTTCTCCATGTCGGGCAGCGTGAAGTGGGCCGGAAGGATCGCGGAGGTCACCAGCACCGCGCCGGGCTCGATCGGGGCTCTGGGGCTTTCCACGCCGGTAAGCTTGGCGAGGATGCGGGCGCCCACGTCGTTCACGTCGATGCCTCGCTCCCGGAAGTAGGGGTCCTCGATGCGATCGAAGAGCTGCCGATACTCCTCCACCACGCGGCCCACGGCCGTGACCGCGTTCCCGGTCTCCTGCACCGCCGTCTCCAGGCGCGCGACGAAGCCGCTGTCCTCGAGGATCTGGATGTGGGTGTTGAAGACCGCCGCGAACTCGGGTCCGAAGCGGCCGCCGGACTCCTCCCGGGCCGCATCCAGGTCGCGCCGCGCCTCGGCCAGGGCGACGCGCAGGGACTCCACCTCCTCGTCGGCGTCCGCCCGCGGTACGTACTCCGTCTCGGCGGACGGCTCTCCTTCCTCCAGACGCCGCAACGGCCCGATGGCGATGCCTGCCGAGGTCGGAATCCCGTGCAGGCGCACGTTGCGCTCTTCGCGCGAGGGCCGCTCGAAGCCCGCCACGGGGAGGCCCGCGTGCGCCAGCTCGGCGACGAAGCGATGCCGCTGGGCGTCGCTGCGTCCCACCATGTAGAGCAGGATCGCGTTGAGCACGACGGGGGCGATCAGCTGGGCGCAGGTCTGGAGCTGCTGGACGTCGCTCGGCGCGAAGCGACGGGGTCGCTCCGTCTGCACCGCGATCACGCCGATCGCCACGTCCCGGACCAGGAGCGGGGCCGCCATCAGGGACTCGAAGCGCTCTTCCCCGGTGCCCGGCAGATAGCGGAAGGCCGGGTGCTCCCGGGCCCGCTCGCAGGCGATCGGCTCCCGGGTCTGCCCCACCAGCCCCACCAGCCCCTCGCCCAGGCCGAGGCCGGCGCGGTCCACCGCCTCGGGATCGAGCCCCTTCGAGGCCCGCAGGGTGAGACGGCCCAGGTCCGGCTCGGTCAGGTACAGCGAGCAGGCGTCCGCCTCCAGGCGCCGCGCCACCAGCTCGACCACGTTGTCCAGGGTCTCGCGCAGATCGTGGGAGCGCGAGACGATGCCGGCGACATCGGCGAGCAGCGTGGCGCGAGCGGGAATGGCCGTCTCCTCCCGGGCCGGCAGGCGCGGACTGGCGAGGCCTGAATGTACCCGAGGAGGCCTGGAGACCGGAAAGGCGGGCTAGTGGCTGCCGGACTCGAAGGAATCGCCGGCCGGCTGCGGCGGGAAGACGTAGTCCTTGTCCTCGAAGCGAAGGCCAAGGGCGAGAAGGATCTTGCGCTTGGTGTCCATGCGGCAGTTCATGCCCTTCTCGACGCTGTGGATGGTGCGGAGCGCGACCCTCGCCTTGCGGGCGAGCTGCGCCTGCGTCATCAGCCGATTCTCACGCAGCTCCCGCACGCGGTTCTTGCGCGTTTGCGCGTTCCCCTTGCTTTCCATGCCGTCGCACTCCCTCGTCGGATCGGGTAAGGGGGCGGAGCCCGGTCCGTCCTGCCTTCGTTTCGTCCGTCGGTCTGATTTCTTGAGCAATAATCGACGGTTGCCGTCGCTGGCCGGGAGAAGTGCGAGGCGCGGGGCCGGGATGGGCACCTTCTCCGCGCCCGGTCGGCCCCTAGCTTCGGGTCGCCGAGCCCAACCTTGGCATCGGGAGCCGGCAACTCCGGGCGGTGCCGGGCGCGCCGGGGAGCGCCGCGCTCGCTAGATTCTCGGCTCGCGCGGAGCCCGCGTGCAGCGCACCCGCCTTCTCGTCCTCGTCGCCGTCGTCACCCTGGCCGTCGTCCTGGCGGCCGGGGCGCGCCTGCTCGGGCGCCTGGATCCGGAGTCCCTGCGCTCCGAGCTCCAGGCGGAGCTCCAGGGCTGGCTCGGCATACCCGTGGAGGTGGCGAGCGCGCGGCTGGTGCTGGCGGGCGGCGTGGGCATCCAGGCCTCGGACCTGCGCGCGGGGGAGGGCGAGGATCCGGAGATCCGCATCCGGACCGCACGGGCCCTGCTGGACCTGCGCAGCGTCCTGTTCGGGCGGATCGAGGTCAGGCGCCTGGAGCTGGCGGGGGTGCACGCCCGGCTGGAGCGGGGGCCGGAGGGCTGGAGCCCGCCGGCCGTGGCCCGGCTGCTGGGTGGCTCCACGGAGGCGGAGGAGCGCCGCCTGGGCAAGAGCCTTCTGGAGGCCGCCCGGCTCGTGCTGCGCGTCCCCCCCGCCGCCCCCGCACTGGCGATCGAGGACGCCGAGCTGGTGGTGCGAACCGGCCCGGCCGCGGCCGCCGGGCGCCTGGCGTTGACGGACGTCTCGGTCCGCCTGGCACAGCGGGTCTTCGGCCGCGGCCACCGGCTCCAAGCCAGTGCTCATCTGGCGGAGCATGGCTCCGGGGGGCGACTCGTCGCCGACGCGACGCTGCGCGAGGGGCGCTCGGAGCTCGAGCTGGTGCTCGAGCGCGTGGACCTGGCGGCCCTGGCACCGCTGGCGTCGCGCCTGCCCGCACTGCGGGGCGTGGGAGGCACGGCCAGCGGCGTGCTTCGCTGGCGCCAGGACGGCGCGGGCCACCACGACCTGCAGCTTCAGCTCGAGGGACGCTCCCTCGCGTTGCGATCGCAGGTGGACGAGCGCCGCCTCGAGCTCGAGGTTCCCGGCACGCGGCTGGAGGTCGACGCGCTCGCGAAGCCGGACCGCATCTCGATCAGCCGTCTCGCGCTGGCGAGCGGCGAGATGCAGCTCGACGCCTCCGGAACCCTGGCCCTCCCCCTCCGTGAAACGGCCGCGACGGACCTCGTCGTCTCCGCGCGCGACCTCCGGCTGCTGGGGAGTCGCGACGCGCTGCTGGCCCTGCTCCCGGAAGGCGGAAACGGCCTGCGCGACGTGGCGGCCGGAATCGAGGCGGGCCGTCTGGTGCGCATGGACGCGCGCGGCAGCGGCATCACCCTCGACGACTGGCGGCGCCTGGCGCGCGACCCGCTCGCGGCCTGGCCGGTGTCCCTGGCCCTGGAGCTCGAGCTGGAGGACGCGGCGCTTCAGCTTCCCGGCGCCGGTCGGCTCACCGACCTCTCCGGGTCGGTGGCGCGCACGCCCGAGCGTCTCGACCTGCGAGGCCTCCGGGCGACGCTCGACGGCCGCGCCCTTCCCCGTCTCGAGCTCCGGGTGCGCGGGCCCGAGCACCTGCGCGGGGCCCGGCGCGGTGAGCGGGACCCGCCGCCGTCCCTGGCGGGCCAGGCGGCCGTCTGGCGCTGGATCCAGGCGCAGAGCAAGACGAGCGACGAGGGGCGGCGCTGGTCCCGGGTGGAGGTGCAGGCCGACTACCTGGACCATCCGGCCCTGCCGTGGCCGATCTCCTGGGTGCGCGCGGTGCTGGAGCCGGGCGAAGGCCGCACGGCCGTCCGCATCGAGAGCGCCCGGGTGGGCGGCATCCCCGTGCGCGGACAGGGCTCGTTCGGGGGCAGCGCGCCCGGGTCGCTCGTCTTCACGCTGGACGCGTCCGCGCCCGAGGATGCGCCGGCGGTCGAGGTCGGGCCGGGCGTCTGGGCGCGCGGGCGCGTGAATGCGAACCTGCGCCGGCTCGGCCGCTTCCCCGCCGAGCGCGTCACGGCGCGCTTCCGGGGCGTCGGCTCGCGGCTGGACTTCCGCTCGGCGAAGCTAAACCTGCAACCCTCGGGCACGGTGAGCGGAGACGTTCGTCTGGACCTGGCGCACGTGGACCACGTGCCCTTCGACGCGGAGCTCCAGGTGGAGAACGCGCCCGCTCCCATCGTGGCCGAGGGACTCAAGCTGAACCCTGAGGGCATGACCGGCACCGTGCAAGCGGGTGCCCTGCTGCGCGGGCGCCTGCGCGCCCACGAGTCGCTGGCGGCGCACCTGGAGGGACCGGTGAGCTTCCACGTCCGGAACGGCCAGGTGCGGCGTAC
>JBFGJV010000074.1:0-13943 GCA_041577015.1 Myxococcota bacterium
GGCATCGAGCCGCGCACGCTGGAGGAGCTGGCGGAGATCGGGATCGAGGTGGCCGGCCTCACCCAGGAGGAGGTGGACAAGTACTTCCGCGCGGCCACGCAGCGGCCGCTGCGCGACCACTGGGACGGATGGCCGGGCGGGGAGAGCTTTCACGATTTCCACGTCCGCGTCTGCAAGGGGGCCAGCACACTGTTGGAACGTCACGGCGTGCGCGCGCGGCGGGAGGACGACTTCACCGTCTGGACGCCCGGTGACGAGCGGCCCCGCATCGCCGTGGTGGCCCATGGCGGGACCAACGCGGTGCTGCTCACCCACCTGCTGGACGTGCGCCCGGTGCCGTGGGAGTGGATGCGCTTCGAGACGGAGCTCGCCGCCTACTCCGTGGTGCAGGCGCGCGAGCTGGGTGGGACGGGCTTCGTGTGGTCCCTCCAGAACTTCAACGAGGTGGACCACCTGAAGCGACGGGAGCTGCGCTGAGCGCCGTCGCGCCGCTGGCCCGCGCGCTGCTGGACGCCCTGGAGCGCGAGTCCGACGTGCGCGAGATCCTGGCCCGGGTGGGCGATCCGGAGCCCGACGTCTCCGCGGGAGCCTTCTCGGAGGCGGCTCGCCACCCGGATCTGGCCGCGAGCGCGCCGCTCTGGAGCGAGGCGCTACTGCGCAGCGCCAGGCCCGGCGCCGGCGCCCGCATGCTCCGGGAGCTGGCGGGGGCGCATCGGGAGCGGCTCGGCGTCCCCCTCGCTCCGGAGCACGCGCCGACCCTGCCCCTGGTGCTGGGCTCGAGCCCGTTCCTGGCCCGGCTCCTGCTGCGTCACCCGGAGTGGTGCGCGGACCTGGTGGGCGATCCGCCCGGGCCGCCCGCCAGCGAATCGCCCGAGCCGGACTGGACCGCGGTGCGCCGCGCCAAGTATCGCGGCCTGCTTCGCGTGGCGGCGCGCGACCTGGCCGGCCGCGCGCCGGCGGAGAGCCTGGGCGAGCTGTCCGATCTGGCGGACGGCTGCCTGGACGCCGCCCTGCGCTGCACGGCCGACGCCACGGGCGCGGAGCCGCCGGTGGTCTTCGCGCTCGGCAAGCTCGGCGGCCGGGAGCTCAACTTCTCCTCCGACCTCGACCTCTTGATGATGTACGACGCGCCCGAGGGAGAGGCGCAGGCGCTTCGCAACCAGCAGGTGACGCGCTTCGTGCGCCACCTGCGCGCCGAGCTGGAGCGTCCTACCGAGGACGGCTTCGCCTACCGGGTGGACCTGGAGCTGCGCCCGGAGGGACGGGCCGGCGCGCTCGTCAACTCGGTGGAGGCGGCCCTCGACTACTACGAGAGCTTCGGGGCGGAGTGGGAGCGGCAGGCGTTGATCCGCCTGCGACACGTGGGGGGACCCTGCGATCCGGCCCGAACCTTCGTCCGCGGCATCGAGCCCTTCGTGTATCGACGGACGATCGGGCCCGAGGTGCTGCAGTCCGTGCGTGCCATGAAGATGCGCATCGAGACCGAGCGCCGCGACGCCGGACGCGACGTGGACGCCGACCTGAAGGAGGGCGCCGGGGGGATTCGCGACGTGGAGTTCCTGGTGCAGGCGCTGCAGCTCTTCTTCGGCGGACGGGAGGCGGAGCTCCGCACGGGGAACGTCCTCGACGCGCTCGAGCGCCTGGCGGCATGCGGCGTGCTCCCCGGAGCGACCGCCGCGGCCCTGCGGGACGCCTATGGGTGGCTGCGGCGCGCGGAGCACGCCGTGCAGCTGCCCGAGGAGCGGCAGACGCACGCCTTCCCCCGCGCCGCCGCCGCCCAGCTCGCCCTGGCCCGGCGCATGGGCTACGCGGATCCCGAGGCGGAGCGGGCGCGCGGGCGGCTGCTGGAGGACTGGACCGCCGTGCGGGGCGAGGTGCGGGCGCACTTCGACCGTCTGGTCCTGGAGGCCCGCGATGACGCCGACCCTCGCTAGCCGCCTCGCGGCAGCGCTCGGCGACTCCCCGCTCGCGGCCAGCTGGAGGGAGACTGCGGCGCCCTTTCTCGAGCATCGGGGCGGAGAGCCCGCCGCCGGCTGGGACGCGGGCGTGGTGCGGGGGCTGGCGCGCGTCCTGGCCACCAGCGTGGAGGCCGCCGGCTTCCTGGCGCGGCGCAGCGCGCTCCTCGAGCGCCTGGCCGATCTCGACGCCGGCTACCTGGAGCGGCGTGCGCAGGAGCTCGGGAAGGAAGCGGACCAGGCCCAGGATCTGGAGGGGCTGCTCGACGCACTGCGCCTGCTGCGTCGGGAGGAGACGCTCCTGGCCGCCTGCCTCGACCTGGGTGACCTGGTGGACTTCGAGCAGGTCTCCGTCTTCCTGTCGCATCTGGCCGAGTCGATCCTGCGCACGGCGCTCCTCGCCGCGCGCGAGGCGCTGGCGACCGGCGCCGGAGCCCCGCCGCTCGCGGTGGTGGGCATGGGCAAGATCGGCGGACGCGAGTTCACCTACGAATCCGATCTCGACCTGGTCTTCCTCTACGAGGGCGGAACCGAGGACGTGGGTCGCGCGGCCCGCCTGGCCCAGCGCCTGATCTCCTACCTCTCCACCATGACGGGCGCGGGCATCGCCTACCGCGTGGACGCCCGCCTGCGTCCTTCGGGCCAGCAGGGCACGCTCGTCACCTCCCTCGACGCCTTCGAGCGCTACCAGCGCGGACAGGCCCGGACCTGGGAGCACCTGGTGCTGATGCGCGCGCGTGTCCTGGCGGGCGACGCGCCCCAGGCGCCGGCGGTGCTGGAGCGGACGCGGGCGGCGGTGATCGCGCGCCACGGGAACCCCTGGCCCGAGATCGCGGCGATGCGGGGACGCGTGGAGCGGGAGCGCGTCAGTCCCGACCCCGACCTGGTGGACTACAAGACCGGACCGGGTGGCCTGATGGACGTGGACTTCCTGGCCGCGGGGGCGGCGCTGGAGCAAGGCGGCGCGCCATTTCCGGCGATCCCGAGCGTTCCGGCGCTGCTGCGCCACGCCGCCGGTCCGGAGGTGGAGCGCGTGCTCGCGGGCTACCGCTTCCTGCGTCTGCTCGAGGCCCGGGCGCGTTGGGTCGCGGGCCGTCCGGTGGAGTCCTTGCGGCGCAGCGACCCGTCCTTTGCACGCCTGGCGGAGCTCATGGAGCCGGGGGTCGGAGCCGATACGCTGGTGAGGCGCATCGCCGACGCGCGCGTGGTGATCCGGGCGGCCTTCGACGCCGTGACGGAGGCCGGGAGCGTCGCGGTGCTGGGAGGACGCGGCGCCTGAGGGTCGGCGTGCTATGCTCCCGGCGCGTCGGAGGGGCACGGAGGCAAGCCATGCGGAAGACGTTCCTGCGTCGCGCGGCGACGGCCGTTCTCCTGGCGGTCGCGCTGTCCGCCGCGCCCCATGCGGCCGTGGCGGACGATCACGACCCCAAGCGCTCGGGCCACCCGCTGCGGATTGCCGCCTACCTGGCCCATCCCGTGGGCTACGCGGTGGACACGCTGCTGTTCCGTCCCGCCCATTGGCTCGTCCACAAGGGTCCCTTGCGCACGATCTTCGGCCACGACGGCTGCTGAGGCGGCGCCGGGACGTCGAATCGCCTTGTTGGGGCCGGTCCCGGCCGGTATGATATTTGCATGGGGCGTCGATTCCTGCGCGTGCCCGAGTGTCGCCTTCGGGGCGGCCGTGGCCGCTTCGGCGCGCTGATCGTCCTCGTTTCGTCGCTCGGGTTGGCGACGACCTCCGCGCGCGCCGCTTCGCCCGAGCCCAGCGAGGACACGTCCTCGCTCTGGATCACGGGCATGACCTTCGTGGCGAGCCGCGGTCCGCGGACCGAGGTGATGCTGGAGGCGGAGCACACGCGCCTCGATCCGAAGCAGCAGGTCGCCGACCTCGAGCGCGTTCGCGCCGTCGTGATGGACGACGACGGGCGCGTGGGCCTGCGCCTCTCCTGCCAGCGCGGCGAGTTCGATCTGGAAACCCAGGACTTCGTGGCCTCCGAAAACGTGCGCGGGCGCACCGCGGACGGGCGGCGCTTTGCGAGCACGTGGATCCGCTACGACCACGGGCGAGGCCTCGCGTACACGGACGCGCCCGTGCTGATCGAGGAGGGCGATCGCACCCTGCGCGGGGGCGGGCTCCGCTACCACGTGGAGGAAGGCAAGCTGCATCTTCTCGGAGGCGCTTCGGTGGAGCAGTCGCCGTGACGACTTCCGCCCGCAGGCGGCGCCGGAGGCTGCGGGGCGCGGGGCTCGGCCTGCTCGCCCTCGCGGCGTTGAGCGCAGCCCCGGTTTCGCCGAAAACGCTGACGGGAATCGGGGTTGCCCCCTTCGAGCGGGTGGCCCCTGCGGGGGTGGAGTTGCCGGACGTGGCCAGCCTGCTCGCCGAACGCCTCGGCGCCCGGGGCCTGGCTCCCGTGCTGGGTCCCGCACGCCTCGGCGAGGTCGCCTCGGGACGCTCCGAGGCGGAGCGCGCGCGCCGCTACGGGGCGCAGGCCGGGGTCGGCTCGGTGGTGACGGGCCGCGTGACGCGGCTCGGGCGGCGGACCAGCCTGGACGTGCGGCTTCGCTCCGGCGAGACGGGGGACACCCTCGCCACCTGGGTGGAGGAGGCCGAGGACGCCGAGGCCCTTCCCGCCGCGGTGGATCGCATCGCCGAGCGGGTCGTGGCGAGCGTGGCGGACACGCAGCCCGTCTCGGCCGCCCCGCCCACGCCGCCCGCCGCCGAGACACGCCCGGCCCAGGAGGAGGAGCCGGCTGCGGGGCTGCCGCTGGATCGCGACGCCCCCATCTCGATTCGAGCCGACGAGCTGGAGGCCTTCCAGGAGCGCGGCCGCCGCCGGCTGCTCTTCCGGCGCAACGTGCGGGTGGTCCAGGAGGACGTGACGCTTCACACCGATCGACTCGAGGCCCTCTACCCGGCGGGGTCGGACCAGCCGGATCGCCTGGTGGCCACGGGCGCGGTGCGCGTGGCGCAGGGCGAGCGGAGCATGAGCTGCCGGGAGGCCACCTACTTTCGTGCCGAGCAACGCGTCCTGTGCGTGGGCGACGCGGAGCTCCTGCAGGGCAGCGACCGGGTGCGCGGTGGCAAGATCGAGATCTTCCTGGACAGCGGGCGGCTGCGCGTGAGCGGCGGGGCGGTGGTCAACGTGCGCGCCGAGGCCGCCGGGGTGGAGGCACCGTGAGCGCCGTCCCGCTCTCCGCCGTCGGGCTGCGCAAGCGCTACGGAGAGCGCGAGGTCCTGGGCGGCGTGGACCTCCACATCGAGCCGGGCGAGATCGTCGGTCTCCTCGGTCCGAACGGAGCCGGCAAGACGACGACGTTCAACATCATCGTCGGGGGCGTGCGGCCCAGCGGAGGATTCGTGCAGCTGGGGGAGCGCGACATCACCGACCTCCCCATGCACCGACGCGCGCGGCTGGGCATCACCTACCTGCCCCAGGAGCCCTCCGTCTTCCGCAGGCTCTCCGTGGCGCAGAACGTGAACGCCATCCTCGAGACCGTGGAGTCGAACCCCGCCCTGCGCCGGGAGCGGCTGAAGGAGCTGCTGAACGATCTCGGTCTCGCGCGCAAGGCGGGGTTGCGGGCGGATGCGCTCTCGGGAGGCGAACGGCGGCGGGTGGAGATCACACGCGCTCTGGTGCTCGATCCCAGGTTCTTGCTGCTCGACGAGCCCTTCTCGGGCATCGATCCGATCGCGGTGATCGACATCCAGAAGATCATCGAGCAGCTCCGCGTCCGCGGCATCGGAATCGTGATCACGGATCACAACGTCCGCGAGACCTTGTCCATCTGTGACCGCGCCTACATCATCAAGGACGGGGAGATCGTTCGCGAGGGGACGCCACGGGAGATCGCGGCGGACCCCGACGTACGGGCGATCTACCTGGGCGAGAACTTCCAGCTGAGCTGAATGCGATGGCCATCGAGATCAAACAACAGCTGAGGCTGAGCCAGCAGCTCGTCATGACGCCGCAGCTGCAGCAGGCGATCAAGCTGCTGCAGCTCTCGCGCCTGGAGCTGGCGGACGTGGTGCAGCAGGAGCTTCAGGAGAACCCGGTGCTCGAAGAGGGTGCCGAGGGCGACGAGGACGCGGCCGCGGGCGAGAACGCCGCGCGCGACGAGCAGCCGGAGGTGGCGGCCGAGCCGGCGACCTCGGACGAGGCGGAGCCCACCCAGCAGGAGAAGCTGGATTCCATCGACTGGCAGAACTTCGCCGCCGACGACTACGCCCCGCCGGGCTCGGGCGGGGGGGTGGTGCGCGACGACGACGACCGGCCCTCGCTGGAGGCGACGCTTACGCGGCGCCCGACGCTGGCGGAGCACCTGGAGTGGCAGCTCCAGCTCTCCGATTGTGGCAAGGCCGAGGCCGAGGTGGCGCGCTGGATCATCGGCAACGTGGACGAGCACGGCTACCTGCGCGCGTCGCTCGAGGAGGTGCAGCGGCAGGGCGACGTGGACGCCGCGCTCGCCGCCGCGGCGCTGGCCCGGGTGCAGAGCTTCGATCCGCCGGGCGTGGCCGCCCGGGACCTGCGCGAGTGCCTGCTGCTCCAGATCCTCGCGCTCGGGATCCAGGACGCGATGGTGCGGCGGCTGGTGGAGGACCATCTGGACGCGCTCCAGAGACGCGACTTCAAGGGCATCGCCAAGGCGCTGGATGCCAGCGTCGAGGAGGTGGCCGCGGCGGCCCGCGTCATCGGCACGCTCGAGCCGCGCCCGGGGCGCCCCTTCGGGGGCGACGAGCCGATCTACATCACACCGGACGTCTTCGTCTACAAGGTGGGCGACGACTTCCACATCGTGCTGAACGAAGACGGCCTGCCCAAGTTACGCATCAACCAGCTGTATCGGGACGTCCTGGCCCGGGGGCGCGACGTCCCGAAGGACACGCGCGACTACGTGCAGGAGAAGCTTCGCTCGGCGCTGTGGCTGATCAAGTCCATCCACCAGCGCCAACGCACGATCTATCGGGTCATGGAGAGCATCATCAAGCACCAGGGGGAATTCTTCGAGCGGGGCCTGCAGCACCTGAGGCCGCTGAATCTGCGCGACGTGGCCGAGGACATCGGGATGCACGAATCCACGGTGAGCCGGGTGACCACCTCCAAGTACGCCCACACCCCCCAGGGCATCTTCGAGCTCAAGTACTTCTTCAATTCCAGCATCAACCGGCTCGAAGGCGAAGCGATCGCCAGCGAGAGCGTCAAAGAGAAGATCCGCCGCATCGTGTCCGCGGAGGATCCGCGTCGACCGCTCTCGGATCAACGCATCGCGGAGATGCTCCGAGCCGGAAACATCGACATCGCACGGCGCACCGTGACCAAGTACCGCGAATCCTTGAACATCCTGTCCTCGACCAAGCGGCGCCAGGTCGGGTAGGCCCGGGCCGTCGGGGGGGCTTCATGAAGATCATGGACATTCTCGTCAAGGACGGCGTGATCCTGGATCTCGAGTCCGAGACGAAGCCCAATGTCCTGGCCGAGATGGCTCGCAATTTGGCGGGCGCCGAGTCGGGTGTGGACGCGGAGCGGCTGGTCCAGGTGCTGCTCGAGCGCGAGGGGCTCCAGAGCACCGGGATCGGCGAGGGGGTGGCGATCCCCCACGGCAAGATGCCGGCGCTCACGCGCCTGATGGCCTCGTTCGCGCGCAGCCGCAAGGGCGTGGATTTCGAGTCCATCGACGGACAGCCCACCCACCTCTTCTTCCTGCTCGTGGTCCCCGAGCACTCGGGCGGCCAGCATCTGAAGGCCCTGGCCCGCATCTCGCGCTTCTTCCGCGACGCCCACTTCCGCAAGCGACTGCTCGAGGCAGAGAGTCGCGAGGAAGTCTTCCGCACCATCGAGGAGGAGGACGCGAAGTTCTGACCGACGTCGCGACGGTGCGGGCCCACGGGGCCCTCGTCGAGGTCCTGGGAGTGGGCGTTCTCCTGGTCGGGCCGAGCGGGATCGGGAAGAGCGAATGCGCCCTGGAGCTGGTGCAGCGGGGACACCGCCTGGTGGCGGACGACGTCGTGCTGCTGCAGCGGGCCGAGGCGGACCGGCTGGTGGGGTCGGCGCCGGAGCTGATCCGGCATCACGTGGAGCTCCGGGGCGTGGGCATCGTGTACCTGCCCGAGCTGTTCGGGCCCGACGCCGTCCGGGACGAGTGCGCCGTGGGCCTCGTGTGCCGCCTGGAGCCCTGGCGCGAGGGGGCGCCCTACGAGCGGGTGGGCCTCGAGCGCCCGCGGGAGGAATGGGGCGGCGTCACGCTTCCCGCGCTGCTGCTGCCGGCGCGTCCGGCGGGCAGCCTGGCCACCGTGGTGGAGGTGGCGGTCCGCGACCACCTGCAGCGACGTCACGGCACGAGCGCGGTGGACCGCCTGGACCAGCGGCTGCGCGCGGCGGTGGAGCGACGGTGATCGCGGCCGGCGCGCGGGTGATCTTCGTGAGCGGCCTCTCGGGCAGCGGGCGGAGCACCGCCATGGCCGCGCTGGAGGATCTGGGCTTCTACTCCGTGGACAACCTGCCCCCGCCGCTGATCGACCAGTTCCTGGACCTGTGCGCCAAGGCGACGCCGCCCATCCGCAACATCGCCCTCGCCCTGGACGCCCGCGAGGAGATCTTCCTGGCCGGGTTCCCGGGCGTGCTGGAGAAGCTGCGCGCGGCCGGTGCGCAGGCGGACCTGATCTTCCTGGACAGCTCCAACCAGGTTCTGGTGAGCCGCTATCGCGAGACCCGACGCCGCCACCCGCTGGCGCCGGCCGGAACGGTCGAGGAGGGCATCGAGCGCGAGCGGCGCCTGCTCGAGGAGGTGGCGCGCCTGGCGGATCTCGTGGTGGATACCTCGCAGCTGAACGTGCACCAGCTGCGCGAGACGGTCGCGCAGCTGGTGACGGGGGAGGAGCGGGCGACCGTCGTGAACCTGGTCTCGTTCGGGTACCGCTTCGGGGTGCCGGCCTCGGCCGAGCTGCTCTTCGACGTGCGCTTCCTCCCGAACCCGCATTTCGAGGCCGCGCTGCGACCGCGTACCGGACGGGAGCCCGACGTGGCGCGCGACGTGCTCGACCACGACCGCACGAGAGAGCTCCTGGAGCGCCTGCGTGGCCTGCTGGACTTCCTGCTTCCGCTCTACGACGCCGAGGGCAAGAGCTATCTCACCATCGGGATCGGCTGCACCGGCGGTCGGCACCGCTCGGTGGCGCTGGTGGAGTCCCTGGCCGACGCGTTGCGGGGCGCCGGCCGCGAGGTGAACGTGACGCACCGCGACGTGGAGAGCAGCGTATGAACGTCGGAGTCGTGATCGTGACGCACTACCGTCTGGGCGAGGAGTTTCTGCAGGCCTTGCGCCTGATCGTGCCCGACGCGCCCCCGTTTCGGGCGGTCTCCATCGATCCCAAGCAGTCCGTGGACGAGATGCGCGCTGCGATCGGCGACGCCCTGCGCGCCGTGGAGGCGGAAGACGGGATCCTCGTGCTCACCGACATGTTCGGAGGCACTCCGTCGAACATGAGTCTCTCCTTCCTGGAGGGGCATCGCGTGGAGGTGGTCACGGGCTTGAACCTCCCCATGCTGATCAAGCTCGCCACCATGACCGAGCGCAAGCCGCTGGAGGAGCTGGCGGAGTTCATCAAGGACTACGGGCAGCGCAACATCTCGGTGGCGAGCGCCTTGCTGCCGGAAGGACGCCGGTGAGCGACGACCAGGCCTGCGAGCGCGAGTTCGTGGTGGCGTACGAGCTCGGACTGCACGCCCGTCCGGCCGGCCGCTTCGTCTCCCTGGCGGGTCGCTTCAAGGCGGACATCCACGTGGCGCGCGAGGAGGAGTGGGTGAACGGGAGGAGCGTGCTGTCGCTGCTCTCGCTGGCGGCCGGGCCGGGGACGCGCCTGCGCGTGCGCGCGGTGGGGGACGACGCGCCCCTGGCGGTCGAGACGCTGGGGCGACTGCTCGAGGACCGCCTGGACGGATCGGAGCATGAGGGCCTCTGAAGAACCTCCGGGCCCCGTGACGCTCGAGGGCGTCGGGGCCTCGCCGGGCGTCGCCGTGGGCCGCGCCTTCGTCGTGCAGCGCGAGATGCTGATCCTGCCCGAGTACCGCCTGGCCACGGAGGCAGTGGAGGCCGAGATCGGGCGCCTGCGCGCGGGGGTGTCCCGGGCGGGCGCCTCGCTGGAGGCGATTCGCGAGCGTGCGGGTGGCATCGAGATGGTGGACGCCATCTTGCGCACGCAGCTCATGATCCTCGAGGACCGCCAGCTCTTCGAGGACGCCGCGCGCCGTATCCGCGAGGAGCGCATCAACGCGGAGTGGGCCGTGGGGCTCGAGATGCGGCGGCTGAACGCGCTCTTCGACGCCATGGACAACGCCGTGCTGCGCGAGCGACGCACGGACGTGAACTACGTGGTGCGCCACCTGCTGCTCCACCTGATGGGAAGGGAGCCGGAAGGCTTCGGCAACCTGTCCGGCCCCGCGGTGGTGGTGGCGAACGACCTCTCACCCGCCGAGACGGTGCAGCTGGATGCGAGCCGCGTGGTGGCGATCGCCACCGACACCGGCGGACGCACCTCGCACGCGGCCATCATGGCCAGCTCGTTGGGGATTCCGGCCGTGGTGGGCCTCGGTGCGATCACGCGTCACGCCGAGGACGGCGAGCTGATGATCGTGGACGGACGCGCGGGCCGGGTGATCCTGCGGCCCGACGAGGCCCTGCTCCAGGCCTACGGAGAGCGCGCCCGCTTCGAGCGCCGGCGGGAGCGCAACCTGCGCCGCCTGGCGGACCTGCCTGCGGAGACCCGCGACGGGCGCGCGGTGACCCTGCTGGCGAACATCGAGCGGCCGGACGAGGTGGAGATGCTCGCCCCGCACGGGGCCCGCGGTGTCGGCCTGTTCCGCACCGAGTTCCTGTATCTGAACCGCAGCAGCCTGCCGGACGAGCGGGAGCAGCTCCGGCACTACCGCACCGTCCTGGCCGGGGTGGCGCCGGGGCCGGCCTGCATCCGAACCGTCGACCTGGGCGGCGACAAGCTCCCCATGGCCGACGCCGGACGCGGCCAGGCGAACCCCGCGCTCGGCGTGCGGGGGATCCGCCTGGCCCGGGTGGCCGGCCACCTCCTGCACACGCAGCTGCGCGCCATGCTACGCGCGAGCCCCCACGGGTGGCTTCGCATCCTGCTGCCCCTGGTGACCGGCGTCGAGGAGGTGCGTGCGGTGCGCGAGGAGCTCGTGGGGATCCGCAGCGACCTCGAGGCCGAGGGGCTCCCGGTCGCAGCGAACGTGGAGCTGGGCGTGGTGGTGGAGACGCCGGCCGCGGTGGCGCTGGTGGATCTGCTGGCGCCGGAGGTGGACTTCTTCTCGATCGGGACCAACGACCTGATCCAGTACACGGTGGCCGTGGACCGCGACAACGAGCACGTGGCCTACCTCTACGATCCGCTGCATCCGGCCGTGCTGCGCGCCATCCGGGACGTGGTCGAGCGGGCCCACGCCGCCGGCCGCCCGGTGGGGGTGTGCGGCGAGATGGCCGGCGACCCGGTCCACGCCTGGGTCCTGGTGGGACTCGGCATCGACGAGCTGTCGATGAACGCGGCCTCGATCCCCCGTGTGAAGGAGATCGTGCGCCAGACCAGCCGGGCGGAGGCGCACGCGCTGGCGGCGGATCTGCTCACGCTCCCCACGGCCGGGGAGGTGGGAGATCGCTTGCGCAAGGCGATGCTGCGCCGCTTCCCCCACGAGTTTGAAGGCGCCTGATCGCTCGCTTAGACTCCGCCCGTCCCAGCCCGGGACCAGGAGAAGCTTGGCATGGCGTCCCGTTCCCTGTTCACGTCCGAATCCGTCTCCATGGGCCACCCGGACAAGATGTGCGACCAGATCTCCGACGCCATCCTCGACCACGTGCTCAGCCAGGATGGTGATGCGCGCGTGGCCTGCGAGGCCCTGACCAAGACGGGATTCGTGATGGTGGCGGGCGAGGTGACGACGCGCGCGCGCATGGACGGCCTGGAACGCGTCGTGCGCGGCGTGGTCCACGACATCGGCTACACCAGCTCGGATACCGGCTTCGACGCCGACACCTGCGGCGTGCTGGTGTCGCTCGGCGGCCAGTCCGGCGACATTGCCCGAGGCGTCGACGAGGGCGAGGGGCTCCACAAGGAGCAGGGCGCCGGGGACCAGGGCATGATGTTCGGATACGCGTGCGACGAGACGCCCGAGCTGATGCCGGCACCGATCCGGCTGGCCCATCGCCTGATCGAGCGACAGCGGGAGATGCTCGAGAGCGGCGAGATCGACTACCTGCGGCCGGACGCCAAGTCGCAGGTGACGGTGGAGTACGAGGGCGATCGTCCGGCTCGCATCTCCGCCCTGGTGCTGTCCACGCAGCACGACCCGGACGTCTCCCACGAACAGATCCGCAAGGACGGAATCGCCAAGATCGTGCGGCCGGTGGTGCCGGCGGAGTGGCTGGACGACGACACCGTCTTCCACGTGAACCCGACCGGCCGCTTCGTCACGGGGGGCCCGCTCGGCGATGCGGGCCTGACCGGGCGCAAGATCATCGTGGACACCTACGGCGGCATGGGGCGCCACGGGGGCGGCGCCTTCTCCGGCAAGGACCCGAGCAAGGTGGACCGCAGCGGCGCCTACGCCGCGCGCTGGGTGGCCAAGAACCTGGTGGCGGCGGGGCTCGCGCGCCGCTGCGAGGTACAGGTGGCCTACGCTATCGGCGTGGCCGAGCCGGTCTCGGTGCGCGTGGACAGCCTCGGGACGGGCACCGTGGACGACGACGCCCTGGCGCGGCTGGTCCGCAGGCACTTCGATCTCACGCCCCGCGGCATCATCGAGCAGCTCGACCTGCTCCGGCCGATCTACCGGGCCACGTCCTATCACGGACACTTCGGCCGGGAGGACCAGGGCTTCCCGTGGGAGCGCACCGACAAGGCGGAGGCCCTGCGGAGGAGCGCCGAGCGCTGAGGCCCCGAGGGGGGGCTCGGCGGCAGCGTGGAAGCCAGCGCGGCAACGGGCTACATTCTCATATGCGCATATCCTGATGGAGCGCTCCGCGGAGCGACTCGGGGAGGAGCCATGGACAAGACCGACCTCTACGCGGTGCGCGACCTCGGCCTGGCCAAAGCGGGCCGCCTCAAGATCGAGTGGGCCGAGAGCCGCATGCCCGTCCTCCAGGCCCTGCGCGAGCGCTACGAGAAGACGCGTCCGCTGGAGGGGCACCGGGTCGCCGGCTGCCTGCACGTCACCAAGGAGACCGCGGTTCTGGTGCGGGCGCTGGCGGCGGCGGGTGCGGAGGTGGCCTGGTCGGGCTGCAACCCCCTCTCCACCCAGGACGACATCGCCGCGGCCCTTGCGGCCGACGGCCACCCGATCTGGGCGTGGCACGGCATGGACGTGGACGGGTTCTACTGGTGCATCGACCAGACGCTGGATCGGCGCCCGACCCTCACCCTGGACGACGGGGCGGACCTGATCTTCACGGTGCACAGCAAGCGCCCGGATCAGGCCCGCGAGATCGTCGGCGGCACCGAGGAGACCACCACGGGCGTCCACCGCCTGCGGGCCATGGGGGAGGACGGCAAGCTGCTCTACCCGGTGATCGCGGTGAACGACGCCGAGACCAAGTGGGACTTCGACAACGTCTACGGCACCGGTCAGTCGTCCATGGACGGCATCCTGCGCGCCACCTCGGTGCTGATCGCGGGCAAGAACTTCGTGGTGGCGGGCTTCGGGCACTGCGGGCGCGGCTGCGCCATGCGCGCCCGCGGCCTCGGCGCCAACGTGATCGTGACCGAGGTGAGTCCCACCGCGGCGCTCAAGGCCCGCCTGGAGGGCTTCCAGGTCATGCCGATGGACCGCGCGGCGGAGGTCGGCGACATCTTCATCACCACCACCGGGATGAAGGACGTGCTCGTGGGCCGCCACTTCGAGCGCATGCGCGACGGCGCCCTGCTCTCGAACACGGGCCACTACGACTGCGAGATCAACCTGCCGGAGCTTGAGAAGCTGGCGGAGAGCA
>JBFGJV010000075.1:0-13907 GCA_041577015.1 Myxococcota bacterium
GCGAGCGCCACCGGCGCCGCAGCTCCGCGGGACGGTCGCTCGGGACGAGCGGCGGGCTTTCTCCCCTCGGGGAAAGCAACGATCAGGATGCGCGCGGCCAGGCCCGACACCTGGGCCGGCTCCACCTCGACGACGGAGAGCGCCTCCGCGGGGGCGCCGAAGAACTGGCTGGCCTTCGCCACCGCCTCCTCGCGCGTGGCGCCCACGAACTCGCGCGGCTCGGACTGCACGTCGTACACGAGACCTCCTTGCCCCCGCTAGCTCGCCGCGCGCTCCAGGCTGCGGTTCGTGAGCAGCTGCTGGCCGATGGCCAGCAGGTTGCTCACCAGCCAGTAGAGCACCAGCCCGGACGGGAAGGTGTAGAACAACACCGTGAACATGATGGGCATCATCACGGTCAACATCCGCGCCTGCGCCGGATCCATGGTGGTGGGCGTGAGCTTCTGCTGGAACACCATGCTCGCGCCCATCAGCACCGGAAGCAAGCGCACCGGAAGCTCCAGTCCCGGCACCGTGAACAGCGTCTCCGGCTTCGAAAGATCCTGGATCCACGCCACGAAGGGCGCCTGCCGCAGGTCGATGGAGCTCTGCAGGGCGTAGTAGAGCGCGATGAAGACCGGGATCTGGAGAAGCATCGGGAAGCAGCCGCCCAGCGGGTTCACGCCCGTCTCCCGGTACAGCTTCATCATCTCCTGGGACTGCCGCTGCCGGTCGTCGCGGTGCTTCTCCTGGAGCTCCTTGATGCGCGGCTGGAGCTGGCCGAGACGCTTCATGGAGCGCATCTGCTTGGCGGCGAGCGGCGCCGTCACGAGCCTGACCAGGACCGTGATGAGGATGATCGCCATCCCGTAGTTCGGAATCACCGAGTAGCAGGCGCGCAGCAGCCAGTTGAAGCCTCGCGTGAGCGGAGCCACCCAGGACCAGCCCAGATCGATGGATCGCTCGAGGCTCGCGCCGATCACGGCCAGGCGCGTGGGCTCCTTCGGTCCCAGGTATACCCGGTACTCCCGCGCCACCGTGGTTCCGGGCGGGATCGCAAAGGCTCGCGTCGAGACGCTGGTCAGCCCGGAGCGGCCAGGCTCCAGCACGTCGAAGCGCGCCTCGGCGTCCTGGGGGACGTCGGGGAGCATCACCGCCAGGAAGTAACGCGTCTGCATCCCGGCCCACGCCACGCCGCCTGGCATGACGCGCTCGGTCTCCGGGCTCCCGCCCGTGAGGCTGGTGGTGAAGCCGCCCTTCCCGAAGCCGTCCAGACGTGTCGTCACCAGCTCCCCGTCGTGCAGGGCCGTGAGGGACATGTCTGCAAAGTCGGATCCGGGCCGGGCGCGCGAGGGCCACACCGCGTCGAAGCGCGGCTCGAGGGTGCGACCGGAGCCGTTCACGAGCTCGAGCCGTAGCCGGAACGCGTACGAGTCGGCCTCGAAGTGATACGTCTTGCGCACGGTGATGCCCGCGTCGGCGTACTCGAAGGCGACGCGCTGGGGCTCCTGCGCCGTCACGGAGAAGGCCGCGCGGGAGAGGTCGCCGAGGCCCAGCTCCTCGAGGGGCGTGGCCAGTGCCACCGCGCGCGAGGGATCGTGCGTCGTGAGCTCGACTGGCGGGCTGTTGGGCTTCGGGGTCACGAAGTACCGGCGCAGCTCCCAGCGCGACAGCGCGGCGCCCCGCGACGTGAGCTCGGCACGGATCAGGTCGGTCTCGACGGGGACGTTCTGCTCCGGCGCGGCGGCTTCGGCTCGGGCCACGGGTAGCGGCGCGGGCGCCGGAGCAGGCGTGGGCGGCGCCGCCTCCGCAAGCGGAGGAGCCTCGGCGGCGGGCGGAGGGGGCTTCGGCGGCGGACGCCGCTCCGCCTCCCACATCATCCAGAGCGTGAGCACCAGGAAGGAGAGGGCGAAGGCGAGGAACGCGTTGCGGTCCACGGCGCGGCGCTCCTAGGGTACGGGGTCGAGCCCACCCGCATGGAGCGGGTGACAGCGGGTGAGGCGACGCGCGGCGAGCCAGCTACCCCGCCGCACGCCGTGTCGCCGCAGCGCCTGCTCGGCGTACACGGAGCAGCTGGGCTCGAAGCGACAGGCGGGACCGAGGTAGGGCGAGATCAGCGCGCGGTAGGCACGAAGCCATGCCAGCAGCAGGCTGATCAGGAGCGCATGCAGACGGGCGCTCACCGGAGCCCCTCGGCTCCGGCGCGCTCCACGAGCTCCCCGAGCTCCCACATCACCTCTCGCGCGTCCAGCTGCTCCGCAGCCGGCCGCGCGATCACGAGAAGATCGATCCCCTGGGGGATACCGCTTGCCTGGCGGTACCATTCTCGAACGGCTCGCTTCAGGCGATTGCGCACCACGGCGTTTCCCACGGACCGGCTCACCGTGATGCCGAGCCGCGCGCCCGGGGCGTCCGGGGACCGGCTCGGAGCCCAGAGGAGCACGAAGGCCCGGGATGAGACACGGCGTCCCTCTCGCGAGACTCGCTGGAAATCCTTCGGGGAGAGCAGACGGTTCGCCCGGCGGAAGCGTCCGCTTCCACCCGGCACGCTTACTTCGAAGGCGTCCGGACGGCCAGCCGCTTGCGGCCCTTCGCCCGGCGGCGCTTGAGCACGGCGCGACCGCCCTGGGAGCGACTTCGCGCGCGGAAGCCGTGGACCCGCCGCCGCCGGATTCGACTGGGCTGATAGGTTCGCTTCACGCCGCTCTCCGCCCGCCAGAACCCCCGGCGAGGCGGCGACGGTAGCCGGGCGTCCGGGAAACTGTCAAGAAACGGCCCGGCGAGGACGCAGCCGGGACAAACCCCTCGTCGCCGTCGGCCGCTGCGTGGTAAGCTCCTCGTGTCGTGACGGTTCATCCGTTTCCGTCCGACGATGGGGACTCGAGGACAAACCGAGAAGCGCAGCGTCGATGCCGGGATGAGCCGGTTTCGTCCCCCGGATGCTGCTCTTCTCTTCCTCTCTACTGTATTCCGATCCTTCCGGGAGGAAGCAAAGGAAGATGAAGCTTTCTCTTCCGAGGTCGGAGCTCCAACGCGGGCTCGGCCGCATCCAGGCCATCGTCGAGAAGCGCAACTCCATGCCCATCCTGGCCAACACGTTGCTCACGGCCACCAAGGACCCGGAGCAGCTGGAGATCGCAGCGACCGATCTCGAGGTGGGCATCCGCGGCGGTCACCAGGCGCAAGTCTCGAAGCCGGGGGCACTCACGGTCTCCGCTCGCAAGCTGTTCGAGATCGTGCGCGAGCTCCCGGACGAAGACGTGCAGCTGAGTGCCACCCCGAAGTCCTACCTGGAGGTTCATTGCGCACGCAGCCGCTTCACCCTGGCGGGCACGACGTCGGAGGAGTTCCCGAGCCTCCCCGCTCTCTCCCCAGGCCGACTGGCACGGGTGCAGGCCGCGGTACTCAGCACCATGATCGAGCGCACCATGTATGCGGCCTCCACGGACGAGACCCGTTACAACCTGAATGGGGTCCACTTCGAGGTGCTGGAGGGTGGCAAGGTCCGCATGGTCGCCACGGACGGCCACCGGCTCGGTCTGGTGGACCGGGCCCTGGGTGAAGACGTGGAGGGCCTGGCCAGTGGGGTGATCCTCCCTCGGAAGGCGCTGGCAGAGCTCAAGCGGCTGGTGGACGAGGAGGACGCCGACGAGGTGGAGCTCGGCTTCGAGGGCAACAGCGCGCTGGCTCGCAAGGGGTCGGTGACCCTGGTGATGCGCCTCATCGAGGGAGAGTTTCCGAACTACGATCAGGTGATCCCCAAGACACCGGGTCGACGTCTGCTGCTCTCGGCTGACGCTCTGGGTCATGCCCTGCGGCGAGTGGCGCTGCTCTCCGCGGAGCGGGGTCGCGCGGTCCGGCTCGACCTGGCCGATGGCAAGCTGACGTTGTCCTCGAACAACCCGGATCTCGGGGAGGCCCAGGAGGAGATCGACGTGGACTACGCCGGGGAGCCGCTCGGGATCGGCTTCAACGCCCGCTATCTGCTGGACTCCCTGACGGCGTTCCACTCCAAGGAGGTGGAGCTGGGCTTCCAGGACGAGCTCTCACCCGTGCTGGTGCGTCCGGGCGAGGACACCGAGAGCCTGGCGGTCGTCATGCCCATGCGGATCTGAGCCTCGTGCTGCCCCGCCCCTTGGCGGGGACCGCCCCGCAAAGCGTTCTCGAAGCCTTTACGCGCACTTAGGGATTCTGTACCGTTCCGCTGGCGCATCCCTCGCCGCCGGCGCACGCAGCATCGGAGCCGCGTGACCATGCCCGGCCGGGGTCGCGGAGCGTGAACGCTCCCGAGGCGCCCCGCGGATTGCCCCGCAGCCAGGAGTTCGAGGTCGCGCCGCCAGATGGATCGGCCGTGAGCTACGACGCGAGTGCCATCGAGGTCCTCGAGGGCCTCGACCCCGTCCGCAAGCGCCCCGCGATGTACATCGGGACCACCGGTCCCGATGGGCTCCACCACCTGGTGTATGAGGTGGTGGACAACGCCATCGACGAGGCCCTGGCAGGCTTCTGCCACGAGATCCAGGTCACCATCCACGACAACAACAGCGTCACCGTGGTGGACGACGGCCGGGGCATCCCCGTGGACCTCCACAAGACCGAGAACCGGCCCGCCGCGGAGGTGGTGATGACCACGCTCCACGCCGGTGGGAAGTTCGACGAGAAGACGTACAAGGTCTCGGGGGGGCTCCACGGCGTGGGGGTCTCCGTGGTGAACGCCCTCTCCGAGCACCTGGAGCTGGAGATCCGGCGGGACGGCAAGGTCTGGCGCCAGACCTACCGCCGGGGGGACCCGGAGGGCCCCTTCGAGGAGATCGGCACCACCGAGGGAACCGGGACGCGCGTCACCTTCCTGCCGGACCGGGAGATCTTCACCTCCATCGACTTCTCCTTCGACGTCCTGTCCCAGCGCCTGCGCGAGCTCTCGTTCCTGAACGCGGGGGTACGCATCAAGATCGACGACGAGCGCTCGAACAAGTCCCACGACTTCTGCTACGAGGGGGGCCTGGTCTCCTTCGTGGAGCACCTGAACCGGGGGCGCGCGCCCCTGCACCGCCCTCCCATCTCGATCTCCAGGCAGCGCAGCTTCGAGCGCCGCGGCAAGCAGGTGCCCGTCCAGGTGGACTTCGCCCTCCAGTACAACGACGCCTACAACGAGAGCGTCTTCAGCTTCGCCAACAACATCAACACCGTGGAGGGCGGCAGCCACCTGGTGGGCTTCCGCACCGCCCTCACCCGGGTGATCAACCGTTACATCGCGAGCCATCTGAAGAACGGCAAGGACATCCCGGACTCGGTGGGCGGGGATGACGTCCGCGAGGGCCTGACGGCGGTGATCTCCGTGAAGCTCGCCCAGCCGGAGTACGAGGGACAGACCAAGACCAAGCTCGGCACCAGCGAGGTTCGGGGCCTGGTGGAAGGGCTGCTCTACGAGGAGCTGTCCGCCCATCTGGAGGAGAATCCCACCGTCGCCCGGGCGATCGCGGCGAAGGTGGTGGACGCGGCCCGGGCGCGGGCGGCGGCGCGCAAGGCGCGCGACCTGGCGCGGCGCAAGGGCGCGCTCTCGGACTTCAGCCTTCCGGGCAAGCTGGCGGACTGCCAGGAGCGCGACCCGACCGTCAGCGAGGTCTTCATCGTGGAGGGCGACTCCGCCGGCGGCACTGCGAAGCAGGGTCGGGCCCGAGAGACCCAGGCGATCCTCCCGATCCGCGGCAAGATCCTGAACGTCGAGCGGGCGCGCCTGGACAAGATGCTCTCGTCCCTGGAGATCCAGGCCATCATCGCCGCCATCGGCTGTGGCATCGGAGAGGACTTCGACCCGGACAAGGCCCGCTACCACAAGGTCATCATCATGACGGACGCGGACGTGGACGGGAGCCACATCCGCACGCTGCTGCTGACCTTCTTCTACCGCCAGATGAAGGCGCTGATCGAGCGCGGCTATCTCTACATCGCGCAGCCGCCGCTGTTCAAGGTCAAGAAGGGCCGCAGCGAGCGCTACATCAAGGACGAAGAGGCGCTCCGGGCCCATCTGCTCGAGCTGGCGCTCGCCACCACGCAGGTGTTTCCGTCTGGCGCGGCGGCGCCGCTGGAGGTGGAGCAGGCGGCGCAGCTGCTCGACCGCGCCGGGGACGCGTCGGGCGTGCTCACCCGCCTTGCCCTGCGGAGGCTCGACGAGCGGGCGGTGGAGGCGGCCCTCGAGGCCGGCCTCGAGGGCGAGGCCCAGCTCGCGGACGAGCGCCGGCTGCGCGAGGAGCTGGCGCCGCGCGTCGAGGCGCGTTTCCTCGAGCTCGAGCCCGAGGGTGGCCCCATCGAGCTGCGCGTGGAGCCCGATCCGGAGCACGGCGTCTCCCGCCTCGTGGCCGAGACGCGGCGCTCGGGCGTGACGCTGCAGACCACTTTCGACACCGAGTTCCTGCGCTCCCCGGACTGGGAGCGGCTGCGCCGGCTCGCGGGAGAGATGGCCGCCATCGGCCGGGGGCCCTTCCGCATCGTGCGGGAGGGAGCGGACGAGGAGGCGGAGATCGCCACCCCGGGCCGGCTGCTCGACCGCCTGCTGGAGCTGGCCAAGAAGGGGCTCTCGATCCAGCGCTACAAGGGCCTCGGCGAGATGAACCCCGACCAGCTGGCGGACACCACCATGAACCCCGCCACGCGCACCCTGCTGCAGGTGAGGATCGAGGATGCCGTGGAGGCCGAAGGGGCCTTTGCGACGCTGATGGGCGACGATGTCGAGCCCCGGCGGGAGTTCATCGAGCGTCACGCCCTCGACGTCCAGAACCTGGACATCTGAGCTTCGGAGCGAGCCCTGGCCGACGAGACGCCCACGCCCAGCGACCCCGCACCCACTGAAGGAGGGGGGCCTCCGCCCGCCGCCACGCTGGTGCCGGTGAACATCGAGGACGAGGTCCGCCGCTCGTTCCTCGACTACTCGATGTCGGTGATCATCAGCCGGGCGCTCCCGGACGTGCGCGACGGCCTGAAGCCCGTGCATCGCCGCATCCTCTACGCCATGCGCCAGGAGGGGCTGCTCCCGAATCGCCCCTACTCCAAGTCGGCGGGTGTCGTCGGAGAGGTGCTCAAGCACTACCACCCGCACGGGGACAGCGCCGTCTACGACGCCCTGGTGCGGATGGTCCAGGACTTCTCGCTCCGCTACCCGCTGATCGACGGTCAGGGCAACTTCGGCTCCATCGACGGCGATCCCGCCGCGGCCTACCGCTACACCGAGTGCCGCCTCAACCCCATCGCGGAGGAGATGCTCCGCGACATCGACCGCGACACGGTCGACTTCGTACCCAACTTCGACGGCAGCATGGAAGAGCCGGGCGTGCTGCCCACCCGCTTCCCGAACCTGCTGGCCAACGGCTCCGCGGGCATCGCCGTGGGCATGGCCACGAACGTCCCGCCGCACAACCTGAACGAGCTGGTGGACGCGCTGGTGCTCCAGGCCCGCCAGCCCGACTGCTCCCTGGACGAGCTGCTGGAGAAGCTGCCGGGGCCCGACTTCCCCACCGGAGCCCTCATCTGCGGCACCGAGGGCATCCGGGCCGCCTACGCCACCGGTCGCGGTCTCCTCGCGCTGCGGGCCCGCGCCGAGACCGAGGAGACCAAGCGGGGCGAGCGGATCGTCGTCACCGAGATCCCGTTCATGGTGAACAAGGCCTCGCTGCTGGAGCGGATCGCGGATCTGGTGCGCGAGGGGCGGATCGACGGCGTCTCCGACCTGCGCGACGAGAGCAACCGCCAGGGCATGCGCGTCGTGATCGAGCTCAAGCGCGACGCCCCGGCCGACGTGATCCTGAACCAGCTCTACAAGCAGACGCCGCTCCAGAGCACCTTCGGCGTGAACATGCTGGCGCTGGTGAACGGGCGCCCGCAGACGCTCTCGCTCAAGGAGACGCTGCGCCACTTCCTGGACTTCCGCCGCGAGGTGGTGATCCGGCGCGCCACCTACGACCTGGCGCAGGCCGAGGCGCGGGCCCACATCCTCGAGGGCTTCGCCCTGGTCCTCGACCACCTGGACGAGGTGATCGCCTTGATCCGCGGCGCCGCCGACGCTGCGGCGGCCCGGGACGCGCTCATGGCGCGCTTCGAGCTCTCGGAGCGCCAGACCCAGGCGATCCTGGACATGAGGCTGCGTGCGCTCACGGCCCTGGAGCGCCAACGGGTGCTGGACGAGCTGGAGGAGGTGCGCGCCCGCATCGCGGACCTGCGCGACCTGCTGGGCAGCGACAGCCGCATCCTCGACCTGGTGGTCGAGGAGCTCGAGGGGATCCGGGAGCGCTTCGGCGACGCGCGACGCACCGAGATCACCGGCCCGGTGGAGGGCCTCACCACCGAGGACCTGATCGTCGAGGAGGACATGGTCGTGACCGTGTCGCACCTCGGCTACGTGAAGCGAGGGCCGCTGACGCTCTACCGGGCCCAGCGCCGCGGCGGCAAGGGCGTGACCGGCATGGACACCCGGGAGCAGGACTTCGTGGCGCGACTCTTCGTGGCCTCCACCCACGCCTACATCCTGTTCTTCACCAACCGCGGCCGCGTGCACTGGAAGAAGGTCCACGAGCTCCCGCAGCTCGGGCGGGCGGCGCGCGGGAAGTCGCTGGCCAACCTGCTGCAGCTCGGCGAGAACGAGCGAGTGCAGACCACGCTCCCGGTGCGGAGCTTCGTCGAGGAGGGCGAGGGCTACGTGCTGATCGGGACGCGCCGGGGCGTGATCAAGAAGACCGACCTCCAGGCGTTCTCGAATCCGCGGCGGGGGGGCATCATCGCCATCAACCTCGACGAGGGCGACGAGGTGATCGGGGCCTGCCGCACCACCGGCCAGCAGGAGGTGCTGATCGCCAGCCGCAAGGGCAAGTCGATCCGCTTCCACGAGGCGGATGCCCGGGCCATGGGTCGCGCGGCGATGGGCGTGCGGGGCATGTCGCTCGGGGAGGGCGACGAGGTGGTGGGGATGGAGATCCTGGCGCCCGGCGCCACCATCCTCACCGTCACCGAGCACGGCTACGGCAAGCGCACGCCGCTCGAGGACTACCGGCTCCAGAAGCGTGGCGGCCAGGGCATCATCACGATCCGCACCAGCGCCCGCAACGGGCCCGTGATCGGCGTCGCCCAGGTGACCGACGACGACGAGGTCATGCTGATCACGGACGGCGGCAAGGTGCTGCGCTGCCGCGTGTCGGGCATCTCCCAGATGGGCCGGGCCACCCAGGGCGTCCGCCTGATGGACCTGAAGCAGGGCGAGCGGCTGGTGGCTGTGGCCCGCCTGGCGGAGCGGGACGTGGGCGGAGCCGACGAAGCAGGCGGCTGAGCCGTGCCCAGCGATCGCTCGCGCCGACTGATGCGACGCGCGCGCCGCGTGATCCCGGGTGGCGTCAACAGCCCGGTGCGGGCCTTCGGCGCGGTGGGCGGCTCGCCGCCCTTCCTGGCGCGCGGCAAGGGCGCCCGGGTCTGGGACGCCGACGGCAACGAGTACGTGGACTACGTCGGCTCCTGGGGGCCGCTCGTCCTCGGGCACGCCGACCCGGGGGTGCTACGAGCCGTGCGCGAGGCCGCGCGCCACGGAACCAGCTTCGGCGCGCCCACGGAGCTCGAGGTGGAGCTGGCGGAGACGCTCTGCCGTGCGGTCCCGAGCCTCGAGCAGGTGCGCATGGTGAGCTCGGGCACCGAAGCCGCCATGAGCGCGATCCGGCTGGCGCGCGCGGCCACCGGGCGCGAACGCATCCTCAAGTTCGAGGGCTGCTACCACGGACACGCGGACGCGCTGTTGGTGGGAGCCGGCAGCGGTGTGGCCACGCTCGGCATCCCCGGCTCCCCCGGCGTGCCCCGGGCCTTCGTCGAGCTCACGATCCAGGCGCCCTACAACGACCTCGATGCCGTGGAGGCCGCCATGCGTCGCTTCGGGGACGAGGTGGCGTGCATCCTGGTGGAGCCGGTGGCGGGGAACATGGGCTGCATCCCGCCGCGTGCGGGATTCCTGGAGGGGCTGCGTCGGCTGTGCGATCGCCACGGCGCGCTGCTCGTCTTCGACGAGGTGATGACCGGCTTCCGCGTGGCGTGGGGCGGAGCCCAGGCGCGCTACGGCGTGCGCCCGGACCTCACGCTGCTCGGCAAGGTGGTGGGGGGCGGTCTGCCCGCGGCCGCCTACGGCGGCCGGCGCGAGCTGATGCGCCAGGTGGCGCCCGAGGGACCCGTCTACCAGGCCGGGACGCTCTCCGGAAACCCCGTGGCCACCGCCGCGGCCCTGGCGACGCTCGCGCGCCTGCGCCGGCCCGGGAGCTACGAGGCCCTGGAGCGGCGTTCGCGGGCCCTCGCCGACGGCCTGGCCCGACGGGCGCAGGAGGCCGGCGTCGAGTTCAGCAGCGTCGCGGTGGGCGGCATGTTCGGCTTCTTCTTCCACCCCGGCCCGGTGCACGACTTCGCCGACGCCCGCAAGGCGCACGCCGGGCGCTTCCGGAGCTTCCACCGCGCCATGCTGGAGCGGGGCGTCTACCTGCCGCCCTCCCCCTTCGAGGCCTGCTTCGTCTCCCTCGCGCACCGCCGCGCGGATCTCGACGCGACCCTCGACGCGGCCCGCGCCGCCTTCCGGCGCGCCTCGCGGGTGCGTTGACGCGCGTTGAGGGCGGAAGGGCCGTCGGCTAGTCTCCGGCCGCCCCGGCGGCGGTGATCGGGTCGCGGGGAAGCGCTGGGACGGCGCGAAGGCGACCGACGGTCACGCCGTGAGGGAACGAGGACCCGACCAACGAGGGCGCGTCCGCTGGCTGGGACGCGCGTATCAGGGCGCCCTGGAGGCGGTGCTGGCCCTCGTGATCATGGCGGTGCTGGGCGCCTGGGCCGACTCTCGCTTCGACACGAAACCCGTGCTGTTCCTCCTGGGACTCGCGATCGGCTTCGGGTCGTTCGTGCTGCGTCTGGTCCGTCTGATGGGACAGCTCGAGCCGCGCGATGACGACGACCCGAAGGGGCGTCGGGAATGAGCCACGGTCTCGACACCACGGAGCGTCTCAACTTGACCTTGTCCGCCGGAGCGGTGGCCGCGTCCTGGATGTTCGCCTCGGGGCCCTTCGCCCTGGCGCTGGCGCTGGGGAGCACGATCGAGGCGGTCAACTACCGCGTGCTGCGGCGGGCGGCCGAGCGCCTGTTCACCGGCGAGCTCGCCGGCAGCAGCGCCTGGACCGCCGGCTACGCCTTGCGCTTCGTGTTCGTGGGCGCGGCGATGGTGGCGGCGCTGGCCGCGGGCGCGCATCCGGTGGGTCTGGTGCTCGGCCTGAGCATGATCGTGCCGGCCGCCGTGGTGGCCGCCTGGCGCGCCAAGTCGCCCCCGGTCTCCGCACTCCCGGTGCCGCCACCCGACGACGCCAGCTGGGAGCGCTGGAATCCGTGGCTCGCCCAGGAGCGGGAAGAGCGGGAGGAGGAGGACGAGGCGTGAACATCTACACGCCCCTCCAGGCCGCCACCGGCCTCTCGTGGGTGCTCCAGGCCGCGGTGCTCGCCGCCCTGCTGCTGCTGGCCGCGGGGTGGGTGGTGCGCCGTCAGCTCGCCGCGGCGAACGGCGGTGTGGTACCCGACGAGGGCGTCACGCTGCGCAACACCATGGAGGTGGTGGTCGAGGCCCTCACGTTCCTGGCCCGCGACAACATGGGTCCGGAGTACAGGCGCTGGTTTCCCATCGTGGGCGCCATGTTCTTCTTCATCCTGCTCTCGAACCTGCTGGGCCTGGTGCCCTTCGCCGACGGGGCCACCAGCGACGTGAATACGGGCGCGGCCTGGGCCCTGATCTCGTTCTTCACCTACAACTGGGTGGGCCTGCGGACACACGGCGCGAAGTACGTGAAGCAGTTCATGGGGCCGGTCCCGGCGCTGGCCCCGATCTTCCTGATCCTGGAGCCGCCGTTGCACCTGGCGCGCATGGTGACCCTCACCATCCGGCTCCTGGCGAACATGTTCGCCGACCACACCATCATCGCGGTGTGGCTGCTGCTGGTCCCGTTCCTGGTGCCGGCGCTCTTCATGGGCCTGGGGCTGATCATCGCCGTGCTCCAGGCCTTCGTGTTCACCCTGCTCACCATGGTCTACATCGGGCTCGCGCTCGAGGAAGAGCACTAGAGGCCCATCCACCAGCAAGGAGACATCCATGACCCGACGATTCGGCAAGCTCGTCCTCTGGACCCTGGCGATCGCGCTCGTCCCCGACCTCGCGCTGGCCGCCGAGGGCGAGATGGCCACCACCGGCTGGACCTACTTCGGCTACGCCCTCGGCGCGGGCATCGCGGCGGGCTTTGCCGGGCTCGGCTGCGGGATCGGGCAGGGCCTGACGGCCGGGAACACCACGGCCGGCATCGCGCGCAACCCGGGCGCCGCCGGCGCCATGAACACGCCGTTCATCCTGGGCATGGTGCTGATCGAGTCCATCGCGATCTACGGCCTGCTGATCGGCATCCTGCTCTGGCTGAAGCTCCCCTGACCTCCCGCCCGCGCGGCGTGCACGGCCGCGCGCCTGGAGAGACCCCGGGCGGGAGCTCGACGCGGGCCTCACCCCGTTGATTTCCCACGCCGAAACCCATGCTCCCGCCCGGTGCCCCTCCTCCCGCCGACCCCCGGTCCCGTTGAAGGGGCGCGAGCGGGAGACGTCCTCGGACGCCGGGAGGTTGCGGGAGCAAGACGCGTGCCCGCTCCAGGGAGGCCGGGAGGCCCGCTCGACGTCTGGTGCGCCCGCTCGTGACGTGGCGTGCACGGCACGCCCGTGAAGCGCGGTTGGCTCGTGGCCTTCGAAGGTCTCGACGGGAGCGGCAAGAGCACCCAGCTGGCGCGCCTCGCCACCACCCTGCGCGCCGCCGGTCGCGACGTCGTCGTGACGCGCGAGCCCACGGACGGCCCCGTCGGCCGACGCATCCGCGCCATGGCTCGGCGCGGAGAGCGGGTGGCGCCGGCGCAGGAGCTGCGCTGGTTCGTGGAGGATCGACGCGAGCACGTGGCGCACACCATCCGTCCTGCCCTGGAGGCCGGTCGCGTGGTGCTGACCGACCGCTACTACCTCTCCACGGTGGCCTACCAGGGGGCGCGCGGGCTCGACTTCGAGCGGATCCTGGCCGATAGCGAGGCGGAGTTCCCGCTGCCGGACCGGGTGCTGCTCTTCGAAATCGAGCCGGAGGCCGCGCTCGCGCGCGTCCGGTCGCGGCCGGGAAGCGGGGAGCCGGCCTTCGAGGAGGCCGGCTACCTGGCCCGGGTGGCGTCGATCTTCGCGGCCCTGGAGCGTCCCTACCTGGTGCGGATCGACGCCCGTCCTCCTCCCGACGAGGTGGAACGGCGGGTGGCGACGTCGCTGGCGTGCCTACTCCCCGCGTCCCGAGGCACCTAGCGAAGAGCGCAGGGCGCCCAGACCGAACGCCACCGAGGCGGCGGCGGGGAGCAGCCAGGTCGCGGGCGTCGTGGCGCCGGGGGCGTTGAACCCGGGCACCGGCGCCTGCTCGGCGAAGGCGAGCGCGAGCGCGCCCACCGCGTTCATCGCCGCGTGCAGCAGCATCGGCGCGAGCAGCGAGCCGGTCGCCAGTCGCACGAAACCGAGCACGAGCCCGGTCAGGAAGGTGCTGGTGGCGACAGCCAGCCAGGCGGCCGCGGAGATGCCCGGGCTTCCGTGCCCCACGGCGAACAGCAGCGAGGTGGCCAGCACGCCGCCGGGCGCGCCGTAACGCCCCACCAGCCCCTGCTGGATCACGCCCCGGAAGAGCCACTCCTCGGCGATGGGGGCCAGTCCGGCGGCGACGAGCATCGTCTCCGTCAGGGCCAGCGGTGTGTCGGTGGGGACGCGCTCCCGGGTGCGGCGCGCCAGCTCCTCGGCGTCCGGAGGCGGAGCGAGCGCGCGCACGCGGTTGTCCTGCTCGCTCGCCAGCAGCACCGTGGGGACCAGCTGCAGGAGCGCCAGCCCC
>JBFGJV010000076.1:0-13722 GCA_041577015.1 Myxococcota bacterium
CGCCTGGACGGGCGGCCCGCGGGTGCGGCCCCCGCATGAAGGGAGGTCCTCGATGGACGAGATCCGCCTGACGGCGCTCGTTCCCGGCGGCGGTTGAGCCCGCAAGCTGGGTGCCCGGGACCTGGTGCAGGTCCTGAAGAACCTCGCCCCCGTGGATCATCCCTGGGTGCAGCACACGGCCGCGCCCATGGAGGATGCGGCGCTGCTGCGCCCGCCGTCCGGCCCGGGGCTCGTCTTCACCGTGGACTTCATCACGCCGATCGTGGACGACCCGGAGACCTTCGGCGCCATCGCCGCGACCAACGCGCTCTCGGACGTCTACGCCATGGGAGGCGAGCCACAGGTGGCGCTCGCGGTCTGCGGCGTGCCGGAAGAGCGCGTGCCGCCGCCCATTCTGGAGCGGATCTTCCGCGGAGGGCGCGACAAGGCGGCCGAGGCCGGCTGCGCGGTGGTGGGCGGCCACACGGTGATCGATCCCGAGCTCAAGTACGGGCTCGCCGTGCTCGGCGTGGTGGATCCGGAGCGGGCTCTCGTGCAGACGCGGGCGCGTCCAGGCGACCGGCTGGTCCTGACCAAGCCGCTGGGCTTCGGCATCGCCGCCCAGGCGCTCAAGAGCGGCCGGCTCCCGGACGACGCGCGGGTCCGCGTCGTGGCGGCGATGACCACGCTCAACCGCGGCGCCAAGGACGCCGCCCTCGCAGCCGGCGCCCACGCGGCCACCGACGTGACCGGCTTCGGCCTGCTCGGGCACCTGCGCCACCTGCTGCTCGGGGCCGGTGCCGCCGCGCGGGTGCACGCCGCCGCGGTACCCGTGATCCCGGGCGTACGGGAGCTCGCGGCGGAGGGACTCGTGCCCGGGGGAACCCGAAAGAATCGCGACTACGTGGAGCCGTACGTCCGCTGGGACCCGGGTCTCGACGAGCTGGATCGCCTGCTGCTCTGCGACGCCCAGACCTCCGGGGGGCTGCTGATCGCGGTCCCCCCCGAGCGCGAGGCCGCGCTCCACGCCGAGCTCGAGGCCCACGGCACGCCCGCCCACGCCTCCCTGGGCGAGATCGTCCCGGGCGCTCCCGGCACCCTCGAGGTCTCTAGTCGCGCGACGCCGGTGTGATGCGCAGGGGGAGACGCTCGCCGGCGCGGATCACGACGACCTCCACCTCCACGCCGATGGCGAGCCCCTCGATCGCATAGGTGTAGTCGTAGATGCTCTCGATGGAGCGCCCGGCGAGCTCCACCACGCGGTCGCCAGCGCGCAGCCCGGCCTGCTCGGCCGGTCCGCCCGCGACCACGCCCGAGAGCACGAGGCCGGGCTGCTCGGTCTCGACGTAGTCCGGGATCGTGCCCAGGCTGGCGCGCAGCCCGGCGCGGCTCCCGGCGCCGCGCGGCGGCTCCTGGGACACGTACGCCGGCGCCTCGGGGCGCCGCGCCAGGTCCGCAGCGAGGCGCGCCACCAGCCCGGACACCCGCTCGAGACCGGCGTAGTCGAGCTTCTCGGCGGTGTCGTCCGGCGTGTGATACTCGGCATGCGCCCCGGTGAAGAAGCTCAAGAAGGGCACGCGCCGCAGGTAGAACGCGGTCGCGTCCGTGGGCAGGTAGGTCTCGTCCTGGGGCCGCAGCGGCAGCTCCAGGGGCGTCGCCACGCGCTCCAGCGTCTCGGGCCAGGCGTCGCTCGACCCCACGCCCTGCACCACGAGCCGCTCGCGTAGCCGACCCACCATGTCGAGGTTCAGGTAGGCTGCCACGGCGTCGGAGACGTCGCTGCCGTGTCCGCCCGCGAGCCCGCGCACGAAGTGCTCGGCGCCGAGCAGACCCAGCTCCTCGCCCGACCAGGCCGCGAAGAGCACGTCGCGGGCGGGCACGAAGTCTCCGCGGCGGTGCGCGGCGGTCAGCTCGGCCGCGATCTCCAGCAGCGCGGCCACGCCCGACGCGTTGTCGTCGGCGCCCGGATGCACGCGTTCACGCTCCGCGCCGCGCGCGAGGGAGTTCCCCCCACCGCCGCGCCCCAGATGGTCCACGTGGGCACCGATCACGAGCGCGCCCACCTCGCGCCCACCCGCTCCGGGGAGCCGCCCCAGCACGTTGCGGCCGCCGCGGCGCTCCTGGAGCAGCGCCACCCGGGCTGCGAGCGCCACGCCCGGAAGCTCGAAGCCCTCTAGCTGCGCTCCGCCGTCGAGCGCGGTCTCGAGCTCCGCCAGCGAGCGGCCCGAGGGCGCCAGCAGCGCCGCACCGGCATCGTTCGTCATCGAGAGAGCGAACAGGCTCGACGAGGCCGCCGACCCGTCCAGACGCAGCGGCACCAGCTCTTCGCGCACCGCAGCCCCGGGACCGGCCGCCACCAGGATCCCGAGCGCGCCGCGGTCCCGCGCCAGCATCGCCTTGTGACGCAGGCTCGCGTAACGGCTCCAGTGGCGGCGCGCCGCCTCGGGCACCTGCTCGGGCGCGTAGCGCAGCACCAGCACCCAGGCGTCGCGGACGTCCAGCTCGCCGTACGAGTCGTAGGCGTCCACCCCGTCGTCGGCGGGCGCCACGATGCCGTAGCCCGCGAACACGACGCGCGAGGATGGCGTCTCGCCGGTTCGCGAGAAGCCGAGCGGCCGCCAGGCCACGTCCACGGGGAGCACCTCCGGCAGGCCCGAGGGCTTCTCGATCGCGAGGCGGTTTCCCGGCGCGAGCGAGACGCCCGCCGTGAACTCGAAGGCCTGGAACCATCCACCATCGTCGCCAGCGGGCTCGAGGCGGAGCGACTGGAAGACCTCCGCCACGTAGGCCGTGGCGCGCCGCTCGCCCTCCGTCCCCGTGGCGCGCCCCTCCATCTCGCGGGCGGTGAGACGCCCCACGTATCGCCGCAGGTCGTCCACGTCGATCTCATCCGGAGTTGCTGGTGCGGCCGAGGCCGGGAGGGCGCGGTCGGTCGGCGGAAGCCCCAGGGCGCGGCGCGCCCCGGCATCGTTCCACCGGGCCAGGAAGAGCTGTGACGCGCCGCCCGGCCCGCGCGTGCTCGTCCAGGCCAGGCGCCGGCCGTCCGGGGCAAAGACCGGCAGGCCGTCGAAGCCGTCCGTGTCCGTCACTCGCACCGGCTCCGAAATCCCTTCGGCATCCACGAGATACAGCTCGAAGTTCGCGTGACCGTGGAGGTTGGTGG
Source organism: Myxococcota bacterium (assembly GCA_041577015.1). GTDB lineage: Bacteria > Myxococcota_A > UBA9160 > UBA9160 > PR03 > JBFGJV01. Next base: position 3,143 of record JBFGJV010000076.1, read on the forward strand.
CGAACACCACGTAGTCGCCCGAAGGATGGAAGAAGGGCGCCCAGGAGAGCGCGCCGAGCCGCGTGAGCTGGCGCTCCGGGCCGCCCGCCGTGGGCATGGTGTAGATCTCCGCCGTGGCCCCGTCCGGCGCGAAGCGCCTCCACACGATCCGGCGGCCGTCGGCGCTGAAGAAGGGGCCACCGTCGTAGCCGGGGCTCTGCGTGAGGCGCTCCACCCGCCCCGTGGCCACCTCCAGCCGGTAGAGATCCAGCGCCACCGAGGGGTCGGAGGCGAAGCGTGCGCGCTCCTCGGGCGCGAGCGCCTCGGGCGCTGCGTAGGCGTGGCGGTTGGAGGCGAAGACGACGAAGCGTCCGTCCGGCGACCAGGCGCCCTCGGCGTCGTAGCCGGGGGCGTGGGTCAGGCGCCGCAGCGCCCCGGTGTCGAGGTCGCGCTCCCAGAGCTCGTACTCCGGGTCGAAGTCCCAGGCGTAGCGGCGGGCGCCGCCCGTAGCGCGAGCCTCGAGCTCGGCCTCCTGCTTGGCGCGGGCATCGGGATCGTGGTGCGTCGAGGCGAAGAGCACGCGACGACCGCCCGGGTGGACCCACGCGCAGGTGGTTTTGCCGGTCCCCGTGGAGACGCGCCGCAGGTCCCCGCTCTCCAGCTCCAGCAGGTAGATCTGGTAGAAGGGGTTGCCGGGCTCGCGCTCGCTCTGGAACACGAGCCGCCGGCCCGTGGCGTCGAAGTAGCCCTCCCCGGAGCGCCGGCCTGCGAAGGTGAGCTGGCGGACGTGGGCAAGCAGCGGCTCGGCCGCAGGAGCCCCTTGCTCCGCCTCCGGAGGCGCCGCGCAGGCGGCGAGCGCCGCCGCGGCCAGCCAGCCGAGCCGATGCCATTCGCGTGCCCCCACGCGCCGGAGCCTAGCAGGCGGGCTCTCGCGGCCTTCGGCGGGTTCGGCTAACATATTTATAAGTATCAATATGATTTCGTTCAAAATATCGATACCCATCGATCTATGCGCTAGGCTCCCGCGGCGATGAGCGCGCGCCGGCGACCCGAGCCTCTCGGCGGCCCTCCCCGGCCGGCGGAGCCGCTCCGCGCCGGCGAGCGCGACCGCTTGCTGGCGGCGTTCCGGGCGCTCGGGGATCCCAGCCGGCTCGAGATCCTGCGCATCCTGGCCGGGCAGCGGACGCCGGTCTGCGCGAACGACCTGGTGGCGCGCGTGGGCCTCTCCCAGCCCACCGTCTCCCACCACCTGAAGGCGCTGCGGGAGGCCGGGCTGGTGAGCGCCACGCGCCTCGGGATCTGGGTGCTCTACGAGGCGCGGCCGAACGCCGCCGTGCTGCTGGCCGCCGCGCGCACCGCCACCGCCCCCCCACCCGACCGCCGCCGCGGCAAGCGCGGCCTCTAGGCCGCGCGCGCAGCGAGCCGCAGGCGAGCGAAGTTCACCTGTCGGCCTCCAGGCCGCGCGCGCCCAGCAAGCCCCACGCGAACGAAGCTCACACAGCCGGCCGCTCCGGCGCCGGCAGCCACCACGGCAGCAGCACCGTCAGCCCGAGCGCCAGCAGACCACCCATCCAGTAGACCGCGGTCACGCCGAACGCCTCGAGCATCGCGCCCGCGATCAGGTTCGAGCTGATGCCTCCGAGGCCCGCCCCCAGCATCCCGAGCAGGGCCTGCCCGGTGGAGCGCAGCTGGGCCGGCACGACCCCCTCCACGTAGAGCGGCAGCCCCAGCACCAGCGCCGAGACGGTCACCGCATGCAGCGCCTGGACCGCGTAGACCGGGGCACCGAACGGAAGGGCGGCGCTCACCACCCAGCGCAGGCCCGCGGCCGCGAGCCCCACCCCGAGCAGCCCGCGCGGCCCGAGCCGTGCCAGCCCGGCCCCCAGGAAGGCCACCAGGGGGATCTCGGGCAGGAGCATCACGATCCAGAGATCGCGGACCGTCTCGAGGTCGCCGCCGCGCGCGCGGACGAAGAGTGGGAACAGGTCGATCGGCGCCTGGAGCGCCAGGTAGCTGGCGAAGCCGAGCGCCACCACGCGCCGGAACGGACGGTGCGCCACCAGACGCCGCCACTCGCCCCGCCCCGCCCGCAGGGCCAGCGCTCCCCGATTCGGGATGACGAACGCCATGGCGGCCGCCGCCATCAGGAGGACCGCTCCGACCGGAAACACCAGGCCGAGCCCCGGCTCGGAGACGCCCGGGTCGGAGACCACCATCCCACGCGCGGCCTGGTACCGGGCCAGCAGCCACGGAAACGCCGCCATGCTGCACAGGAAGCCCACCGTCCCCCACACGCGCACGAAGCCGAAGGCGTGGCGATCCTCGGGGAAGGCGGCGAGCGTGGTGGAGACGGTCATTGGAATCACCGAGCGACGGAAGACGTCGAGGAAGGCGGCCGCAGCCAGCAACGCCACGAAGCTCGTCGCCCCGCCCACGACCAGGTTGCCGACCGCGGCCCCGAGCGCGAGCACGACGAGAATGCGCGCGCGCAGGCCCGCCCGATCCGCGACGGCTCCCCAGAGCGGCTGGGCCAGGAGCCCGGCGGCCTGCATCGAGGCCAGCACGACGCCGAGCCGCGCCCCGTCGAGCCCGGCATTCTCACGCAGATAGAGCGCGTAGTAGGGCAGGAAGACGCCGAGGCTTCCGAGGGCGAGGAACCAGAAGGCGGCGAGGGGAAGCCCGCGTCGCATCCAGGAAGCGGGGCTCGCGCCGGTCTCTCCGTAGGGGAGCACGTGCCTGGATATACTCGGGCTTCCCCCCTCGAGCACCTGATTGACTCGGGCGAGGCGCCCCACCTACCCTGCTCCGGGGTTGCGAGGCTCCCCATGAACCCGTCGGCGACCCGGCAGTTCCGCACGGGGTTGGCCGCCCTGGCCGTGGCTTGGGCCGGCCTGGCGCTGGCTCTCTCGCTCTCCGGCCAGCTCTTCGATCCGCCCGCGCTCCATCTGCCCCTGCGCACCTCGGTGCTGGCGGGGCGGGTCAACGTCTACCGGCCCAACCAGGTCGCCGCGGAGGCCGGCGCCGCGCGCGGCGACCGTCTGGTCGCCGTGGACGGCGTCCCGGCCCTGCGTTGGTTGCGCGAGCGAGGCCTGCAGGGGCTCCAGCAGGGTGTCTCGAACCGCTACCGCCTGGAGAAGCCGGACGGCCGCGTGCTCGACCTGGAGCTCCAGCCCGAGCCCACGCCGACCCTCCCCACCCTGGCCACGCCGCTCTACGTCGCCCAGCTCGCGGTCGGGCTGGCCTACCTCGTGATCGGCATCGCAGTGTGGCGCCTGCGCCCGGCGCGGGCGGACTCCTTCGCGCTCCTGCTCTTCTGCGCGACGATGGGGGCGCAGCTCTTCCTGAGCGTCGAGAGCTACCGCGCCTGGCTCGGTCCGGAGCGCCTGCTGGTGAACCTTCCCTTCCTCGGCGCCACGATCTTCCACCTCTTCACCATCCACCCTTTCGAGCCCGGATGGGCGGTCCGGCACCGACGTGTGCGGATGCTGCCCTATGCCGCCGCGGGCGCCCTGGCGCTCCTGGTGCCAGCCCACCGGGCTCTGGGGCTGTCCTTGGAGCTCGTGTCGCGCGTGGCGTTCTTCTACTCGGTGGGGCTCGGGCTAGTGAGCTTCGGAATCCTGGCCCTGGAGCGTCACCGACACCGCGACGCCGAGAAGACTGCCCGCGCAGACGTGGTCTTCATCGGCGCGTCGGTGAGCTTCGTGCCGGTGATCGCGCTGCTGCTGTTCCAGGCTCTGACAAGATTCGCCTTTCCCACCGAGCTCGCGCTGCTCTGGTTCGTGCTCTTCCCCGTGGCCATGGCGTACGGCATCGTGCGCCGGCAGCTCTTCGACATCCGCCTGGTGGCCAGGTCGTCGGTTGCCTACGGCGCGGCGACGCTCTTCATCACGGGCCTCTTCGCGCTGCTGATCGTGTTCGCGGACGCGGCCGTGGCGCGCTTCCGCGTGAACGCGCAGTCGCCCTGGTTCCAGATCGTGTTCCTGTTCTTCGCGATCCTGGCCTTCAATCCGCTGCGGGTCTGGCTCCAGGGCTTCGTGGATCGCGTGTTCGACCGCGACCGTCTCGCCTACCGGCAAGCGGTGCGCGAGATCTCGGAGGCGATGGTCTCCATGCTCTCGATCCGGGAGATCGTGAACCGCATCCTGACGGCCCTGACGGACACCATGGGCGTGGAGCGCGCCATGGTGCTGTTGCTGGACGAGCGGGATGCCACGCTCCGTCCCGAGGCCTGGCGCGGCGCCTGGGACCCCGAGGCCATCGCGCTCGAGCTTCCCTCCGATCATCCGGTGGCCAGGCGGCTCTGGCTGCGACGCGAGGAGCTCTGGCGCTCGGAGTTCGACGACGAGCCGGATTCCGAGCTTCGCGAGACGTGTCGGGAGATCTTCGACCGGCTGGAGGTCGAGCTGATCGTCCCGATTCTGTTCGGCGTGGACGTCCTGGGCCTGATCGCCGTGGGCCGCAAGCTGGCCGGCGAGCGCCTGGGGGCCGACGACCGCCAGCTGCTGCGCACCCTGGCCAATCAGAGCGCCATCGCCATCGAGAACGCCAAGGCCTTCGACGAGATCGCGCAGCTCAACGAGACCCTGGAGGCACGCGTGGAGGAGCGGACGCGGGAGCTCCGGGACACCCAGCATCAGCTGATCCACAGCGAGCGCATCAAGTCCCTGGGACAGTTGGTGGCGGGCATCGCCCACGAGCTGAACAACCCGATCGGGTTCGTGCACGCCAACCTGAAGCTCCTGGACGAGTACGTTCCCCGCCTGCTGGAGCTCCAGGCCCGAGGCGAGGATACGACACGCGCTCAGCAGGCCATCGACAAGCTGCTGACGCGCAGTCGCGAGGGGACCGAGCGGGTCAAGAAGATCGTGGAGGATCTGCGCGTCTTCTCGCGAGCGGACCGCTCCGAGCTGGCGGAAGCCGACCTCAACCAGGAGATCGACCGCACGCTGGCACTCATGGAGCCGCGCCTGCGCAACGACGTCCGCGTGCGGCGTGACTACGGCACGCTGCCGCAGGTCCGCTGCCACGCGGGCCAGTTGAACCAGGTCTTCATGAATCTGGTGATGAATGCCTGCGACGCAGCGGGCCGTGGCGGCGAGATCCAGGTGCGCACGCGACCGACGGCGGGTGGTGTGCGGCTCGAATTCGAAGACGACGGCCCCGGCATCCCTGCCGAGCTGCGCAGCCGCATCTTCGACCCCTTCTTCACTACCAAGCCGGTGGGCCAGGGCACGGGCCTCGGCCTCTCGCTCTCCCACGGCATCGTGGAGCGCCACGGGGGCCGCATCTGGGCCGAAGAGAGCGCCGCAGGGGGCGCCCGCTTCGTGATCGAGCTCCCGCGCGAGGCGCCCGAGGTGGAGCCGGCCGTGGACGCCGCGGCGGGTGGCTAGCCGCGCGGGCCGGGATCGCGCGTCTCCACCACCTGGATGCCGTGCAGGTACTCCACCAGGAGCTGGATCTCCGCGGCGACCGCGATCTCGCCGGAGCCGCGCCCTCCCACCTTCTCCCCGAGCACGCGCCCCCAGACCGGCATCTCCCGCGGACCGTGGGCCGCCACGTCGCGGCGCCCGTCGATGTACTCGGCGATCTCCTCGGCGGGGAAGATGCCGCCGCGGCGCGTCGCGATGCGCGTCAGGTCCGCGGGCTTGACGGTGAGCGCACCCGCCACTGGCCCGTTGCCGGTGCCGTCTCCCCCGTGGCAGGAGACGCAATAGAAGCCGAAGAGCTCACGCCCCGGAGCCGTCGTGGCCCCGTCCTGGGCGGCGGCGGCCGCCGCGACGAGCAAGAGGCCGGCAGCCGCGGCGCCGATGTTCCGTGTCATCGAGTCCCCCCTCTCCCCGGCGACCATAGCCCCGGGAGCGGCCGCGGCACAGGGCGGGCGCCGAAGCGTCGGCTGGGCGACTTTCCACGCCCGGACATTCGAGCGAGGGGCGGGGACTTGCGTCCCGTTGCGTCGGCGGTCCGACAGAGCTCATCGCGGAAGCCTTGCACGGGCGACCACGGTGCCGATGTATGGGTTGAAGGTCGCGCCTGCTGTGGTTGTTGAAAGAGGCGGGGAGTCGGTTCACACGCGGTTAGGAGACTCCCGACGGCGACCTTCGAGGGACACGCCCCGGCTTCGCGGCCGGGGCGTTTTCGTTCGCGGCGACTAGAGGATGTAGTCCATCACCTCGATGCCGTAGTCGGCGGCATCGAGGGTCTCCACGACGTTGAGGGGGCGCCCGCCCTTGGCCAGGGCCGCCAGGTCCAGCTTGTCGCCCGAGGCGGGCTGACCGCCCGGGTCCAGCACCAGCTTCACGACGGGGAGGTGGCGCAGCTCGGGGTCCGAGCCCGCCCCCACGACGATCGCCACCGACATGTCCGAGAGGCGCACCGCCGTCCCGAGTGGATAGTGCCCCACCATGTTCATGAAGTACCGCAGCAGCAACTGGTCGACCTGGGAGCGCTGGGAGTTGAACATGATGGAGAGCGCCTTGGGCGGCGGGATCGGCTTGGAGCGGTAGATGCGCGCGCTCGTCATGGCGTCGTAGCGGTCCACGATGGCCACGAGGCGGCTGGTCAGGCCGATGGGACGACTCGAGGCGCCGGCCGGGTAGCCACTCCCGTCGAGGTTCATGTGGTGCTCGTAGGCAGCGAGCGCCACGGCCACGGTCTCCGCGGTGACACCCTGCTTGGTGGCGATGGAGATGAAGCCCTCGGCCGGGTGCGACTGGATCAGCGCGCGCTCCTCTGGGGTGAGGCGGCCCGGCTTGTTCAGGATCTCCTTGGGGACGCAGAGCTTGCCCAGGTCGTGGAGCATGCCGGCCTGGCCGAGCACGTAGAGCTGGCGGCGCGAGAGCCCGATCGCCCGTCCCAGGCCCACGGCCAGGATGCCCACGTTCACCGAGTGGTTGAAGGTGTACTCGTCGTAGTTCTTGACGCTGGTCAGGTTGAGGAGATAGCCGGGGTCTCCGTCCAGGCTATCCATCATCTCCTGGACCACACGCTTCACCCGACGTCCGTTGATGCGGTTGCGCGAGCGCGCCTCGTAGAAGATGCCCTTGAGCACGCCGATGGAGCGCAGGTAGACCCGCTTGGCTACCTGCTCCGCGTCCACCTCCTGGGAGAGGTCCACGTCGTCGTCCCCGAACTCGATCTCGACGTGCACGGCGCCCTGGACCCGCAGCTCGCGCACCAGCTCCTCGGGTGTGTAGTGCTTCTCCACCGCCTCGAGCAGCACGGTCCCGAGAACCTCGATCTCGGAAGGCCTCACCTCGGTGTCGATGGACAGGCTCGACATGCGCAGGGAACGCAGCAGATCGATCAGCTGGTGATAGCTGGAGGCTCCGACGGCGCCCTCGCGGATGCGCAGGCGGTCCACGAAGAGGGCACCGCCGCGCACGGCCACCTGGAGCTCGCCCTCCCCTTCGGCGACCTCGAGCACCGTCTGCAGGATCCGCTCGGTCACGTTGCGGACCGCGTCGTTGTCCCGGTCGTACAGGCGAAGCGTCTTGAAGAGGCTGGTCAGCTGGAGGATCGCCTCGCGGCCGAGCTCGAGCTTGCGCAAGTCACGGTTGCTGACCGGGCGTTCCGTCATGCCTCCTCCGAGGTGGCGTGCTGAAGGGCCTCGCGACAGATCGGAGACAGCTCCGAGTGGCCGCGGCTGACGAGCTCCTCCAGGACGTGGCGACCTTCCGGGCGGCCGCTCCGAGCCATGGCCTCCGCCGCACGCCGCCAGTTCTCGCGGGTGGTCTTGCGGCTGAACCAGCGCGGCTGCAGACACTTCCTCAAGAAGCCGAAGGCCTCGTCGCCACCCACGCGTCCCAGGGCGAGGAAGAGCAGGTCCTTCTCGTCCCGCTCCAGCGTCCCGAAGGCGCGCGAGCGGATGCGAGCCAGCAGGCGCTTCGGATCGAGCTCCGCCTGGGCCGAGCCGAGACCGCGCAACGCCACGGCGCGAGCCTGCGGGTCGACGTCCTCCAGCGCGATGCGCAGCAGGTGCTCGCGGGCACGGTCGTCCGGGATCATGGCGAGGGCCCGGATCACGTCCCGGCGCAGCGAGGTGTCCTTGCTCTCGAGCTCCTCGAGCAGCACGCGCACCGCCCGGGGCGCACGCAGACGTCCCAGGATGCGAACGAAGTGGAGACGCACGGATCCCTTGCTGGATCGGAAGTGCTCGAGCACGGGCTCCACACTGGACTTGCCGAGCTTGACCAGGACGTCGCCGTAGAAGCGCGCCGTGCGCTCGCTGGAGGCCTCGACCAGCAGCGCGCACACGCCGTCCACGACGCGAGGGCCAAGCATCAGGAAGACCGACTCCGCGTCCTCGGGTCGGCAGCCTCCCCGCTCCAGCGCCCGGTGCAGGGGCCCCAGGCGTTCCGCATCCACCATGCGTGTGAGGGCCCGGCGTAGCTCTGGGACGGCCGGAGCCGGGAGGCGTCCCCGGAAGCGCTTCAGGATGGCCACGGCGAACTCGAGACGCCCATCGGAGAGCACGCGTTGGAAGGCCTGCTCCACCAGGGAGACCAGCTCGACGATGCGCTCCTGGGAGCCGGCGCGCTCCAGCACGTCGAAGACCGCCGCGATGAAGTTCTCCCAGGGTGGAGAGCTCATCGTCTCCTCGATCTCGCGCAGCAGCTCACCGTGGCTCTCGCGCGGGATCGCGAAGGCCTCCTCCGGGGCGGGAGGGATCTTCAGGTCCGCTCCGGGCGCGAGCTCCTCCAGCTCTTCGCTGGGCTTCTCGTGGCCCTCGAGCACATCGTCCGGCAGCTGGAGGTCCAGGTAGGGGTCGAGCGCCGCCACGCGCACGTGGGGGAGATCCGCCTCCCAGAGACGCGTCACGTAGTCCTCGCTCATCTCCTGGGGGTGGATCGGTGTGGCCAGGGCGACGACGAAACGTTGCAGCTCGTCGCGCTCCATTCCGCTGGCGATGTCCACCCGGCGCACGCCGTCGCGGTAGAGGTTCTCCGCGAGATCCGTCCCGGTCCCCTCCGAATCCAGCAGGGGCTCCCCGTCGCAGCAGATCTGCTCGGCGCGGATCTCCAGCGGAAGTGCGTGTGCGGCGGCGAGCGCCTGCTCCAGACGGTCCAGAGCCTGCTGGCTCATCTGGTTCTCGACCGGGTAGGTACGCAGCGCGCGCACCGCACGGGCGAGCAGTCGCACGACCTCGCGGGCGGGGCCCGGCCCCTGAGCCGTCCCGGTGTCCGGAGCGGAAGACATGTCCTGCGTTGAATCGGCGCTTCGGAGCCCCGGCTTGAAGCCCTCCCGCCGGGGAAAAACCCTAAAACGATGGCCGTGGGCGGATGTCGGCGGCGGCGTTCAGCCGTCGGGGCTTGGGGGCGGAGTTGCCGGTCGGGCCCCTACCTGGGAGCCCTGAAGACGTCTCCCGACCCCCAGGTGCCGAGCGGGGTCTCGAAGCGGAGTCGCTCGGGGGCCCGGCCGTGGATGCGGATGCGTCCGGCGGGCCCGGGGGCGTGCACCCCGCGCAGGTGGTGGGCGGCGCAGAGCGTGGTCAGGTTCGCGAGCTCCTCGCCGCCCCCGGCCGAGCGGAAGCGCAGGTGATGGGCATGCAGGCTCGCGTAGGACGAGCACCCCGGCACCGTGCAGCGCCAGCCATCGCGGGCGAAGACGCGGTGGGCGCGCGGGATTGGCTTCTCCTGCTGGCTCCAGGTCTCGAGCACGTGGTCGAGGAGCGCCTCGAGCGCCTCGCCCGGGCTCGACGCCCGCCCCGCCCGCCGCTCGATCCGGCGCCGGATCGTGAAGAGCGAGGCCCGCAAGAGGCGCACCACCGCGACCGGGGCGTGGATGCGCACCCGGCTCCGTTCGCGCCCGTGCCTGGGGCGCGCACCGATCTGCACACCCGCGGGGTCCGGTCCGTCGGGAATGGGCGGCGGCCCGGGAAGCGGCGGGAGCGAAGCGGGATCGAGGTCTCCCGTGGCGAGGGCATAGTCCACGTCGTCCTCGAGGCGGCGCAGCGTGACCCGCCCGGCGCGCTCGATCCACGCCACCACCCAGCGAGCCGAGCCCTCGGCCAGCACCACCGCCACGAGCGCCTGCGCCTGGCTCGACGTGAGCGTGCCCGAACGCCAGGCCGCGGCGAGCGCGGGCGAGGCGGCGCAGGCGCGCTCGAGGCGCACGAGGGCGCGCGCCTTGCGCGGCGCCATGCCGAGCCGCTCGCGGGCGTAGGCGTCGAGGCTGCGGAAGCCGAGCGCGCGGTAGGCGCCCCCGCGCGCGAGCTCGAGGAGCCGCGGTCCCATGCGGGCCAACATCCCCCGCTCGAGCGCCACCGCGCGCCGCAGGCGGGCGTCGAGCGTGCGGGCGTCGGCCGACTCCAGACCTCCCGTGAGTGCGGCGACGAAGGGAGAGGGACCGGGCGCCTCCACCGGGGCGAGCGGCACGGCCGGCGCATCGGCCGGCCCGGGAGGCCGCGTCCCGCCCGCAAGCGCCGGGAGCGCCTCGGGATCCGCCTCCAGGGGGAGCAGCGCCGAGAGCGCCTCGGCCGTCACCTGCTCGGCGAGATCGGCCATGGAGAGCCACCGACCCGCCACCCGGCGCGCCAGGTACCGCGCCGCGCCCCACTTGGCCGAGACCCGCTCGGCGCACGGGATGCGGAGTGTCTCGCAGGC
>JBFGJV010000077.1:0-13542 GCA_041577015.1 Myxococcota bacterium
CCCCCCCGGGTCCGTTCCGGACGTCACGCCACGCGGAGGAGGGGAACCAAGGCGTGTTGGGACCGAGCCGACGCATCGCCGCGGCGCTGATCCTCGCCGGCGCCACCTTCGCCTCGCACCGGGCGCTCCCGAGCCCCACGCCTGCGGAGCGTGCAGCGTGGGTCGTGCCTCGCCCGGAGACCGCGCGCATCGCCTCGCTTGGCTTCGAGGCGCTGGTGGCCGACCTGCACTGGCTCCAGGCCGTGCAGGTGGTGGGCGGCAGCGAGGGTGATCCCAGCCGCCATGGAGCCTTACTCGGCCGCCTGATCGACGTCGTGACGACCCTCGATCCCTGGGTCGACCATCCCTACCGCTTCGCCGCGGTCTGGATGACCGACTCGCCCGCGTCGGTCCGCCACGCCAACCGGCTGCTGGAGCGGGGCATCGCCCACCACCCCCGGGACTGGCGCAACCACTTCTACCTGGGCTTCAACCACTTCTTCTATCTCTCCCAGAACGAGCGGGCGATCGAGGTGCTGGACCCGGCCGCGGACCTGCCGGGCGCGCCGCTCTACCTGCCGCGTCTGGTAGCGCGTCTGCGCGCGGACACCGCGGGCCTGGAGACGGCCGAGGCCTTCCTGGCCGAGATGCTCGCGGAGACCCGGGATCCCTACGCGCGCGCCGAGTACGAGAAGGCCCTGGACGAGATCCGGACCGAGCGCCGCGCGCGTCTGCTGGACCGCGCTCGGGCGGAGTACCGCCGTCGCGCGGGCCGCGACATCGAGCGGGTGGAGGACCTGGTGCGCGGCCCGCACGCGGTGCTGAAGGTGCTTCCGCCGGAGCCCCATGGCTGGGAGTGGCAGCTCGACCCCGAGACCGGGCGCATCGAGTCCAGCTGGTACGAGCACCGCTACGAGCCTCAGGTCCATCCGAGCGACCGAGATCGTCGCGAGCGCTGGCGCGAGCCGGCCACTGCGGAGGAATCGTGAGCGAGGCGCGCGAGATCGTCCACGTCGAGGGCATCGTGAAGGACTTTCGGCCCGGCTTCGGGCTGCGCCGCGTCCGGATCCTGCATGGGATCGATCTCTCCGTGCGCGAGGGCGAGATCTTCGGCTTCGTGGGCCCCAACGGCGCCGGCAAGACCACCACGCTCAAGGTGCTGATGGGTCTGATCCGGCCCACGCAGGGGCGCGCGCACATCCTGGGGCACGACGTCAGCGAGACGGCGTTCCGGCGCCACGTGGGCTTCCTGCCCGAGAACCCCTACTTCTACGAGTTCCTGACCGGGCGCGAGATCCTGCGCTTCTACGCCCGGGTCTCCGGCGTGGCCGCCCCGGAGCGCGAGGCGCGCATCGAGACCCTGCTGGGCTGGGTGGGCCTCTCCCACGCCGCCGATACCCGACTGCGCACCTACTCGAAGGGCATGCTGCAGCGCATCGGCATCGCCCAGGCGCTGATCCACGATCCCCAGGTGGTGTTCCTGGACGAGCCCATGAGCGGGCTCGATCCCATCGGCCGCAAGGAGATCCGCGACCTGATCCTGCGCCTCCAGCGCGACGGCAAGACCGTGTTCATGAACACCCACATCCTCTCGGACGTGGAGATGCTGTGCCATCGCGTCGCCATCATCGTGAAGGGCCGCATCCGCTGGCAGGGCCGCATCGAGGACTTCCTGGGCGACGACCGGGAGTCCGACCTGGTGCTCTCCCACGTTCCCGCGGCGCTCGGCGCCACGCTCGCCGAACGCTGGGGGGAGCGCGTGCGCGGGCACGGCGAGCGCATCGAGCTGCGGCTCCCGGAGAAGGAGGTCTCGGAGGCGGTGCGCCAGGCGATCGAGGCGGGCGCGAACGTGGTCTCGGTCACGCCGCACCGCGTCTCCCTGGAGTCGATCTTCCTCTCCGCCGTGGAGGAGGAGCGCTCGTGATCTCTCCGTCGCGCGTCGTCGCCGTGGCCGGCAACACCGTACGCGAGGCCGTGCGCAGCCGCGTGCTCTACACGCTGCTGTTCTTCGCGGTGCTCCTGATCGGAACGGGACTCGTCCTCTCCACGCTCTCCTACGTGGAGCGGGACCGGATCCTCCAGGACGTGGGCCTGGCCGCGATCCGCCTGTTCGGCGTGGCGATCGCCATCTTCGTGGGCGTCGGGATCATCCACAGGGAGGTGGATCGGCGCACGGTCTTCACCATCCTCTCGAAGCCGATCTCGCGCGCGGAGTTCCTGCTGGGCAAGTACGTGGGCCTGCTCGCCACCATCGTGCTCCAGATCGCGATCATGGCGCTGGCCTTCGTCCTCGTGTCGCTGGCGGCCGGAGCGCCGCTGCACGGCGGGCACGCCGCCGCCATCGGGCTCGCGGCCGCCGAGTGCGGCGTGATCGTGGCGGTGGCCACGCTGTTCTCCGCCTTCACGACGCCGATCCTGGCGGCGCTCTTCGCCTCGGCCATCACGCTGGTGGGACACCTGAGCCGCGACCTGCGCGACCTCGGCGCCCAGTCGGAGCTGGCCTCGGTGGAGCGCGCCACGGCCTTCCTGTACCGGACGCTGCCGGATCTGGAAGCGTTCGACCTGAGCGTGCAGGCCGCCCATGCGCTTCCGCTGGCGGCGTCGGACGTGATCCTGCCGCTGGCCTACGCGGCGGGGTATGCGGCGCTGCTGCTCCTCGCCGCCATCGCGATCTTCGAGCGCCGCGACTTCCGGTAGGCCGCTGCTAGGTTGGAAGCCATGACCGCGGACGAGTGGACCCTCGTGGGGCTGGCCGGTCTGCTCGGGCTCGTGATCGGCTCGTTCCTGAACGTGGTGGTGCACCGCCTGCCGCGGGGCCAGTCGCTCTGGGGCCCGCGCTCCCGCTGTCCGGCCTGCGACCGCGCGATCCCCGCGCTCGAGAACGTGCCGCTGCTCTCGTACCTGGCCCTGCGCGGGCGCTGCGGCGGCTGCGGGGCACGCATCTCGCCGCGCTACCCGGCGATCGAGGCGCTGACGGGCGCGCTCTTCGCGGCCCTGGCCTGGCGTCACGGGGCGAGCCCGGAGACCGCGCTCTGGCTGACCTTCGCCGCCCTGCTGGTGGCCGCGGCGGCCGTGGACCTGGAGCATCGCATCATTCCCGACGAGCTCTCCCTGGGCGGGCTCGGGCTCGGGCTGCTGGGGATGCCGCTGGTGCGGGCCGCGGCCGACGTGCCGCTTGCGTCCGCCTTCGCCATGTCGGCGGCCGGGGGGTTGCTGGGCGGCGGGCTGCTCTGGACCGTCGGCTTCGCGCACGCCCGTCTCTCGGTGGCGCTGGGGCGTCGCTTCGAGCACTGGCCCGGGGAGGGAGAGCCGCACCCGCGTCCCGGCAGCCTCGACTACTGGACCTGGTTCCCCGGCATGGGGTTCGGCGACGTCAAGCTCCTGGCCATGATCGGCGCTTTCGTGGGCCCGAGCGGCGTCGTGGCGGCGATCGTACTGGCGTCGGTGCTCGGTCTGCTGTTCGGCGTGGTCTGGGCCGCGGGCCGGGGGCATTGGAACGCGCCCTTCGGCTTCGGCCCCGCGCTGGCCGCGGGGGCGCTCGTGGTGGCACTGGCCCCTCGCGGCTGGCTGCTCCCCGGGCTGGGCTGAGGTCGGGAAGGGCCTCAATCGCGGACGCGCAGCTGCCGAAGAGAACCCTCGGAGCCAGCGGGGGATTCATGAATCGGACCACGCGTACGCTCGGCGCCCTGGCGCTGGTCGTGGGCAGTGCGCTCGCATGCAACCGGGTCGAGCTCTCGGGCCCTCCGCGGGCGAGCGGACCCAACCTGCTGCTGGTCACGATCGATACGCTGCGCGCCGACCACGTGGGGGCCTACGGGGCCGAGAACGCCCATACACCCACGCTCGACACCCTCGCTCGCGAGGGTGTGCGCTTCGAGACGGCCATCGCCTCGTGTCCGCTCACGCTTCCCTCTCACGCTACGCTCCTGACCGGGCTCCAGCCGCCGAGTCACGGCGTGCGCGACAACGGCTTCTTCCGCCTGGGGCCGGAGGCCGTCACCCTGGCCGAGCGGCTGGAGGCGTCGGGGTGGTCCACGGGAGCAGTGGTGGGCGCCTTCGTGCTGGCGCGGCGCTTCGGCCTGGACCAGGGCTTCGGCGTCTACGACGACGAGGTCTCGGTCCGGCGCGCCAACTACGGCAGCTACCTGGAGCGCCGTGCCGCCGACGTGACGGATCGGGCCCTCGAGGTCCTGGAGCGCCTGCCCGAGCCCTTCTTCCTCTGGGTGCACTACTACGATCCGCACGCCGCCTACGATCCGCCGCAGCGCTGGGCCGACGCGCTCCCGGGCCGTCCCTACGACGGCGAGGTCGCCTACGTGGACGCGGAGCTGGGACGCCTGCTGGAGGGCCTGCGCGCGGCACGACGTCTGGAGCGCACCCTGGTGGTGGCCACCTCCGACCACGGCGAGAGCTTCGGCGCGCACGACGAGGAGACCCACGGCTACACCCTCTACGACGCCACCCTGGCCGTGCCGCTCCTGCTGCGCGGTCCGGGCGTGCCGACCGGCCGGGTGGTGGGCGGCGTCGCACGCCATGCGGACGTGCTCCCCACGGTGCTGGCGCGGCTCGGCGTGGAGCCGCCCCCCGAGCTCGACGGACGCGACCTCGCTCCGCTGTGGGAGGCCGACGCGCCACCGTCCCGGCGGCTCGCCTACGCCGAGAGCCTCGCCACCGAGCTCCACCACGGCTGGAGTCCGCTCTTCGCCGCCCGCAGCGATACGTACCACTATGTGCAGGCTCCCCGGCCCGAGCTCTACCGGCTCGCCCGTGATCCGGCCCAGCGGCACAACCTGCTGGAGGACGGCGCCAGCCCGGAGGAGGCGGCCGCCGCCGCCGAGCTCGAGGCGCACATCGAGCGCATGCGGGCCGGCGAGAGCGAGCCCGCGACTCCCTCGCAGCCGGATGCCGACACGCTGGAGCGGCTGCGCGCGCTCGGGTACGCGCTCCCCGAGCGCCCCGCCGCACGTACCGGGCTCGACCCGAAGGACGGGCTGGCGGCCCTGGGCGACTACTTCGCCGCCCTCCAGGCCCTCGAGGTACAGAACGCGGCCGAGGCCCGCCGGCGCGCCGACACCCTGCTCGAGCGGCTTCCCGACAGCCCGCTGGCGCACGGTCTCCTGGCGCGTCTCCACGTGATGAGCGGACGCCCGGACCTGGCGCTTCCCCACGCGGAGACGGCGGCGAGCCTGCTCCCGCAGGACGTCACCTATCGCGTGCTGGTCGGGGACGTGAAGCACCATCTGGGCGACCGCGACGGCGCCACGCGGGCATGGCGACAGGCCGCCGAGCAGGAGCCCGACCACCCGCTCGCCCTCGCCGTGCTCGCCGCCGCCGAGGCCCGCGCCGACCGTCATCGGGAGGCGGAGCGAGCGGCGCGCCGGGCCGTGGCGCAGAGCCCCGCCAGCGGCGAGATCCGGCGCCGCATCGCCACCGCCTGGGAGCAGGCCGGAGCGTACGAGCGTGCCCTCGAGGCCTACCGGGAGGCCCTGCGGCTCGAGCCCGATGCCGGCGAGACGCACATGCTGCTCGCCATCCAGTACGCGCGCCTGGGCCAGGCCGCGGACGCCGAGCGCCACCTTCGCGCCGCCGGCCCCTGGGCCCGGGTGCCGAACCTGCGCAACCGCCTGGCCATCGTGCACGCGGCGCGGGGGGAGAACGAGCGGGCCGAGGCGATCCTGCGGGACTTGATCCGCCGGCATCCCGAGTACGTCACCGCGCGCCGCAACCTGGCGATCCTGCTGGAGCGCCAGGGGCGGGGGGCGGCGGCCCCGGCGCCCCCCGCACCCGAGGGCTCAAGCGCCGGCAACTAGCGGCCGAAGGGTCTGAAGTCCGGTCACTTCGGAGGTCTGGGTGCCGCGCGTTCGGTTCGCTCCGCTGGGCCTCGCGCTCGTCCTGGGCGTGGCAGGCTGCAACCGCGTCGAAGGGCGCCCGAACGCTGCACCGGAGCGCCCCAATCTGCTGCTCGTGACGATCGACACGCTGCGCGCCGACCACGTGGGGGCCTACGGGGCCGAGGACGCGCAAACGCCCACGCTGGATGGCCTGGCGCGCGAAGGCACGCGCTTCACCACCGCCGTGGCGAGCGCACCGCTCACGCTCCCCTCGCACGCGTCCATGCTCACCGGGATCCATCCGCCCGGGCTGGGCGTGCGCCACAATGGCCTCTACCGCCTGGACGGGGACTTCGAGACCCTGGCCGAGCGGCTCCGCGCCGTGGGCTGGGCCACGGCCGCCGTGATCGGGGCCTTCGTGCTGCACCGGTCCACGGGTCTGGACCAGGGCTTCGACCTCTACGACGACGAGACCTCGCCCGAGGCGGCGACGCCGAGCGGGTTCCTGGAGCGCCGCGCCGAGGCGGTGACGGAGCGTGCCCTGGCCTGGCTCGAGACGGCTCCGCGTCCCTTCTTCCTCTGGGTCCACTACTACGATCCGCACGCGCGCTACCAGCCGCCGCCCCCCTTCGCCGAGCGGTTCGCCGCACGGCCCTACGACGGCGAGATCGCCTACGTGGACGCCCAGCTCGGGCGCCTGCTCGCGGGGATGCGCGGCGCGGGTGCGCTCGCGAACACGCTGGTGGTCGCGACCTCCGACCACGGCGAGAGCCTGGGCGAGCACGACGAGATCGACCACGGCTACGCGCTCTACGACTCCGTGCTCTCGGTCCCCTTCCTGATGCGCGGACCGGGCGTTCCCGTCGGACGCGTGGTGGAGGACGTGGTGAGCGGGGTGGACGTCACCCCGACGGCCCTGGACCTGCTGGGTCTCCCGTCTCCGCCCGATCTCGACGGGCGGAGCCTGCGCGCGCTCTGGAGCGGGAAGGCGACGTCGCCACGCCTGGCGTACGCCGAGACGCTGGCGACCCAGCTCGACCTGGGCTGGGCTCCGCTCTTCGCGGTGCGCGGTCGACGCTTCCTCTACGTACGGGCGCCCCGCCCCGAGCTCTACGACACGCCCGCCGATCCCGGCCAGCTGCGCAACCTGCTCGAGGACCCGGACGAAGCCGCCCGCCGCCAGGCGGAGCTCCTGGACGCCGAGGTGGCGGCCGTGCTGGCGCGCGCGAAGGGCGCCGTGCCGAAGTCGCTCGACGCGGAATCCCTGGCCCGGCTGCGGGCGCTCGGCTACGCGCTCCCCGAAAGAGCCCCAACACACCTCGAGCCGGATCCCGACGCCCTGGATCCCAAGGACGGTCGCCGCCAGCTCGGCCTGCTGGCTTCGGCCCAGGACGCCTACGACGCCGACCAGATGGACCGGGCCCGGGAGCTGCTGGAGCGCGTCCTGCGGGCGATGCCTCGCAGCTCCCGCGCCCACGCCCTGCTCGCCTTCGTGCAACTCCACGAGGGTCATCCCCGGCAGGCGCTTCCGCACCTGGAGGCCGCGGTGCGTCACAACCCCCTCGCGGCCTACTATCGCGCCATGCTGGGCGAGACGCGCCGCCAGCTGGGGGACGCAGACGGGGCGCTACGCGACTTCCAGGCGGCTGCCGCCCTGGATCCCGACGAGCCCCACGCGCGCGTCGGCCTGATGGCGGATGCCCTGCGTCGCGGCGACGTGGCGGCCGCCGAGCAGCACGCCCGCCGCGCCATCGCCCGGTCGCCCGCGGACGCGGAGGTTCGCGTGCGCGTCGGCGATACCTGGGCCGCGGCGCGGGAGCACGTGCGCGCGGGGGCGGCCTTCGAGGCCGCGGTGCGGCTCGACCCGGGCAGCGCCTACGCGCAGATGCGTCTCGCCATCGAGCTGGCCCGATTCGGTCGCGTGGAAGCCTCCGCGCGGCACCGCGCGCGCGCCGGAGCGCTGGCGCGCGACCCCTGGCTGGAGACTCGCCTGGCCCTGGCGCACGCGGCCTCGGGTGATCCCGACCGCGCCGAGGCCGTGCTGCACGCAATCCTCGAGCGCGAGCCGGGCTACGAGCCGGCGGAGCGGGCGCTGGCCCGGATCGCGCGCCGACGTCGGGAGCTCGGGGGCGCCGCCTCGCCCGGGCCCTCCTGAGTCCGCTCCTCGCTACGCTGGCCGCGGAGGCGCCCCTTGACCGCGACCCCGTTTCTCGACCCGCCCCGCTACTGGAACGAGGTGGCCGGGCCCGGCTGGGTGGCGGTGCAGCCGCTCCTGGACCGCCAGCTCGCTCCCTTCGACGAGGCGCTGATGGCGCGCGCGCGACCCGCGCCGGGCGAGCGCGTGCTCGACGTGGGCTGCGGCTGCGGGGGCAGCACGCTCGCCCTGGCGCGCGCCGTGGCGCCGGGAGGCGAGGTGATCGGCGTGGACCTCTCGGCGCCGATGCTGGCGAGGGCGAAGGCTCGCCTCGAAGAGGAGGGCGTGAAGAGCGTGGTCTTCCAGCAGGCGGACGCGGGCGGCCAGGCGCTGGCCGCGTCTCGCTTCGACCTGGTCTACTCGCGCTTCGGCATGATGTTCTTTCCGGACCCGCTGCGGGCGTTCCGGAACCTGCGAGGCGCCCTGCGTCCGGGCGGAAGGCTGGCCTTCGTGTGCTGGCAGTCGCTGGCGCAGAACGTCTGGATGGCAGGTCCGCTGGCGGCGGCCGCCCCTCACGTCCCGCTGCCCGCGCCGCCGCCGCCGGGGGCGCCGGGCCCCTTCTCGCTGGCCGATGCGGCTCGCGTTCACGCCATCCTCGCGGATGCCGGCTTCGCCGACGCCCACTGCGAATCCCTCGAGACCACGCTTGCGCCGGGGGGAGGCGGCCGGGCGGAGGCGCTCGAGATGCTGCTCACGATCGGACCGGTGGCGGCGGCGCTGCGCGAGAGCGAGGCCGACGAGGCGACGAGGCGCGCGGTGGCGCGTGCGCTGGAGCGCGAGCTGGCGCGCTGGGCCTCGCCGACGGACATCCGCATGCCGGCGGCCGCGTGGCTCGTGGGCGCCCGCAGGCCGAGCTGAGCCGGTGGATCCCCGGGGAGGATTCGAACCTCCATTCGTAGGTTCAGAGCCTACTGTCCTGCCGTTAGACGACCGGGGAACGCGCCGCCGAGTATGACCAACGCCGCCGGACGGCTCAAGCGGCCGCGCGGATGCGGGCGAGCGCGAGCGCGATGCGCGCGAGCGTGCGCTCACGCCCCAGCACCGCCAACGTCTCGTGGATCCCCGGCGAGACCGGTCCGCCCGTCGCCGCCACGCGCACGGGCTGGGCGAGCTTGCCGAGCTTGAGCTGGTGTCGCGCGCACACCGCCTCGAAGGTCTTCTCCAGCTCCGCCTCGCTCCAAGTGGGGAGCTCCGCCAGGGCGTCGTGCAGCTCCGCCAGCGGCGCCTCCAGGGCGGGCTTCCAGTGCTTGGCCACCGCCTTCTCGTCGAAGACGAGCGCGTCGTCCTCCACGAGCAGGAAGCGCGCCAGGCTCGCCATCTCCATCAGCGTCTTGCTGCGCTCGCGCAGCAGATGCACCAGCCTCTCCAGCTCCGGCGTGGCCTGCACCGGGCGGCCGGCCTCCGCGTCGAGGAACGGCTGCAGCGCCGGGAGCAGACGCTCGAACGGGAGCGTCTTCAGGTAGTGCTGGTTCAGCCACACGAGCTTGCCCGGCTCCGCGCGCGCCGGCGCCCGGTGCACCGCGTCGAGGTCGAACAGGCGCACGATCTCCTCGCGCGAGAAGATCTCCTGGTCGCCGTGGGACCATCCGATGCGCACCAGCCAGTTGCGGAGCGCCTCGGGCAGGTAGCCCTGGTCCCGGTAGTGCTGCACGGAGACCGGGTCGCGCCGCTTGGAGAGCTTCTTGCCGTCGGAGCCCACGATCAGCGGCACGTGGGCGAAGCGAGGCGGCTCCGCGTCGAGCGCCCGGTACAGGGCCAGGTGGAAGGGCGTGTTGCTGTGATGGTCGGCGCCCCGGATCACGTGGGTGATGCCCATCTCGATGTCGTCCACGACGCCTGCCAGGTGATAGAGGGGACCGCCGTCGCTGCGCCGTACGATCATGTCGCCGATCTCGCCGGCGTCCTGGCCGCTGGGCCCGAAGACGAGGTCGTCCCAGGCCAGGCGCTCGTGCTCCGGAAGGCGCAGCCGCACGGTGTGCGCGCCGCAGTCGGGGCCGTGGTCGGCCTCCCGGCAGCGTCCGTCGTAGGTCCACTTGCGGCCGGCGGCGATGGTCTTCTGGCGCCGCTCCTCGAGCTCCTCCCGCGTGCACGTGCAACGGTAGGCCCGGCCGCTCGCCAGCAGGCGCTCGACGGCGGCGGCGTAACGCTCCATGCGCTCACTCTGGCGCAGGGGTCCCTCGTCCCAGTCGATGCCGAGCCAGCGCAGCCCCTCGAGCACCGCCCGTTCCGCCGCCGGCGTGGAACGTTCCCGGTCGGTGTCCTCCACGCGCAGCACCAGCACGCCGCCGTGGCCATGGGCGAAGGCTTGGTTGAAGAGCGCGGTGCGCGCCCCGCCCAGGTGCAGGAAGCCGGTGGGGCTCGGCGCGAAGCGCGTGCGAACCGTGGCCATGGCGCCGGAGGATAACGATGCCGGCTCCCGGCGGCTCCCGGTCCGTTACCCTATAGTCCCGTCCTACTCTCGTTCACCAGGGCCATGAAGATCCTCGTCGATCGACTGAAGGAGACCCCGTCGGAGCTCCGCTTCGAGGGGAGTCCCGAGTGGTGGAGCGAGCTGCGTGCGGGCATCGCCGAGCTGGGGGACGCGCCCGCCCAGCCCTTCCGCTTCCAGGTGCGGGCGCACCGCATGGGTGCCGACGTGTACCTGGAGGGGGGTTGGTCGGGGGCTCTCGAGGTGGGATGCAGCCGCTGCCTCGCACGCTATCGTCACCCGCTTCACGAGCCCTTCCGGCTCGTGCTCGAGCCGGCGGGCGTGCGGGTGCCGGCCGACCCGGAGGCCGCCCGGGCGTTGGAGCGGTTCGGCATCTGCCTCGGTGACGATCTCGACACCGGCTGGCTGCGCGGCCCGGAGATCGACCTCGCCGAGTTCTTCCGGGAGCTCGTGACCTTGTCCATGCCCGTGCAGCCGCTGTGCCGCGAGGATTGCCGGGGTCTGTGCCCGCGCTGCGGCGTGGACCTGAACCAGGAGAGCTGTCGCTGCGTGCAGCCGAGCCCGGCATCGCCCTTCGCGGTGCTTCGTACGCTGCGCGGCGGCTCCAGCGAAGGAGACGCCTGATGGCCGTTCCCAAGCGTCGCACCTCGCGCGCGCGGCGGGACAAGCGACGCGCCCACGACGCCCTGGCGTCCCCGGCGCGCGCCACCTGTCCCCAGTGCGGCGAGCCGAAGCCGCCGCATCGCGTGTGCCGCAACTGCGGCACCTATCGCGGCCGCACGCTCATCACGCAGACCGACGAGGAGTAGGGGCCCGGCGGTGCTGGTCCTGCTCTTCCCCGGCCAGGGCGCCCAGGCGGTGGGGATGGGGCGGGACGTGGCGGAGGCGTCCCCGGCCGCGCGCGCGGTGTTCGAGGCCGCCGACGCCGTCCTGGGCCTCGCGCTGTCGCAGCGCTGCTTCGAGGGACCCGAGGCGGAGCTGGAGCGCACCGAGATCCAGCAGCCGGCGATCCTCACCACGAGCGTGGCGCTGCTGCGCGCGCTGGCAGAGCGGATGCGGCCGGCCCCGGCCTGGGTGGCCGGACACAGTCTCGGCGAGTACACGGCGCTCGTCGCCGCCGGTGCGCTCGAGTTCGAGGAGGCCGTGCGCCTGGTGCACGTCCGGGGCCGCCTGATGCAGGAGGCGGTCGCGGCGGGGGAGGGTGCCATGGCTGCCGTGCTCGGCTGCGCGCCCGACGTGGTCGAGCGCACCTGCGCCGAGGTCCGGGCCGAGACCGGGCGCTGGGTGGAGCCGGCCAACTACAACGCTCCGGAGCAGACCGTGATCTCCGGCGAGGTGGCGGCGGTCGAGCGGGCCTGCGAGCGTGCGCGCGAGGCCGGGGCGCGTCGCACGCGCCGGCTGCCGGTGTCGGCTCCGTTCCACTGCCGCCTCATGGCCCCGGCCGCCGAGAAGCTCGCGGTCGAGCTCGCCCGGGTGCGCTTTCGCGATCCAAGCCCGCCCGTCGTCACGAACGTGGAGGCCGAGCCCAACGCCCGCGGCGAGCGCGTTGCCGAGCTCCTGCGCCGCCAGGCCACCGAGCCGGTGCGCTTCGTCGAGAGCGTGCGTCGTCTCGAGGCGCTGGGCGCGCGCCGGCTGCTCGAGATCGGGCCGGGCCGCGTGCTCACGGGTCTGGCCGGCCGCATCGCGCCGAACCTCCAGCGCGCCAACCTCGCCGGGGTGTCGGACCTGGAGGCCGCGGCGCGCTTCGCCGTCCCGTCCTGAGCCGAGGAGACCGGCGCCGAGCGCCCGCCGGCGCGCCGCGCCGCCGCCGGCTACGTTTCCAGCGGCCGGCTCGATTCGCCGCGTTGGGAGGAGGGCGTCCATGTCGCTGGAGACCCGCGTCACCGAAATCATCGTGGAGCAGCTGGGCGTCTCCCGGGAGGAGGTGGTTCCGGAGGCCTCCTTCATCGAGGACCTCGGGGCCGACTCCCTCGACATCGTCGAACTGGTGATGGCCATGGAAGAGGAGTTCGACATCGAGATCCCGGACGAAGACGCCGAGAAGATCCAGACCATTCGCGATGCGCTCAGCTACGTGAAGGAGCGCGTGGAGACCTGAGCCGCGCGCCGAGGCGTGGGGAGGAGACATGGGCGACCCGATCTGGCTGGCCAGCGACCATCGCGGGGTGGCGCTCAAGGCCGAGCTGCGGCGCCGGCTCGAGGCGGCGGGACACGCGGTACGCGACTGCGGTCCCGACGGCGACGCGTCGGTGGACTACCCGCAGTTCGTGGCGCCCGTCGCCGACGCGGTCTCCCGCGGCGAGGCGGCCCGGGGCATCGTGATCTGCGGCTCGGGGCTGGGCGTCACCTACACGGCCAACCGCTTCCCGCGCGTGCGTGCGGCGCTCGTTCACGACGCGGAGGCGGCGCGCATGGCCCGCCTGCACAACGACGCCAACGTCCTCGCGCTCTCCGGCGAGCGCCTGGGCGGGGACGAGGCCTGGGAGGTGGTCCGCACCTGGCTGGACACGCCCTTCGAGGGCGGGCGTCATGCCCGTCGCATCGAGCAGATCGACGCCTTCGCGCGTGCCGCCTGGGAGCGCGAGACGAGCGGCTCGGAGCTGGCCGAGACCGATCCCGAGATCCACGGCCTGCTGCGCCGAGAGGCCCGGCGCCAGGCCCTGAACCTGGAGCTGATCGCATCGGAGAACTTCGTCTCGGAGGCGGTGCTCGAGGCGGTGGGCTCGACGCTCACCAACAAGTACGCCGAGGGCTACCCGGGGCGGCGCTACTACGGCGGCTGCGAGGTGGTGGACCGGGTCGAGCAGCTCGCCATCGACCGCGCCAAGGCGCTGTTCGGCGCGGAGCACGCCAACGTGCAGCCCCACTCGGGCTCCACGGCGAACGAAGCCGTGTACCGCGCCGTCATGGACGTGGGCGACACGATGCTCGCCATGAATCTCGACCAGGGCGGGCACCTGACCCACGGCAGCCCGGTGAACTTCTCGGGACAGCTCTACAACGTCGTGCCCTACGGCGTGCGGAAGGACGACGAGCAGATCGATCTGGTCCAGGTGCGCAGCCTGGCGCGCGAGCACCGCCCCAAGCTGATCCAGTGCGGCACCACGGCC
>JBFGJV010000078.1:0-13443 GCA_041577015.1 Myxococcota bacterium
CGCCCCAGGCGGCGCGCGCAGCGAGCCGCAGGCGAGCGAAGCCGCAAGCGCCGCCCCAGGCGGCGCGCGCAGCGAGCCGCAGGCGAGCGAAGCTCAACAGCCTGCCCGAGCGAAGTCAGCGCAAGCGCCGCCGGAGGCGGGGCGCGCAGCGAGCGGGACGCGAGCGAAGTCAACAACCGGCGTCCGTATCGTCATCGAATCCCCCACGCCGGGCGCCACGGTCGAGAATCGCGTGCATCAGGCGCCGGTCCAGGGCAGCGCCGTCGCCGAGGGCGAGCGCCCGGCCGACTACGACGTGATGCTCGCTCTCGACGTCTCCCAATCCACGCGCACGGCGAGTGGCGTGGACGTGGACGGCGACGGCGTGGTGGGCGTCAATCCCCGTCTCGAGCTGCTGCCCCCCGGCGCCTACCCGGACGACGTCTACTCCACCGATTCCGAGGACACGATCCTGCACGCCGAGGTGGCGGCGGCCCGCGCCCTGCTCGACAGCCTCGATCGCCGGCGCATCCGGATCGGCCTGCTGACGTTCGCGGGCGAGGTGGACCGCCGGAGCGGCGAGCGGCGCGCCCTCGATCAGCAGGACGCCTGGCTCGAGGTGCCGCTCACCGACGACTTCGATCGCGTGCGGCGGGCGCTCGATGCGGTGCTCGCGCGCGGGCCGCGTGGCGCCACGAACTTCGCGGCGGGCGTCAGGCTGGCCATCGTCGAGCTGGCCGGCCTGCCCGGCCACGAGAGCGCGCCGCGCCGCGGCACCAAGAAGGTGGTTCTCTTCCTCACCGACGGCGTGCCCACCTTCCCCATCGGCAAGGGAGCCATCTCGGACGAAGGCGACGTGGAGGCGGCCATCGACGCCTCACGACTCGCCCAACAGGCGGGGATCACCGTCAACACCTACGCGATCGGCCCGGGCGCGCTCACGTATCCGCTGGCGGCCACGGAGATGGCACGCGTGACGCTGGGGACCTACACGCCCGTCCAGAACCCCGGGGACATCATCGCGCTGCTGCAGGGGGTCTCCTTCGCGAACATCGAGGACGTCGTGTTCACGAACCTGACGACGGGCGAGTTCTCCACCGACGTGCGCCTCAACCCGGACGGAAGCTTCTACGGCTTCGTCCCGGTCCGCGAGGGCCGCAACCGGGTTCGCGTCACCGCGCTGGCCTCGGATGGAAGTCGCGGCAGCGTCGCTTTCGAGCTCCAGTTCGAGAAGGCGGGGCCGAGCGACCGCGAGCTGGCGCTCGAGCTCGAGCGCATCCGTCGCATCAACAAGGAGCTGCTGTTGCTGAAGGAGAAGCGGCGCATCGAGGAGTTCCGCCGTCGCGAGCAGAAGGAGCTCGAGATCCGGGTGGAGGAGCCGGGCCCCGAGGGCTAGAGCGGGACCAGCGCCGGGTCCGCGATCTGGCGGCGGACCAGCTTGCCGTCCTCGTAGATCGAGGTCACGTCCACCTTTCCGTCGGCATTCACGTCCTCTTCGCGCTTCACCAGCATGGTCTTGCCCTTCCGCTGCTCGAAGCTCTCGAAGGTGTCCGCCTTGCCGTCGCCCTTGGTGTCCTTCTCGATGCGCGCCACGGCCTCCTTCCCGGAGGCCTCGCGATAGGTGGTCCAGGTGTCGGTGCGCCCGTCCTGGTCCCGGTCCTCCGTCGCGCGCACGAGCTTGCGATCCTCGTATCCGAGCGTCCGGTCGATCCGGCCGTCGCCGTCGTGGTCGTGCCGCTCCTCGACGAGCGCATTCCCCTCGTAGCGGTAGAAGGCGTCGCGCACCCCGTCGCCGTCCCGGTCGATCTCGCGCTCGGTCATGCGCTCCGAGGCGTAGCGCTCCCAGACGTCCGCCTTGCCGTCGCCCTGCTCGTCGAGCCGACGCTCCACCAGGCTGCCGTCGGCGTACCAGCCCCAGGCATCCATGCGGCCGTCGAAGTCGCGGTCCTGCTCCAGGTGGAGCAGCTGGCCGGACTGGTCGTCGAACCAGCGCACCTCCTCGGGCTTGCCGTCGCGGTCGGCGTCGAGGCTCTTCTTCACGGCACGAATGCGCTTCGGGTTGTCCCAAGTGCCCTTCGGGACCGTGACCCGCTCCTCCTCGAAGATGGCGGGAGGCAGGTCGCGGGGCTTCGGGGCGCGCGGTGCGCTGCGCGGGTCGGCGCGCTCGGCCAGATCCTCCTCGCGTACGGGGGCGTCCGGCCGGCTCTCGCCGGTGCGCTCGGCCTCCTCGCGCTCGAGCTCCTTCAGGAGCTCCTCCTGACGTTCGAGCTCCTCCTGGATGGCGCTCTCGAGGGAGGCGTGTCGCTCGAGCTCCTCCTCGAGCTCCTGCTCGCGCGCGGCCTCGGAGCCCCCGCCGCTGCCGCCACCACCCGTCGGTCCCTGGAAGGGAACCTCCCCGGTGATGGCGCTGTAGATGAGCAGCGTGGTGGCGCCCACCGCCGCCCCGACAGGGCCCGCCTGGCCGCCGATGATCGCCCCGATCATCATGCCTTCGACGGCGCTCCGGGCACGCTCGCCGGCGCTGGGAACGCCGGAGCCCCCTTGGGGATCGGGGGGATCCGGGGGCGGCGAGCCAGGCCCCGTCCCCCCCGTCGCGCAGCCGAGCAGCAGGAACAGAGCCAGCAGGACCTTGGCCATGGGGGTTCCCTCGGTGGCCAAACCTACACGCTTTCTATCACACGCGCTGGACCACACCCAACCACGGCCAGCGGCGTGCGACGCGCTGCGGCACGACCGAGCGCGCCGCTGGGGAGCTGCAAACATCCTGCATCGACCCGCTTTCTCCGAGAGGGTACAATAACGCGCTGCAGCAAGTGCTCTCCGGCTTCCCCCGGGGCTCCTGCTTCATCCCCGGGCTGCCGATCAGAGCCTTGCCGCGGGGCCCCGAGACGGGAGAGACGGCTTGGGCCTGACGCTGATTCGAAAGAGCCGAGGACGCTCCCGCAAGCGCAAGCCGCGGGTGGCGCTGGTGTTGGCCGGAGGGGCCGTCACCGGGGGGGCCTTCAAGGTCGGGGGGCTCAAGGCGCTCGACGACTTCCTCGTCGGGCGCAAGATCAGCGATCTGGATCTCTACGTGGGTCTCTCGGCGGGCTCCGTGCTGGCGGTCTCCCTCGCCAGCGGGATCAACGCCAACGAGATGATCAAGGTCCTCGAGGGCACCAGCAACAAGCTGCCCCAGCTGCGTCCGCTGGAGTTCTACAATCCGAACTGGCGCGAGTTCGTCGGGCGTCCTGCCAAGCTCACCTACGACCTGCTCACCTACGTGCCCGGGATCGCCTGGGACTTCGCGCGAGCGCTGCCCGAACTCCCCGACGCCGTGGGAAGCGCCTTTGCTCACTTCCTCCGCAATCCGAGCTATTCCAATTTCGAGATCCTCGTGCTGCGACTGCGCGATCAGGTCTCGCCCACGCGCGAGATTCCCGCGCTCACCAACCACATTCCGTCGGGATTCTTCGACAACGCGAGCCTGGAGCGCTGGCTCTCGCGCGGCCTCCAGCGCATGAAGATTCCCAACGACTTCCGTGCCTTCCAGCGCCGGCGCAAGCGCGACCTGTACATCACGGCCTGCGATCTGGATACCGCGGAGCGCGTGCTCTTCGGACCCGACGAGAACTGCGAGCTCACCATCTCCCAGGCGGTGCAGGCTTCGACGGCGCTCCCGCTCTTCTATCGTCCGGCTCGCATCAACGGCGTCGACTATGTGGATGGTGGGGTGCGCCGCACGGCGAACCTCGACGTGGCGATCGAGAAGGGGGCCGATCTGGTGATCTGCTACAACCCCTTCCGCCCGTTCCTGAATCGCGTCGATCTCGAGGGCGGCGAGTCGCACTACTTCGCCGACGGACGCTATCTCTCCGATCGCGGCATGAAGCTCGTGCTGAACCAGGTGTTCCGGACGCTGCTGCACTCGCGGCTGAAGCTGGGGCTCCAGAGCTACCTGGCGGACGACCGTTTCCAGGGCGACATCGTGCTGCTCGAGCCACGCGAGCTGGATGCCGAGTTCTTCGGCCTGAATCCCCTCGCCTTCTGGAAGCGCGCCGCGGCGGTCCAGCACGGATTCGAGTCCGTGCGGGCGACCATCGAGCAGAACTTCGACGCCCTGGAGGAGGTGTTCGGGGCGTACGGGCTCGAGATGAGCCGCACGGCCGCACGTCGACGCGCCGATCGGGTGCGCGCGGAGCGCGGCTGGCGGCCCGAGGAGCCGCCGGCCCCGGCAGCAGCCCGGCGCTCCACGCGGCTGCGCCTGGTCGCCTCGGAGCGACGATAGCATCGAGCAGGCTTGCCCCGCGGGGCAGGCTCTGCTACTTTCCACGCAACCTGATGACAAACCCCCCGAACCAGAACGCGCAGCCCCGGGTGCTGCACCGGGACGCGACCGCGCCGTGTGCACGCTGATCGCGCTGCACCGCTGCGTTCCCGGTGCGAACCTCGTGGTGGCTGCCAACCGGGACGAGTACCTGGACCGGCCGGCGGAGTCTCCGGCGCTTCGCGCCACGCCCGCGGGTCCGGTGCTGGCGCCCCTCGATCGGCGGGCGGGCGGCACCTGGCTGGGTCTGCGAGCGAACGGCCTGTTCGCGGCCCTCACCAACCGTCCGAGCCCGCGGCCGGATCCCCGACGGCGCTCGCGAGGGCTGCTGGTTCTCGATGCCCTGGGGCACGCCTCGGCTCGCGAGGCCGCCGCAGAGGCGGCCTCGATCCCGACTGGGATGTACAACCCCTTCAATCTGTTCGTTGCGGACGCCCAGGAGGCCTTCGTGGTGTCGTTCGACGAGGCGCCGCGACTGCTGCCGCTCCGCCCCGGCGCGCACGTGATCGGCAACGCCGACCCCGCCGATCGCTCGGCCGCGAAGGTCGCCCGTCTACAGGGGCGGGTGGAGGCCGCGGCCCGCTCCGCTCCGGACGAGCTGCTGGACGTGCTCGCGGACGTGTGTCGGGGACACGAGACCGAGCCCCTGGCCGGCGCCTGCGTGCACGCCGGCGCCTACGGAACGCGCAGCTCGACGCTGCTGCGCCTGGGTTCCCGCCCGGAAGTGCTGCGACACGCGTCGGGCCCGCCCTGTCGCGCGCCCTATCAGGATCTCAGCTTCCTCCTGCCCGAGCTCGTGCACGCCGACGAGTCCGCCGCCGGAGGAACGATCGCGAGGAAGGCCAGTTGAGACGAATCGGAAGCAACATTCGCAAGCAGAACTCCGACGCCAAGAGCCACCGGGTGATGAAGAACATCATCCGGTACACGACGGAGGAGGATCCGCGCAACGACTATCCGCGCCGGATCGTGTCCCCCCCGAATCCGGGCTCCTGCTGCACCGACGAGAACCGCGAGATCGTGGGGTCGATGCGGGAGATCGACGGCTTCAAGTTCTGTTACAAGATCTGCAAGGAATGTGGCCACGCCGTGAAGTTCTTCTTCCCGGCCTCACAGGCCACGAAGACGGCGGTGAAGGACTACCGCCAGTGGAAGCGCTACCTCGTCCAGTGATGCCACGCCCATCCGCGACGTCGAGCAGGCCGACGCCTGGCTCCGGGGTCTGCTCGACGTGGAACGGCGTCCCGACTGGCCCTACCGGCGCCTCGGCCTCGACCCGATTCGGGCCCTGCTCGCGCGGGTGGGCCACCCCGAGCGCGCCCTCTCGGTGCTGCACGTGGCCGGGTCCAAGGGCAAGGGCTCGACGGTCCTGTTGGCCGAGGCCGTGCTCCGGGCCGCGGGCGAGCGCGTGGGAAGCTTCACGTCGCCCCACCTGGAGCGCTGGACCGAACGCTTCCGGATCGACGGCCGCGAGGTGGAGGGCTCCCGCCTGGCGGCGGCGGTGGAGCGGCTGCGCCCGCACGTGGAGGAGCTGCGAAGCTCGGATCGCGTCCTCGCGCCCACCTTCTTCGACGCCACCACCGCGGCGGCGCTGCTGATGTTCCATGAGGCGCGCGTGGACCGCGCGATCCTCGAGGTGGGTCTCGGCGGACGCCTGGACTCCACCAACGTGGTGGATCCGGCGGTGGCCTGCATCACGTCCATCGAGCTGGAGCACACCGAGCGCCTGGGCGATTCGCTGGCGGCGATCGCGGGCGAGAAGGCGGGCGTGGCGAAGCCGCGACGCCCGCTGGTGGTGGGGCCGCTGCCGAGCCCGGCGCTCAGCGTCGTGGAGGCGCGCGCCGCCGAGCTGGGGGCGCCGCTCTTCCGCTGCGGCCGCGACTTCCACGTTCGCGTGCTCCGCGAGGAGCTCGACGGCCTCGATCTGGAGCTGGAGGACGGTCCCCTCCGCCTGACCGCCCGGCTTCCGCTGCTCGGGCGCCACCAGGCGACCAACGCGGCGCTGGCGCTCGCCGCCGTGCGTCGGCTCAGAGCGAGCCCGGATGCGGAGCTGGCTCGCGCTGCCGCGACCGCCTTCGCCCGGGTGGAGCTTCCCGCCCGCTTGGAGGTCCTCTCCCGGCGCCCCTGGATCGTCGTCGATGCGGCCCACACGCCCGTCTCCGCCGACGCCCTGGGACGGGTGCTGGCACGCATCCCGTCCCGACGCACCCATCTCGTGCTCTCGATCTCGGGGGGAAAGCACGTGGAGGCGATCCTGGCCGCGCTGCTGCCCCTGACCGACGAGGTGACCGTGACACGCGCCGAGCCGACGCGCTCGCTGGCGCCCGGCGAAGTGGCCGCCGCGGTGCGGGCGGTCGCCCCCGGCGTGCGGCTGCACGCGGTGCCCAATCCGTTCCTGGCGGCCCGCGCCGCCCGCGAGAAGCTGGGCGCGGACGACCTGCTGTGTGCCACGGGCTCGGTGTATCTGGCCGGGATCGCCCGGCGCGTGCTGCGCGCCGTGGCTGCCTAGGCGAGCCCGACCGATTCACGGAGCTCCGCCAGCACGCGGCGGGGGGCGAAGCCCTCGTGCGCCGGCGGCGGCGCGGGCGCCCGCCCGCGCTCCAGCGCGCGAGCGGCGCGACGCAGGCTTCGGATCGACCGGTCCAGTCGCCGCCGCGTGAGCTCGAAGTTGGAAGGCCGGCTGCGGGATAGCCAGAGCCCACGCAGCCGACGCCCCTGGGCTCGCTGCTCCTCGGCGAGGCCGTGCATCACCCGGGCCATCCGCCGCCGGTCACGGGCGTCGAGCACGCCGGGCCGCTCGCGCCAGGCCACGTAGTCCCGGGCGACGAGCGCCTTGCGCAGGGCCAGGATCGAGGCTTCCGCCGCGTGCACCAGCTCGGCGTGGGTGAGCGGGTCGGCGCGGAAGCGGGGTCCGGTGGCCACCAGGCGGGTGCGTGCCTTCTCCAGCGAGGCGAGGCTGCGCCGCACCGCTCCCGGGCGGGCGCCGCGCAGGAAGAACGCCGCGTCCAGATCGTCGAAGTACAGCAACTGGATCGGCGAGGCATTCGGGATGCGGAAGCCCGCGTCGTGCCGGTCCAGGGCCCGGATGGCGCGCAGGGTCTCGGCGCTCTCGTCCCGGAACAGGACCCGCGCGCAGGCACGGTCGAAGCGGCGCGCGGGGACGTCGCCGGACCAGGCCTGCTGGGCGGCCCAGGCGTAGGGAAGCCAGGAGTTCCCCAGCAGGTTGTAGTGGCCGAAGTCACCCCAGTCGGTGAGCAGTAGTCCGCGCGCTCCATGGCGGCGACCGGCGTCCGCCCACCCGGCGATGTTGTCGAGGGCGTTGCGAAGCCGCGGGAAGAGGGCGTTCCAGGTCGAGGTGCCCGGGCAAACCCAGAACTCGAGCCCTCGGCTCGAGAAGGCCGCCGCCCGCTCGAAGTCGTGATCGGCCTCGTAGCCCCAGTCCAGCAGCACGAGGTCGTCGGGCAGCTTCGAGATCTGGTCCGGATGCTGATGGACGAAGTCCGCCCACACGAGCGTGCGCTTGCCAAGCGCCCCGGCCAGTTCGCGCACCCGTTCCACGTGCTCGCGGAAAAGGGCCCCGGGGCCGATGGCGGCCGCCCGCGCCGCGGAACGCCCCTGGCCCAGGTCGAACGGCTCGTCGCAGTTGGCGTGGAACAGCGGGGAGCGGAAGTTCGGCAGGAACTCCTGGTAGAGCTCCTCCAGCAGGGTGTAGGTGCCGGGGTGCGAGGGTGCGAGGCTCCAGCGCCGCGCGGATTCCGCCAGCTCCGCATAGCGGGGCAGACGCAGGACGTGCTCCATGTGGCCCAGGGACTGGAGGCAGGGGATCAGCTCCACGTGGTTCCGGGCGGCGTAGTCGTCCAGCTCGCGGAGCGTCTCGGCCTCGAGCGGCGAGCATCCCGCCCCGATCTCGGGATGGCGCCGGAAGCGGAACGTGTGCTCCACGTAGAGCATCAAGACGTTCAACTTGAGCGAGGCGCAGCGGTCCACCAGCTCGCGCAGGCAGTCGAGGGTAGGGACCTTGCCCCGCGACACGTCGAGCATGATGCCGCGACGTGGGAAGTCGGGCGCATCCTCGATGCGGCAGGACGCGAGCGATCCGCGCCGGTCCACCAGCTGCGCCAGCGTCTCCACCGCCCAGCGCAGGCCCGCGGGACCCTCGGCCGCCAGCTCGGCGCCGTTCTCGCTCACGTGGATCCGGTGACCTTCGCCTTCGGCTCCGCGCCGGGTCAGGGCGATGCACGGTCCCAGGTCGCGTCGCCGGCCGTGGGTCTCCACCGGGAGGCGTACGCCGGCACGCCGCTCCAGCGCGTCGCGCAGGACGCAGGCGCTCGCGAAGTCGGCGTCGTCGGACCCGGCTTCGAGCACGATCGGCAGCCCGTCGCGCAGGCGGAGTGCGCCCGGCAGGCGCCGCACGCTCCGAGGCTCCGGCAGCAGCGGAGGCAGCCCGGCCGTGGACGAGGCGCGCATCGGGCGCCGAGTCTAACGGCCGCCCTCGACTCCCGCCGCGTAGGCCCCGAGAAGAGGCGCCCGGGCTGGCTCCTCGTACTTTCGTACGAGAGGAGGGGTAGGCCAGCCCGGGCGCGTTCGATCGCGAGGCTCCGTACGCTCCCCAGAGAAAGCAAGGGTCGTGCCGAGCGCACCGGGGCCGTGGTCGGCTCCCGCTTCGCAACGCGATCGCAGCGCGGGCGCAGTCCGGAGGCAGCGGAGCGGCAGGGACTCCGCAGCGCGGGCGGAGGGATGACCCAAATTGCGTCACCCCCGAAGCATCCTGCGTCCGTGGCCTCAGCGCCGAAGCCGCTCGGCGAGCCGGCGCAGGTGCGCCGGCGAGGTGCCGCAGCACCCTCCCACGATGCGTGCGCCCGCCTGCACCCAGCCGGCTCCGAGCTCTGCGAACTGCTCCGGTGAGCAGTCCTCGCTGCGGGTGAAGCCCGTCTCGTCGTTGGGGGCGCCGAGATTGGCGTACACGCCGAAGGGCCGCCCGGACGCCCGCAGCTTCGGCAGGGTCGGGGGCACCGCCGTGGGAGGCAGGCAGTTCACCAGCAGCGCGTCGGGCGCGAGGCGTTCCAGGGCCGCGATCGCGCTCTCGAGCGGCTCTCCCGAGAGCAGGCGGGCGCACCCGTCGCACACGAAGCTCGCGAACACCGGGAGCGGAGTCGCACGGGCCGCTTCCACCGCGGCCACGGCCTCGCGAATGGTGTTCATGGTCTCCACCAGGAGCAGGTCCACGCCCGCTTCGTGCAGGTTTCCGACGTGTTGCGCATGCTCCTCGCGCAGCGTCTCGTCGTCGGGCACCCGATCGGGTCGGTAGCAGTCGGCCAGCGGCGCGACCGAGCCGGCGACCAGGGCCGGGCTGCCGGCCCGGGCGGCCCCACGCCGGGCACACGCCACGGCCAGGGCCGTGAGCTCCTGCGCCTGCTGCCCGAGCCCCGCGGTCGCGAGCGTGCGTCGCTGGGTCCGAAACGTGTTCGCGGTGAGGATCTCGCAGCCCGCACGGGCGTAGTCGGCATGGACCCGCTCGAGCAGCTCCGGGTCGTCCAGCAGCACGTGCGAGGACCAGAGCGGGAGCCCGGTCCGGGCGCCGCGCCGCTCGAGCTCCGTGCCGGTCGCGCCGTCCAGAAGCAGAGTCGGTCCCTCGGCCAGGCGCGTGCGCAAGGACATGCTTCCTCCGCCCCGAATCGTCTCCCCCCGTTATACTGTCGCGCCCATGACGCGGCACGCGGCCGTCCTCCGCCACCAGGCGGCGGGAAACCTGGAGCCGGTCCGACTCTTCGTTCGCCTTCGGGAGTCCGGCCCGGGCGGGCCGGCGCGCGACGCCCGGCTCGTGGAGGGGTGGCTGCGTCCGGGTGCCCAGGAGCTCGGCCCGTTGCGCCTGCACCTCGCCTGCGACGTGGACGGCGACGTGGCCACCTGGGAGCTCTCGCTGTCCAACCAGTCGAAGCACCCGGTGCACCTCGACGCCGTGGGAATCGGCCTGCGCTGGCGCCCGCCGCGACTGCGAGACCCGCGCTTCCTGCGCCAGGGCTGGCAGTCCTGGTCCTTCGCGGGCGGACGCGCGCTCGACGCGGTCGGCGAGCCGCCCTTCCCCTCGGGTGCCTGGCTGCGCGGCTTCCACCACGCGCTCCCGAGTCCGCCGCCCGACCGGGCGGGCTGGCACGAGTCGGACCTGGTCAGCGTGGTCGGGGCCACGCCGCGCGGACCCGCCTGCTGCGCGGGCGTGCTCGAGCGGGGCGGCGCGCTCGGGGTCGTGTTCCTGCGCCGGGAGGCGGACGCGGTGGGCGTGGAGGTGGAGCAGTGGGTGGAACGCGCTCTGGCTCCGGGAGAGGCGTACGAGGGCGAGGCGGTGCGCGCCGCGTTGGGGGAGGATCCCACCCGGCTGCTCGAGGAGCACGCGGAGAGCCACGGACGTCGCGCCGGCGCCCGCACGGCGGCGCCGTTTCGGGCCGCCTGGTGCAGCTGGTACCAGTTCTTCGACGGCGTGGACGAGGAGAAGCTGCGTCGCAACCTCGATGCCCTCGCCGCAGCGCGCGAAGACCTCCCCGTGCAGGTGGTTCAGCTCGATGACGGGTGGCAACGCGCGGTCGGCGACTGGCTCGAGACGAATCCGAAGTTCCCGCGTGGCCTCGCCCCCATCGCCGCGGAGATCCGCGAGGCCGGCTTCGAGCCCGGCCTCTGGCTCGCGCCGTTCTGCGTCGTCCCGGAGAGCCGGACCCACGGCGAGCACTCGGAGTGGCTGCTGCGCGGCGAGGACGGGCCGCTGCGCGGCCTCCATCATGGCGCCTGGACCGCCGAGGGCTGGGTGCACGTCCTCGACGCCTCGCGCGAGGACGTGCGCGGCCACCTGATGCGGCTGGCGGCGGCCCTGGTGGGCCTGGGCTTCCGCTACCTCAAGCTCGACTTCCTCTACGCGGCGGCGCTCGAGGCCCGAGCCCACGACCCCCGGCTGGGACGCGCGACGCGCCTGCGCCAGGGACTCCAGGCGATCCGGGACGGAGCCGGCGGGGAGGCCTTCCTGCTCGGCTGCGGATGTCCTCTGGGCGCAGCCGTGGGCGTGGTGGACGCCATGCGCGTGGGGCCCGACACGGCGCCCTGGTGGGACGTGCGCGAAGGGGCCCGCATCCCCGGGCTCGAGCCGACGCTGCCCGCGGCGCGCAACGCGCTGCGCAACGCCCTCGCCCGTTCCTGGATGCACCGCCGCCTCTGGCTGAACGACCCCGACTGCCTGCTGGTGCGTGACACCGACACGGAGCTGGAGGCGAAGGAGGTGCACGCGTTCGCCACGGCGGTGGCCGCGACCGGCGGCCTGTCGGTGCTCTCCGACGACCTGCCCGCCCTGCACGGCGCCCGCCGCAAGCTGGCGCGCGAGGCGCTCGAGCTGGCCCGGGCGGTGGATGGCGCGGGCGCACGCGGAACCAGCCGCTCGCTCGATCTGCTGGGCGACGAGATCCCTTCCCGGGTGGTGGCGACCGTACCGGGCGGCGCGCTGGTGGCTCTCTTCAATCCGACCGACGAGCCGGAGCAACGCGAGCTGGACCTGGCGACCCGGGGCTTTCGCGGTGCGCAGACCGATCCCGAGCGGCTGCTCGGCTCGCCGGCGCCGGGGCTGTGGAAGGAGGGTCGGCTGGGTGTGGAGCTCGCGCCGCACGCGGCGGCGCTGTTCCGCGTGCGCGCGGCACCGCGCCTGGCCGTCTTCTGCGACTTCGACGGGACGTTCGCGGTCCAGGACGTGGGCTCCACCCTGGCGCGGCGCTACGCCGCTGAGCGTCGCGAGGCGCTCTGGGAGCGCCTCAGCCGCGGCGAGCTCACCGCCTGGGGGTACAACCTGGAGCTGCTGGACGGCCTGCACCTGCCGCGCGCGGAGCTCGAGGCCTTCCTGCGCACGGTGGAGCTCGACCCCGGGGCGCGCGATCTCGTGGCGTGGTGCCGGCGCGAGGGCATCCCGTTCCGCGTGCTCTCGGACGGCTTCGATCGGAATCTCGAGCGCCTCCAGGAGCTGAACGGACTCCCCTTCGCCTACGATGCCAACCATCTGCACTACGAGGGGGAGCGCTGGCGCATCGAGGCCGTGTACCCCAACGCCTCCTGTACCTGCGGAACCGGAACCTGCAAGCGCGGGCGCATCGAGGCGTTCCGGCGCGAGAGCCCGGGCGTGGTGGTGGTGCACATCGGAAACGGACGGGTCTCCGATCTGTGCGGCGCCGACGCGGCCGACGTGGTGTTCGCCAAGGACACGCTCGCGGAGGCGCTCGAGGAGCGCGGCGTGCACTTCGAACGCTTCCGCACCCTGCACGACGTGCGCGCGGGCCTCGAGCGCCTGATCGCCCGACTCTCGGCGCCGGCTTGACGGAGCCGCGAGTCGTCGTGGCCGGGGCGGGGGTGGCGGGTCTCGCCGCGGCCTGGCGCCTGTCCCGGGCCGGCGTCGCCGTCACGCTGCTCGAGAGCGCGGCCCGAGCCGGGGGGCGTGCCGCGTGTGTGGACGCCCACCGCGTGCTTCCCACGGACGCCAGCCTGCACGAGCTGGTGGAGGCGTCCGGCAGCGCACCCGCGCTGCTGCCGCTGCGCTACCTGGCGCGCGCCCACGCCACCGAGGGGGGCTGGGTCGGCGCGGACCGTCCGGGATGGTCCGGCGTGGCGAAGCTCCCGGGCGTGGGACCGCTCGCCGCCCTGCGCCTGGCCCGCCTGCCGCGTCTGCTCCGGCGTTGGCGAGACCTCCTCGATCCGGCCCGTCCCGAACGGGCCGCGCCGCTGGACGACCGCAGCCTGGCGGACTTCGGACGACTCTACTTCGGCACCGGTGCCGTCGCGGGCTGGATGGAGCCGCTGCTGGCCGAGACGGCTCCCGTCCAGGAGGAGAAGGCCAGTCGTGCCCACTTCCTGCTGCGGCACACGCGCGAGGCGTGGTCGCTGCCCGGCAGCTTCCGGGCGCCCGCGGGTCGCATGGCGGAGGCCCTCGCGAGCCGACTCGGCGCGCGCTACGAGACCGCACTCGAGGCGGCGGAGCCCCTTCCCTCGCAGCGTCTGGCCCTGCGCCTGCGGAGCGCGGACGGCGAGGAGGTACGCGAGGCGGACGCTCTCGTGCTCGCGGTTCCCGCCGACGAGGCGCTGCGGATCGCGAGCCCCCTCCTGGTGGCCGCCGAGCGCCGCGTGCTCGGCGCGGTGCA
>JBFGJV010000079.1:0-13413 GCA_041577015.1 Myxococcota bacterium
CCTTCACCGCAGCGGCCTTCGCGGGTCGCGTGCTCGTGCTCCCGGCCTTCGGGCGTCTGGCCCAGCGCGCGGGAACGGGTCGCGTGCTCTGGATCGGGGGGCTCGGCATCGTGCCGCTGCCGGCGCTGTGGCTGGTCTCGGACCACACCGGCTACCTCCTCGCCCTCCAGGTCTTCTCCGGCGTCGGCTGGGGCGCCTTCGAGCTGGCCACGCTGCTGGGCTTCTTCGAGAGCATCCCGGCGCGCGACCGCACCAGCGTGCTCTCCATGTTCAACCTGGCGAACGCGCTGGCCATCGCCACGGGAAGCCTGCTGGGCGCGCTGCTGTTCCGTGCCTTCGACGCGCACGCCGCCGCCTTCGCCGGGATCTTCCTGGTCTCGACCGCGGCCCGGCTGGCGACGCTCCCGCTGCTGCGGAGCGCCGCCCGAACGCTCCCGCCTCCGCCCCCGCCGCCGCCGCTGCGTACCCTGGCCGTACGCCCCTCCGCCGGCGCGCTGGAGCGCCCGGTCCTCGCCGCGCTCGGGGGCGGAGCTCAGAGCAGCTCGGAGGGCTGACCGAAGCGCGCGCCGAACACGAAGGCGCGCAGCGGCTTGCGCTCGCGCGCCGTCCGGTCTCGCTCACCCAGGCGATCCGGAAGCCGCGCCGGATCGCCCAGGCGCCCCAGTGCGAGCCCCGTGAGCGCCTCGGCGCGCTCGGGAATGGCGTAGAGCTCTCGGGCGCGCTCCGGCAGGATGCCGATCATCTGGTGCACGTAGAGCCCGCGCGCCGTGGCCTCCAGCAGCAGGTTGCCCGCCGCGAGGCCCAGGTCGTGCTCCGCAGCCTTGTTGGGCTTGCCGTTGCGCTCGAAGGTCCGGGTCACGATGCCGAGCGCCAGGACGGGCGCGTATCGCGCCCAGGCCTGGTTCCCCTCCACCAGACACGAGAGCAGTCGTCCGAACCCTTCCGGATCCTCCCGGGTCGCCACGACGTAGCTCCAGGGCTGCTCGTTGTAGGAGGAGGGCGCCCAGCGGGCGGCCTCGAAGAGCGCGCGCAGGTCCTCCCGTGCCACCGGCTCGTCCGAGAACGCGCACGGGCTCCAGCGTTGCGCCACGAGCACGTGCACCGGATGGTCGGTCCGGGCCCGCTTGAGGGCGTCCGTCTCCACGTCGTCTCTCCTAGCGGCTGCGCAGGGCGTCGCGGATCTCCGTGAGCAGCACCTCCTCCTTGGAGGGCTCCGGCGGCGGCTTCGGGGCCTCGTCCTCCTGCTTCTTGAGCGAGTTCATGCCCTTCACCACCAGGAAGATCGCGAAGGCGATGATCACGAAGTCGATCACGGTATTGATGAAGACGCCGTAGGAGAGCGTCACCGCCTCGGTCTCGGCCGTCTTCTCCTGGAGCGTCACCGCCAGGTTCGAGAAGTCCACCCCGCCCAGCAACAGCCCGATCGGCGGCATCAGCACGTCGGCCACGAAGCTGCTCACGATCTTTCCGAAGGCGCCGCCGATCACGATGCCGACCGCCATGTCGACGACGTTGCCCCGCATTGCGAAATCCTTGAACTCCTGCGCCATGCCCATGCTCGTTCCCTCCGTGCCGGCGGGGCCCGGCCCCGCGCGGCGTGTCGTTAGCGCGAAGGCAACTCCGACGCACCCGCTTCCCGCGGAATTCGCCGCGGGCCGGTTCGTTTCGACCCCGGGCGCTACCCTGCCTCGCGATGCTGCGTGTGCTGCAACGCCTGATCGCCTGGGGCTGGCCGGTGCGCCTGCTCCGGCCCCTGCTGGGTCGCTACGTCCCCTGGCACCCGGAGCTGCGGCGCGATCCGTATCCCGCCTACCGGCGTCTGCGCGAGCGCCACCCGGTCTACCGCACGCCCTACCGGGTCTGGGTGGTGAGCCGTTACGAGGACGTGGCCACGGTGCTGCGCGATCGCCGCTTCACCGCCGACCGCAGCGACCAGCCGCTGGTGCGCTGGATGCGTCGCTTCGTGAGGCTGGATCCCGACTTCACCGAGCTGGTGGACCACAATCTGTTGAACATCGACGGCGAGAAGCACGCGCGTCTGCGGGGCCTCGTGGTGAAGGCCTTCACCCCCCGCCGCGTGGAGGCGCTGCGCCCGCGCGTCCAGGCCCTGGTGGACGAGCTGCTGGACCGGGTGGAGCCCGCCGGCGAGATGGAGCTGATCCGCGACCTGGCGCACCCGCTCCCGGTGGTGGTGATCGCCGAGATGCTGGGCGTGCCCGGCTCGGACCGGGAGCGCTTCCGGCGCTGGTCCGCCGACCTGGTGCAGGTGCTCGACCCGCTCTCGGGGCACGATGGGTTGCGCCCCGCCGTCGAGGCCACCCGGGCGCTCTTCGGCTACTTCCGCGGCATGCTCGCCGAGCGGCGCGCCGCGCCGCGGGACGATCTCCTCTCCGCCATGATCGCGGCGGAGGAGTCCGGGCGGACGCTGACCGAGGGCGAGCTGCTGTCGCTCTCGGCGCTGCTGCTGGCCGCCGGCCACGAGACCACCACCAACCTGATCGGAAACGCCGTGCTGGCGCTGCTGGCACATCCCGGCGAGCGGAAGCGGCTGGCCGACGACCCGGAGCTGGCCGAGCGGGCCGTGGACGAGCTGCTGCGCTACGACGCGCCGGTCCAGCTCACCGAGCGGGTCGTGGCGGAGGACCTCGTGTTCCGCGGCCGGCGCATGCGCCGCGGTCAGCTGGTCTGGGTGCTGCTCGGGAGCGCCAACCGCGATCCGGAGCGCTTCGCGGATCCCGACCGCCTGGACCTGGGCCGCAGCGACAACCGCCATCTGGCCTTCGGGCAGGGTGCGCACTTCTGCGTGGGCGCGTCCCTGGCGCGCCTCGAGGCCGGCATCGCCCTGGGTGCCCTGGCGCGGCGCTTTCCGGACTTCCGCGGCCCGACCGTGCCGCCGGGCTGGAAGGCCTCGGCGGTGCTGCGCGGGCCGACGGCGCTGCCGCTGGAGCTCACTCCGCACTGACCTCGGCGCTTTGGGCGCGTGCCTCGATGGCCTGGAAGGTCTGCGGGAGCTGGCGGCGCCGGGCGCTGCGGATCACGAAGTCCGGGAGCGCCCGCTTCGGACGCGCCTCCGAGTGGTAGACGAGCAGCGTGCGGCTTCCTTCCGCGCCCCAGGGCAGCGCGGTCCAGGAGCCGCTGTTGTGGTGGTAGTCGCCGCTCAGGTGGAACCAGCGGCGCCGGAAGCCCTCGCCCGGCACGCGCTCCAGCACGTAGCCGACCTCGCTCTTCACGTCGGCGAGCGGAAAGGGGAGGTCCACCACGAGGAAGCAGGTGGGCTGGCCGTCCTGGGTGCGGCGCCGCTCGCTTCGTTTCATGCGCGGCATGAACTCGGCGAAGCGATGGCAGTCGCGCACCACGGGCCACACCCGCGCCGGCGGCGCCGCCACCACGCCCAACGCCCGCGTGGCGAGCCCGCTGCCCCCGGTCGGCTCGAGCTCTTCGACGAGGATCTCCCCGGCCTCCAGGCGCGCCTGCGACCCGTCGTCCAGGGCCAGGGCGGCGGGCGCGCCGAGCCGCAGCGGCGGATCGGCCGCCGCCCCCGTCGCCACCAGAGCCAGCAGGAAGCCGAGCCCCGACGACCGCACTACCACCGTCGCGTCTCTCCGACGCGCATCAGCCAGGCGCGCGCGTCGTCCAGGCCCGCCGCCTCGGACGCGGCCCGGAAGCGGGCCGGAGGCTCGTCCAGCGGCTCGTCGGTGAGATCGAAGGTGCCCCAGTGGATGCCGAGCAGCGTCTGGGACCGGAGGGCGAGGCCTGCGCGCACGGCCTCCTCCGGGTCGAGGTGGAAGGGACGCATCATGGCCTCGGGCTCGTAGGCCCCGATCGGGAGCGCCGCCAGATCGAAGGGTCCGAGCGCGGCTCCGATGCGGCCGAAGCCGTCGAACCATCCCGTGTCGCCGGCGAAGTAGAAGCGGCGCTCCGGCCCGGTCACCGCCCAGGACGCCCACAGACCGCGCCGCTCGTCCCGCAGGCCCCGGGCGCTCCAGTGCTGGGACGGCAGGCAGTGCACCGTGGTGGCGCCCACCGCGCGGGACTCTCCCCAATCCAGCTCCTCGACGTTCTCGATGCCCGCCTCGCGCAGGACGGCAGCGTTTCCGAGCGGCACGAAGAAGCGCGTGGCGGGACGGCGCACCGCCAGCTGCGCGAGCGAGTCGATGTCGAGATGGTCGTAGTGGTTGTGGGAGATCACCACGAAGTCCACGGGCGGCAGGTCGTCGAGGGCGATGCCGGGCGGCACGAAGCGGCGCGGGCCGAAGGGGCGCGGCAGCGGGCTCGCGGTCTTCGACCAGATCGGATCGGTCAGGAAGGTTTGGTGATCCATCTGCACCAGCAGGGTCGCGTGGCCCACCCAGGTGGCCGTGGGCACGCTGTGCAGGGCGTTGTCGCGCAGAAACGCCCCGTCGTTGCCGACGCGTTCGGGTGCGCCGGGCCGACCGCGGAAGGCGCCCAGCGCCCGGCGCAGGAAGAAGGGAATCGTGACGCCAGGGCCGGCCCGCTGGATGGGACCGACCTCGTTCAGGAAGCGGCCGTCGGCCGCGCGCGGGGCCGGACCGAGCCCCTGGCCGTTCGCGGCCGGAGCGGCCAGCAGGGCCAGGGTCAGGGCCACTCGCGTGCCTCGCCGTGCTCGCATCGCCCGGAAGGGTAGCGAGCGACGGACGCGGCCGCGGCGTCAGGCCTTGAGCGCCTCGAACTTCTCCCGGATGCGGGTGAAGAGCCGCTCGAAGCGCTCGCGGCTGGCATCGGGCACCAGCGCGTCGGGGTTCTGGGCCGCCCCGCGCAGGATCAGCCGAGCCGGCCGTACGGAGGCGAACTCGAGCCCGATGCGCTCGAAGGCCTGGGCGTAGCGGGCGCGGACGCGCGGGATCGACGCGTCGGGCTCGATGTCCTTCTCCTTGAGCTCGCGCCGGTAGCTGAAGCGCACGAAGCGGTCGTACATGTCCGGGTCGAGCAGGTCCTCGATGTCGGCGCCGTGCTCCGGGGGCGTCTCGAAGCCCTCGCCCACGAAGACCAGGTTCTCGTGGGAGAACAGGCGCGAGCGCAGCAGCTCGCCGCCCGCGGCGTCCCCGTGACCCTCCGAGCACAGCACCAGCGTGCCCGGACGCGGACCCCCCAGCAGCGCCACCAGGTAGGGCACGTTCGCGGCCCCGCCCGACGGCGTGATCTCCAGCTCCTTGGGCAGCACGCGCTTGCCCTGCTCGGCCAGATAGTCCGAAACCATGCGCAGGAACCAGTAGTCGGTGACGTGGGGGACCACGAGCTGCGGCTCGTCTCCGAACAGACTCTTGGAGATCTCGCTGCCCAGCGCGTGGATCAGCGGGAACACGGTGGCCTCGTCGCCGCTGGTCTGGGAGCCGACCCGGGTGCCCTCGTCCTCGGAGATCGTCACGGTCTTCACGGCGCCGAGGTCTTCGGTGGGCACCATGAAGGGCGACTGGGTGGCGAAGACGATCTGGTTCTGGAAGCCGGCCAGGTGGTCGAGGAGGTCGCGCTGGCCCACCGCATGCAGGTGCATGCCGGGCTCGTCCAGGAGCAGCAGCGCGTCCTGCGTGGAGCCCGTCTTCGCACCCGCCGCGAACATCACGTAGAAGGAGAAGAACCAGCGGAAGCCGCGGCTGCGCTGGTTCAGGTTCACCTCCACGTCGCAGTAGGCATTGGGGTCGGAGACCAGGGTGTTGAAGCTCTCGCCGTCCAGGTTGAAGCGCACCTTGAGCGGCCGGTCGCTCCACACCTCGCGGAGCCGGCGCGTCAGCACCGCGCCCGCGCGACTCACGGTCTGGCGGCGGGTCTCCGCGTCGGCCGAGAGCAGCTGCTCCAGGCTCGCCGGGTCGATGCCCGCCACGGTGAGCAGCATCTCGAAGTACGCGTCGCCCTCCTCGGGGCGCTTCTCGCGCTGACGCATCACGAACTCGGCCAGGTTCTGCTCGCCCTCGATCTCCGGGTACTGGTCCAGGAACAGGAACGGCGGCATCCGGTCGAGCACCCACCGGGCGGCGGCGTTCTCGTACTCCGATTCGTTGGTGATCTGGGCGGCCAGGTCCGCGAGCTCCTCCAGCGCCGCACGCGCCTCGTCGGCGAGGGGAACCTGTCCCAGCTGGAGCGGCTGCTGCAGCCCGGAGAGCGCGTCGCCCACGCCGTGCGCCCACTCGCGCGGGGTGACATCGCCCTTCGCGGTGGCCCTGCCCAGCTGCTCGAGCGCCGTCTGCCAGGCCGGATCGCCGGCGGC
This sequence comes from Myxococcota bacterium, assembly GCA_041577015.1. Lineage (GTDB taxonomy): Bacteria > Myxococcota_A > UBA9160 > UBA9160 > PR03 > JBFGJV01. The sequence continues at coordinate 6,224 of JBFGJV010000079.1, forward strand.
GCTGATCTCGTTGGAGGCCTCGGTGATGCGCGTGAAGAGCTTCCTGGCCTTCTCCACGGGGGGCTCGGGCGGGGGCAGCTCGCAGAAGCGGACCCGGCGTCCGGGGGGGTAGCCGCGGGCCACCTCCACGTGCGTCACCTCGGTCGCGCGCGGAAACACGTCCGCCAGCCCCTGGCGCTCCTCGCTCGAGAGGGCCCAGATCGTCTGCACCACGTCCAGCTCGTCGCGGTACTCGTCCCGCGCCAGGTCGGCGGGGAAGTCACGGTTCACGGAGAGCCGCTGCTCGCTGGCGGCGGCGTCCAGCGCACGCAGCGCCAGCAGCAGGTTGGTCTTGCCGCTCTCGTTGCGGCCCACCAGGACCGTGCGGTGACCCACGTCGATCCAGCCGCTGTCCTTGACGCTACGGAAGTGGCCGACGCGGAATCGCTCCAGTCGCATACCCATCCCCTCCCCGTTCCAGGGCTCGACGCCTCCGATTCGGCCGATTCCGGCCTCGGGTTGAGCCCGGACTGGCCCCGGTCGGCAGGCGTGCCAGAATCGGGACATGGGGGATTCCCGACGCGCCGGGCGACGCCGGCTGGGGGGCCTGCTCGCGGCGCTGGCGCTCGCAGGGGCGGCGGCCCCGGCCGGTCCGCCCCTGGAGGGCGACTTCGGCCGCCGCTACCGGGTGATCGCGCAGCCGGAGACGGCCCCGGACTACGCCTTCCGGGAGCACGGTGGGCGCGAGTGGGGCTTCGTCGAGCTGCGGGGCCGCGTGATCCTGGCGATGTTCTGGGCCACCTGGTGCCCGGTCTGCGCCCGGGAGCTCCCTGTGCTGGACCGTCTCCAGGCCCGGCTCGGCGACGAGGGCCTGCTCGTGGTGGCGCTCTCCCAGGATCGCGGCGGCACCGAGGTGGCCGCGCGCTGGCTCGCCGAGCGGGGTCTCCGCAATCTGCGCGTCTTCCACGATCCGCGCTCGGTGCTCGCGCGCACGCTGGGCATCAGCGGTGTCCCCACCACCTTCGTGATCGACAAGCGCGGCCGCATGGTGGGCGTCGTTGAGGGACCCGGCCGCTGGGACACGCCGGAGGCCGAGGCCCTGCTGCGCCACTACCTGGCCGCGGACGCCCCCGCACCCTGAGCCCGCTCCAGGCGCTCGAGCACGGCGCCGAGATCGGGGGTCAGACGGAGCACGGGGGCGAGCGGGTCCTCGCCCAGTCGCTTCATGCGGGTCACGGCGTTCTTCAGGTGGAAGCGCCGCGGGTCGAGGCGCGCCGTCACCTCCCGCCAGCGCAGCGGCATCGAGACCGGCGCCCCCGGGAGCGGGCGCACGGAGAAGGGCGCCACCAGCAGGCGCCCGTGTCCGTTCTGGAGCGTGTCCACGTAGACGCGGCCCTTGCGCGCGGCCGGCCGGCGTACCAGCGTGGCGATCTCCGGCAGCCTCTGCACCACGAGCCGGCCCAGCAGCTCCGCCAGCGTGCGCACCGGCTCGAAGGGAAGCTGCGCACCCACCGGCACCAGCACGTGCAGCCCCTCCGAGCCGCTGGTCTTGACGAAGCTCGGCAGGCCGATCTCCTCGCAGAGCTCGTGCAGGGCCCGCGCGATCTCGACCACGTGGGCGAAGGGCGCACCCTTGGGATCGAGGTCGAGGATGCACCAGTCCGGACGCTGGAGCGTCGCCAGGCGGCTGCCCCAGACGTGAAGCGGGATGGCGCCGGAGTTGGCCACGTAGAGCAGCGACGCGAGGTCGTCGCACACGAAGTAGCGGATCTCGCGCCCACCGTGCTCGCTCCAGATCGTCTCGGTGCGCACCCACTCCGGCGCCCACTCGGGCGCGTGCTTCTGGAAGAAGGACTTGCCCTCGATTCCGTCCGGGTAGCGGGTCAGCACCAGGGGACGGTCGCGCAGGTAGGGGAGCAGCCAGGGCGCGATGGCGCGGTAGTAGGCCACGAGATCGCCCTTGGTGAGCTCCGTCTCGGGCCAGAAGACCTTGTCCAGGTTGGTGAAGGCGACGCTGCGCTCCCGCGTGACCTCGCTCGCGGGCCGCCCGGGCACCTCAGGGGCCGCCTCGGGGTGGTGGGGCGGCGCCGGGTGCCGGCACTCCGCGGGCGGCTTGTCGTCGCGCAGGCGCAGGAAGACCGGCTGGCGCAGCAGCCCCTGGCGCGTGGTCTCCTTGTATCGCACCTCGCACACCCGCTCCGGCTCCACCCAGTGGTGACGCCCGCGTACGGGTGCCCCCCGGCAGGGCGGCGTCTCGCGCTCCAGGCTCGCGAGCTCCGGCGCGAGCTCCGTGAGCGTGCCCTCGTCGAAGCCGCTTCCCACGCGCCCGGCGTAGACCAGTACGCCGTCCGAGAAGCCCGCCAGGTGGAGCGCCCCGAAGCCACGGCGTCCTCCCCGCGGCGGCGTCCAGCCCACGATCACGAAGTCGTCGCTGGTGAGGGCGCGGATCTTCTGCCACAGCGGCGAGCGTCCCGCCCGATAGGGGGCGTCGGCTCGCTTGGCCACCACGCCCTCGAGACCGAGACGCTCCACCTCGGCGTGCACCTGCTCGCCGCGCGTCTCGAAGCTCGGCGCCAGACGCACCGGCCCGCGCTCGGGGAGCAGGGGCTCGAGGAGCCGCCGGCGCTTGCGCAGGGGAAGCTCGCGCAGGTCGAAGTCCTCGAAGCCGAGCAGGTCGAAGACCCAGAGCGTGGCGGGACGCTCCACGGCCGCGCGCGCGGCGTCGGGCGGGCGCGTGCGCTTCGCGCGACGCTGCAGCCACTCGAAGTGCGGGCGGCCCTCGGCGTCCGCCACCACGAGCTCGCCGTCCAGCAGCAGGGGATCGAAGGGGAGGGCGGCCAGGGCACTCTTCACGTCGGGAAAGGCGGGCAGCAGGTCGCGTCCGTTGCGGCTGCGCAGCAGCGGCCGCCCGTCCTCCTTGCCCGCCAGCACGCGGTAGCCGTCGTACTTGACCTCGAACAGCCAGCCCTCCCGCGAGAAGGGACGCTCGCGCGGCTCGGCCAGCATGGGCTTCACCGCGCGCGCGGACACGCGACGTCGGGGCGCGCCCAGACGCGCCAGCGCCCGGCGCGTGGCCTCGGCCCGCTTCGGTCCCTGGCGAAGCTCCGCCACCGTGAGCCCCGAGAGCACCGAGGCGTCGCCGGGCGGCTCCGCCGGCGTGCCGCCGCGCTTGCGGAAGAACAGCCACTGCGCCTTGCCGCCGCCGCCGCGCGTGCGCACCAGAGCGAAGGAGCCGCGCAGCTTGTAGCCCTCGAGATCGAAGCCGAGCTTGCCGCGGGCCAGGCCGTCGTCGGGATCCTCGTGCGGCGTCCAGCGTCCCCGGTCCCAGACGATCACGGCGCCGGCGCCGTAGTTGCCCTCCGGAATGATGCCCTCGAAGTCGGCGTACTCGACGGGATGATCCTCGGTGCGCACGGCGAGACGCTTTTCGTCCGGATCGAGCGATGGCCCCCGGGGGATCGCCCATGACAGCAGCACGCCACGCCAGGCGAGGCGAAAGTCCCAGTGCAGGCTCCGCGCCGCGTGCTGCTGCACCACGAACAGCCCGCCGCGCGCGTCCGCCTCACCGCCGAAGGGTTCGGGCGTGCGCGCCGCGTCACGCTTTTGACGGTAGGTTGCGAGGCGCCCTTGCCGCTTCCCGTGCACGTGGACGAAACGCTCCCCTCGGCTCGCGTTGACGGCGCCGGAGCCGTCTCCAATAATGCGATGCATGGCCGCGCGCGCCATGGCGTCCGCGACCGTCTCGTTCGGGATGGTCGCCATTCCCGTGAAGCTCTACCCGAGCACGCGCAGCGAGGCCGCCCTCCGCTTCAACATGCTCCACGCCTGCGGCTCGCGCCTGAAGCAGCAGTCGTGGTGCCCGAAGTGCGAGAAGGTTGTGCCCCGCGAGGAGATCGTGAAGGGCTACGAGATCGCGAAGGACCAGTACGTGACCTTCGCGCCCGAGGAGCTCAAGGCCCTGGAAGAAGAGGCCTCGCGGGTGATCGAGATCCGCGAGTTCGTGCCCCTCGAGGGCATCGATCCGCGCTACTTCGATCGCACCTACTATCTGGGTCCGGACAAGGGCGGCGACAAGCCCTACCGGCTGCTCGCCCAGGCGATGCGGAAGACGGGCCTGGCCGCGCTGGCCTCGTGGGCGGCACGCGGCAAGCAGTACCTGGTGCTGCTGCGCCCCTACGAGGACGGGCTCTCCCTGGAGCAGCTCCACTACGCCGACGAGTTCCGCGCCTTCGACGAGATCGAGATCGGGGCGGCGGAGGTGAAGGCGGCGGAGCTCGATCTGGCCGTGAAGCTGATCGAGCAGATCGCCAGCGAGGACTTCGAGCCCGACAAGTACCGGGACGAGGTGCGCGACCGCATCGAGGCGGCCATCGCGAAGAAGGCCGAGGGCGAGCAGCTCGTGCTGGCCCCGGCGGCCGAGCCGCGGGCGCAGATCATCGATCTGATGGAGGCCCTCAAGTCGAGCCTCGAGGCGGGGGCTCCGGCGGCGAAGCGTGGGGCGCGCAAGGGGCCCCAGCCGGCCCGGCGCGCCAAGAAGCCCGCACGCGTGACCAAGGGCTCCCGCAGCCGGAAGGCAGCCAAGAAGTAGCCAGCCATGTTCGACGCACAGGAGGTGGGGGAGCTCCTGGGAGTGGCGCCGGCCCGCATTCGGGCCTGGGTGCGGGCGGGCCTGCTCGAGCCCGAGCGCGACGACCGGGGCGGCGCGCGCTTCAGCTTCCAGGACCTCGTCTTCCTGCGCCGGCTCAAGCAGCTCTCGGTCGCGCGCGTCCCACCGCGGCGGGTGCGCTCGGTGCTCGACCGCCTCCGGGCCGGCGCGGAGTCCGGGCGTCCGCTCTCGGCGCTCCAGCTGGGGGCGGCCGGGCGCCAGCTCGTGGTTCGCGAGGCCGGCTGCACCTGGAATCCCGAGTCCGGTCAGGTGCTGTTCGACTTCGATGCGACTGCGGCGGAGCGCCGGGTGGTGGAGCTGCCGCGGGAGCGCGGGGGGGAGGACTCACTCGACGCCGAGGGCTGGTACTTCCTCGGCTGCGAGTTCGCCGAGGTCGAGCCGGTGCGCGCCCGGCAGGCCTTCGAGCGCGCTCTCGCCCTGGATCCGCGCCACGCCGACGCGCACCTCGACCTCGGCCTGCTGGAGCACGAGGCCGGGCGCCTGGCCCAGGCCGAGGCCCACTACCGGGCCGCCCTGGACGCGCGTCCCGGGGAGCCCACCGCGGCCTTCGACCTCGGTGTCGTGCTCGAGGACCAGGGGCGGGCGGAGGAAGCGGAAAGTGCCTACCGTCGCGCCGTCGCGCTCGACGCGAACCTGGCGGACGGACACTACAACCTGGCGCGCCTCTTGGAGCGGCGCGGCGCGCCGGCGGAAGCGATCCGCCATCTGAAGGAGTATCGCCGCCTCACGCGCGACCCGGATCCGGACGTCTGACGCGACGTCCGGGTCGGCTCGCTTCCGAGAAGGAGGGATTCCCGATGTCCTCGAACTCGCGCGATCAACTGGACCGCCGCGCCTTCCTGCGCGTGGCGCTCGGGGCGCCGCTGGCGATTCCGGCGGCAGGGGCGCTGCTCGGCGCCATGGCTTGCGGCGGCCAGGACACCACCACCGCCGAGGCTCCGCCCGCCGCTCCGCCGGCACCCGCCGCTCCCAAGGCCCCGCCGGTCCCGGCCGCGCCCGCGGCGCCGGCCGGCGGCGATGCCGTCTCGGCGGGAGGCGAGGGCGGCGAGAAGAAGCTCGTCACCGAGGTGCCGGCCAGCGCCGCGCTGGTCTCCCAGCTGCAGTACGTGAACGAGTCGGCCAAGCCGGATCAGAACTGCACCAACTGCATGTTCTACAGCGACGAAGGCGGGGGCCTCGGCAAGTGCCAGCTCTTCCCGCAGGGCTACGTCAAGGCGGCCGGCTGGTGCATGAGCTGGGCCAAGAAGGCCTGAGGCCCTGAGCTCTAGCGGGGCTTCACCTCGGTGCCGGCCGGAAGCGTGATGCTCTTGGGCTCGAGGTAGGCGCGCAGCCCCTCGGGCCCGAGCTCGCGCCCCACGCCCGACTGCTTGAAGCCGCCGAAGGGCGCACCGAACTCCATGGCGAGGCCGTTCACCATGTAGGTTCCGGTGCGCACCCCGCGCGCCACCGCGAGGCCGCGCTCCACGTCCTGGGTCCACACCGAGCCCGAGAGCCCGTAGGCGGAGTCGTTCGCGATGCGCACGGCGTCCGCGTCGTCCTCGTAGGGGATCACCACGAGCACCGGGCCGAAGATCTCCTCGCGGGCGATCTGCATGTCATTCGACACGTCCGCGAAGACCGTGGGCTCCACGAACCAGCCGCGGTCGAAGGCGCCGGGCCGGCCGCCGCCGGTGACCACGCGCGCGCCGTCGTCGCGCCCGGCCCGGATGTAGCCCTCCACGCGCTCGCGCTGTCGCTCCGCCACCAGCGGTCCGATGGCGGTCTGGGGATCCATGGGATCGCCCACCTGCATGGCGCCGACGAAGGAGGCCAGCGCGTCCACGCACTCCGCGTAGCGGCGACGCGGGGCCAGGATGCGGGTCTGGGCGATGCAGGCCTGGCCGTTGTTCATGAGCGCCGCCCGCACCAGCGCGGGGACGACGCTCCCGAGGTCGGCGTCATCGAGCAGCACCGCGGCGGACTTCCCGCCGAGCTCGAGGGTCACGCGCTTGAGCTGCTCGCCGCACAGCGCTCCGATGCGCCGGCCGGCCGCGCTGCTGCCGGTGAAGGCGATCTTGTCCACGTCCGGGTGGCGCACCAGGTGCTCGCCGGTCTCGCGCCCGGCCGGAACCAGGTTCACCACGCCGGGCGGAAGGCCGATCTCCTCCAGCGCCTCCGCCAGCAGGTAGGCGTCCAGGGGCGTCTCCGGTGCGGGCTTCACCACGACCGGGCACCCCGCGGCCAGGGCCGGGGCGAGCTACAGCATGATGGTGAAGAGCGGCACGTTCCACGGCACGATGGCGCCCACCACGCCCACCGGCTCCTGACGCACCAGGGCCGGTCCCAGCAGCCCCGGTCGCACCTCCTCGAACGGGAACGCGCGTGCGAGCCCGGCGTAGTAGTCGAGCACCATGTTCGAGGCGAGCACCTGCCCGGTGTGGGAGAAGCTGATCGGGCTCCCCATCTCGGTCGTGATCGTGGTGGCGAGGTCGGCCGCACGGCTCTCCAGCGCACCCTTGAGCTTGGCCATCAGGTCCGCGCGCTCGCTCGCCGACAGGCGCGGCCA
>JBFGJV010000080.1:0-13339 GCA_041577015.1 Myxococcota bacterium
AGTAGAGCTCGAAGCCATCGGAGCCGGTGTAGCCGGTGCGCGAGACGAGGGCCGGGGCGTTCCCCAGCTTCCCCTCGAGCAGACGGAATCGCCCCAGCTCGGCCACGGGCAGCGAGGTCGTGCGGGCCAGGATCGCCGCGGCCGCCGGCCCCTGGAGCGCCAGCAGGCCGGTCTCGGCGCTGCGGTCCCGCACCTCCGCGTCCGGCCCCGCGTGGCGCACCACCCAGCGATAGTCCTTCTCCACGTTGGCGGCATTCACGCACAGGAAGAAGGCGTCCTCGCCGGTGCGGTAGACGGTGACGTCGTCCACCACCCCGCCCGAGTCGTGGCAGAGCAGCCCGTAGCGCACACGCCCCCGTGGCAGCGTCGCCACCGGACAGGTGACGAGCCGCTCCAGGGCGGCGGCCGCCCCCGGACCGCGCAGGTGGATCTGCCCCATGTGGGAGACGTCGAACAGGCCCGCCCGCTCGCGGACGGCCCGGTGCTCCTCGACGATCGTGCTGTACTGGACGGGCATCGCGAAGCCCGCGAAGGGGACCATCCGTGCCCCGAGCTGCCGGTGCAGCTCGTGGACCGGGGTGCGCCGCAGCTCGCTCACGCCCCGGTCCGCGCCCGGTACGCCTCGAGGGTGTTGCGCAGCAGCATGGTGATCGTCATGGGCCCGACGCCGCCGCGCGGGGGCGTCACCAGCCCGGCGACGCCCTGCACGCCGTCGAAGTCCACGTCGCCCACGATCGCGCCGTCGATCACCGAGACGCCGACGTCCACCACGGCGGCGCCCGGGCGCACCCAGTCCGCCTTCACCATGCGGGCGCGGCCCACCGCCGCCACGACGACGTCGGCCTCCCGGCACAGGCCCGCCAGGTCCTGGGTGCGCGAGTGACAGAGCGTCACGGTGGCGTTCTCTTGCAGCAGCAGCAGCGCCACCGGCTTGCCGACGATCGAGCTGCGGCCGATCACGACGGCGCGCGCTCCCTCCAACGGGACCTCGTGTCGCTTCAGGATCTCGAGGATGCCGAGCGGCGTGCACGGGACGAGGCCCGGCGCGCCGGCCAGCAGGCGCCCGGCGTTGAGCGGGTGGAGGCCGTCCACGTCCTTGGCGGGATCGACGGCCTCGGCGACGACCTGGGGCCGCACCGCCGCGGGCAGCGGCAGCTGGACCAGGATCCCGTCCACGTCCGGATCGCGGTTCAGGCGCTCCACCGTGGCGAGCACCTCGGCCTCGCTCGCCGTTTCCGGGAGATCGTGCTCCTCGGAATCGAGCCCCACCCGCGCGCACGCTCGGCGCTTGCCCTTGATGTAGGAGGCGCTGGCCGGATCGTCGCCCACCAGCACGACGGCCAGGCGCGGCGGGCGCCGTCCCGCGGCGACCAGTGCCTCCACCGCGCGGGCCAGCTCGCTGCGGATCTGGTTGGCGAGCGCCTTGCCGTCGACGACGACGGTGTGGCGCGCTTCGGAAGCCATCGGGTGGGGCGCCTCCGTCGGAGAACGGGGCGCAGTATAACGGACGGTCAGGCGGCGGCCTTGGGACCGGAGTCGGGTTTCGGGGACGAGGAGGCCTTCTTCTCGGGCTTCGCGGCCGGCTTCTCCTTGGCCTTGCCGGCCTCGCCGCCCGCGCTCGCGTCGGCGGCCTTGTCTTCCTTCTTCTTGGCGTCCTTCGCCTTGGGGGTGGCGTAGAGATCGTTGTACCAGCCGCCGCCCTTCAGCACGAAGGAGGTGCGCGAGATCAGCCGCCTGGCCTGAGCCGCCTTGCAGGCGGGACACGTCTTGACCGGGTCGTCCGTGATGCGCTGCTCCCGCTCGAACTCGTGGCCGCATTTCCCGCACGCGTACTCGTAGGTCGGCATGAACCCTTCGACCTCCTGCCGAGACCCGGCGCGCCACCACGCGTGGATCCTGGAGCTAGGTCCCCTCCGGGGTGAGGCGAAAGCTGAGGCCTCGGGAGCGATCCGTCAAGACGCGGAGCCGGACTGCGGCCCCCCGCCCTTGGGGTTCAGGTAGGCCACCTTGCCGTCCACCAGCGTCTCCTCCGGCGCGTCCTCGCACAGGCTGTCCAGCAGGGCCAGGTGGGTCTCGATGGCAGAGCGCACGGCCGTGGCCAGCCGGGTGCGCAGCATCTTGATCTCGCGGATCTCCTCGGAGAGCCTGGCCACGCGCCGATGCGCCGCGTTCAGGATCTTCTCGCCCTTCACCTCGGCCTCGGAGATCGTGACCTCCGCCTCCTTCATGGCGGTGCGCTTCAGATCCTCGGAGAGGGACTGGGCGGTCACCAGCGTGTCGCGCAGCGTGCGCTCCTGGGAGGAGAGCTCCTCCACGCGGGTCTCGAGGTCGCGCACGCGTTCCCGGAGCGTCTCCGCCTCCCGCACTGCCGCCTCGAAGTCCTCGGCCACCATGCGCATGAAGGAGTCCACCTCGGCCGGGTCGTAGCCTCGCAGGCGGGTGCCGAAGCGGTGGTTCTGGATGTCGAGCGGCGTGAAGCGCATGGCTCCCCCGGATCAGGCTCTCCGGCAGGAAATCGGCGCAAAGGCCCCGAAACTTGAACGGAATCGCGCTTCAGGCCTGTGCCAGCTCGCGGGAGCGCCGCGCCGCGGCCTCCACGGCGGCGAGCACCGCCGCCCGGAACCCGCCGGCCTCGAGACGCTCCAGGCCCGCGATGGTCGTGCCCCCCGGCGAGGCCACCCGGTCCTTGAGCTCCGCCGGGTGGCGGCCGCTCTCCACCGCGAGGCGCGCGGCTCCCAGCACGGTGTGGAACGCCAGTCGGTAGGCCGCGTCGCGTGGCAGCCCCGCGCGCACGCCCGCGTCCCCGAGCGCCTCCAGGAACACGAACACGTAGGCAGGGCCGCTTCCGGAGAGCCCCGTCACGGCGTCCAGCAGCCGCTCTTCGGGCGCCTCCCACACCACGCCCACGGTCTCGAAGAGCGCACGCGCCACGGCCCGATCCTCGGCACGGGCCTGGGCATTCGCCACCAGCGCCGTCGCGCCGGCCCGCACCAGGGCCGGGGTGTTGGGCATGGCGCGCACCACGCGCGCCCCGGCCGGAAGCTCGGCCTCGAGCCGCGCCAGCGGAATGCCGGCCGCGATGGAGATCCAGAGCGGCCGCCTCAGGGCGTCGGCCGCCTCCTTGTGCAGCGCGGCCAGCACGGCGGCCACCACGGGGGGCTTCACGGCGAGCACCACCACGTCGCTCTCGCGCACCAGCTCGGCATTGGAGCCCGTGGTGCGGATGCCCAGCGAGCGCTCCAGCGCATCACGCCGGGCTCGCTCCGGGTCCGCGGCCACCAGCTTCGAGACCGGGAGACCGGCCGCCACCAGGCCGCCCGCCAGAGCCTCGCCCATGGCGCCGGCACCCAGCAGGCCGATGCGCTTGCCTTCCAGTTCCTTCGTCATGCTCGAGCCTCCCGAGGGCCGAAGATCGCCGTGCCCACCCGCACCAGCGTTGCGCCCTCCTCGATGGCCACCTCGAAGTCGTGGGACATGCCCATGGAGAGCTGGCGCAGGGAGCCGCCGGCCTCCGTGGACGCCAGCTCGTCTCGCAGACGCCGCAGCCCTGCGAACGCGCTCCGGCTCGCCTGGGGATCCGGGCTCCAGGCGGGAAGCGTCATCAGGCCCCTCACGCGAAGCTCCGGCAGCGCCGCGCTCTCCGTCAGCAGCTCCCGCAACGCCTGCGGCGCGACCCCGGCCTTCTGCGGCTCACCGCTCAGGTTCACCTGGAGCAGCACGTCCAGGCGCCGGCCTGCCTCCCCGGCGCGTCGGGCCAGCTCGTGAGCCAGCTCCCGCCGGTCCAGCGTGTGCACGAGATCGAAGCTCCGCACCGCGTCCCTGGCCTTGTTGCGCTGCAGGCGGCCCACACCGTGCCAGCGCGGCGACGGGATGCATTCGGAGTCCAGAAACGCCTTCAATTCCAGCCGTCTGCGCAAGGCTTCCTGAACGTAGTTCTCACCCAGATCCCGGAGCCCTGCGCGCAGCGCCGCCTCCACGCGCTCGCGCGGCTGGCCCTTGCACACACCGACGAGGACGATCTCGTCCGGATCCCGGCCCACTCGCTTGGCCGCCCGCTCCACGCGCTCGCGCACGCGCGCCAGGGCCTCGGTGACCTCGCTCACGCCGCGCGCCCCGGCGGGAAGCCCGCCTCCAGGAGCAGCGCCAGGGTCTCCTCCAGCGGCAGGCCGATCACGTTGGTCTCGCTGCCCTCGATGGCCTCGATCAGCCGCCGGGCCTCGCCCTGCGCCGCGTAGCCGCCGGCCTTGTCCAGCGACTCGCCCCGCGCCACGTAGGCGCGCAGCTCGCCCTCGTCGGCCGCGCGCATCCGTACCCGGCTCTCCACGAGCCGCGAACGCACGGTGAGCTCCGCGCTGTCCGCCAGCGCCACGCCCGTGAGCACCCGATGCGTGCGACCCACCAGCCGCTGGAGGAGCGTCACCGCGTGCTCGGCATCCGCCGGCTTCCCGAGCACGTGGCCCTCCACGACCACGATCGTATCGGCGCCGAGCACGAGCCGGGGCGGAGGTGCGCCGAGCGCGCCCGCCACGGCGCACGCCTTCTCGGCGGCCAGACGCGCGACGAGCGCCTCCGCCGTCTCCCCGGGGCGCGCCCGCTCCTCGACCCGGGGCGGGCGCACTTCGAAGCGCACCCCCGCCCGGGCCAGCAGCTCGCGTCGCCGCGGCGAGCCGCTCGCCAGGACGAGCGGCGGCTGGACCTCGGATCGCGCCATGCTCCGGGGGTACCCGACTTTGGGGGACTCCGCTCGCCGGGCTCCGCTCGGCTCGGTCTTGGTGGACTCCGCTCGGCGTGGCCTCGCTGCGCGGGCGGCTTTGCCGCCCTTGCTCCGGTAGGCTCCACGGGCGATGGGCGGCGTGGGGCGAGCGGGGACGCGGCCCGTGGCGACGAGGTGGCTCGCGCTGCTCGGCGCGGCCACGCTGGCCGGCTGTGCCACGCAGGTCGTGCGGGCGGACGGTGGCTTTCGCGATCGCGACGCGGGCTGGACGATCGGGACTCCGCCGGGTCCGGACGGCTACTGGCGCCGCGACGATCTGGGCGGGGCGCGGCTCGCGTTTCGGGGCGGTCGCGGCGAGCGCATCAGCCTCGCCGCACGCTGCGGCGGCGTGCCGGCGCCCGCCTGGATCCTGGCCCGGCACCTGCGCATCGGCGTGCCGGAGCACCGGCTGCGGGCCAGTGGCCGGCTCCAGGTGGACGGGCTGGAGGGCTGGATGCAGATCTTCGACGCCCGGGCGGAGCACGGCACGGTGCGGGTCAAGACCGTGACCCTGGCCGCCAACCCCTGCACGTACGACTGGGTGCTCGCCGCCCGCGACGGTTTCGACAGCGCGGAGCCGCTGTTCGACTCCTGGTGGTCGAGCTTCCGTCTCCCGGCGGCCGAGACCACGCCATGAGCGGCGAGCTGGTGCTGCGTCGTGGCCTCGGCCGCGTCGGCGACGGCGTGCTCGACGGCCTCGAGGCGCTGGGCGACTTCGGCCGGCTCGCGCTCGCCACCGGACGCGCCCTGCTGCGACGACGTCCGCCCGTCCGGGAGACGCTGCGCCAGCTCGAAGCCATCGGGGTGCGCTCCACCACGATCGTGGCGGTGACGGCGCTGTTCACGGGCATGGTGCTGTCGCTGCAGACGGCCTTCGCGCTGGCTCGCTTCGGGGCCAAGCCCTACGTGGGCAGCATCGTGGGACTCGCGCTGCTGCGCGAGCTCGGGCCCGTGCTGGCCGCGCTCATGGTGGGCGGTCGTGTCGGCGCCGGCATCACGGCGGAGATCGGCTCCATGCGCGTCACCGAGCAGGTGGACGCCATCCGCGCCCTGGGCGCGGATCCGGTGCAGAAGCTGGTGCTGCCCCGCGTGCTGGCGGCCACCGTGGCGCTGCCGCTGCTCACGGTGCTGGCCGACGTGCTGGGCATCTTCGGCGGCCTGCTGATCGCGGATCTCCAGTACGGGATCACGCCCAATTTCTACATGCAGACCATCTTCAATACGGTGGAGCTGCGCGACTTCCTGTCGGGAATCGCGAAGACCTTCTTCTTCGGCTGGATCATCGCCATGGTGGGTTGCTTCTACGGCCTCCGCACCTCGGGCGGAACGGTGGGGGTGGGGCGCGCCACCACGGCCGCCGTGGTCGTCGCGTCGATCTCGGTGCTGATCTCCGACTTCTTCCTCACCAAGGTCTTGATGATGCTATGAGCGCCTCGAGCTCCACCCACGAGCCGGTCATCGCCATGCGGGGCGTGCACAAGGCCTTCCGCGGCACGCCCGTGCTGCGCGGTGTGGACCTGGAGATTCGCCGCGGCGAGACCTTCACCATCCTGGGCGGTTCCGGGAGCGGCAAGTCGGTGTGTCTGAAGCACGCGATCGGCCTGCTGCGACCGGACGCCGGCGTCGTCCGCGTGCTGGGGAGCGACGTGGGAAGGCTCTCCGAACGCGAGCTGGTGGACGTGCGCAGGCGCTGCGCGATGGTCTTCCAGGGCGCTGCCCTGTTCGACTCGCTCACCGTGTACGAGAACGTGGCCTACGGGCTGCGCGAGCATCTCGATTGGAGCGAGGAGCGGATCGCCGAGCGGGTCGGCCGCTGCCTGGACGCGGTGGGACTGCCCGGAATCGAGGCACTGCTGCCGGCGGAGCTCTCCGGCGGCATGCGCAAGCGGGTGGGGGTGGCGCGCTCCATCGCGCTCGAGCCGGAGGTGATCCTCTACGACGAGCCCACCACCGGCCTGGACCCGGCCAACTCCCGGCGCATCGGGCAGCTGATCGCGGACCTGAAGCGGCGGCTGCACGTGACGTCGGTCGTCGTGACCCACGACCTCGAACTCTGCTTCGCGATCTCGGATCGAGTCGCGCTGCTCAAGGACGGGCGCATCGTCGCCCAGGGGACGGCTGGGGAGATGAAGGTCTCGCCCCAGCCCGACGTCCGCGCCTTCCTGGAAGGCGTTCACGAGGCGGAGCCGCCGGGACGCGGCCCGCGGGAGGGAAGCGTGCATGGACCGTGATCGCAGGCTCAGCCTGGTCGTGGGGCTCTTCGTCCTGGTGATCCTCGGCGTCTTCGCCGCCGCGGTCCTGTCGCTGACGGGAGAGCGGGGCTTCTGGAAGGACCGCTACCGGCTCGTCACCCACTTCGAGAACGTGCAGGGCCTGATCGAAGGCGCGCCCGTGCGGCTGGCGGGCACCGACGTGGGTGTCGTGGAGCGCATCGCCTTCGGTCCGCTGGGCGGCGAGATGCCGCCGGTGCGCGTGGTGCTCGAGATCGACGCTGCCGTGCGGGATCGCATCCGCAGCGACTCCACCGCCCGCATCGGGACGATCGGCCTGCTGGGGGATCGCTACGTGGAGATCTCGATGGGCGGGCCGGAAGGCGACGTGCTGCGGGAGGGCAGCGAGGTCGAGTCGGTCACGCCTCTGGACATCGCCGAGGTGATGGTCCAGGGCAACGAGGCGCTGGCGAACATCTCGCAGCTGGCCGGGAGCCTGAACCAGGTGGTGGCGGACTTCGAAGCCGGCATGGGAGGGCGTCGGGTGGCCGAGTCGGTGAAGGCCTTCTCCGAGGTGGCGGGACGTGTGAACGAGGTGGTGCGGGAGGTCAACGAGGGCGACGGGCTGCTCCACAGCCTGATCTACGATCGCTACGAGGGCGGCGGGGTGGAGAGCATCGAGACCTCGCTCGCGACGCTGGAGAACATCCTGTGGGAGATCCGTCATGGGGACGGGGTCCTGCACACGCTGATCTACGACGCCCCGACCGACCAGGACCTGGTGATGCAGGCGCTCGAGGCAGGCGCCCGGCTGAACAGCATCCTCGCCAAGATCGACCGGGGCGAGGGCACGTTGGGCCTGCTGGTGAGCGACCCGACCCTCTACGACGATCTCAAGAACCTGGTGGGCGGAGCGGAGCGCAGCCTGTTGGTGCGATCGATGATCCGGCTGGCCACGGACGGGAACTAGGAGATCGGAGCGTGCCGGAGCGGCGCTGGACGCTCGAGGGAGCGCGGGCCGTCCTGTTCGAGGTGCGCAGGCGGACGGAACGGGCGGTGGAGCAGGCCGAGCGGTGGCTCGAGACCCGGGAGACCACCCGCGAGGGCTCGTCGGAGCGGGCCGAGGCGGACGCCGCCCTGAACGAGCTCGTGGAACGTTGGGCGCGCGAGATGGAGGCGCTCGGGGCCGAGGTCAAGGGCGTGTGGCTCGTCGATTTCGACAACGGCAGTGGGTATTATTGCTGGAAGTGGCCCGAAGAGGAGCTGGCCTGGTTCCACGACTACGAGGTCGGCTTCGCGGGACGCACTCCGATTCAATAGCCGCCGCAGCGCGTGCGAGGGGAGGGAGCGATGGGCGCTTCGAAGGCGCGGACCCGGGTCGAGCGGGACTCCATGGGAGAGATGGACGTTCCCGAGGATGCGCTGTGGGGCGCGTCCACTCAGCGCGCGGTCCTGAATTTTCCGATCAGCGGTGTGCGCTTCTCGCGGCGCTTCATCCAGGCGCTCGGAATCGTCAAGGCTGCTGCCGCGGCCACGAACGCCGAGCTCGGCACCCTCGATGCGAAGCTGGCCGAGGCCATCGAGCGGGCGGCGAACGAGGTCGCCAGCGGAGAGCACGACGCCCACTTCGTGCTGGATGTCTTCCAGACCGGCTCCGGCACCTCCACCAACATGAACGCCAACGAGGTGATCGCCAACCGGGCCATGCAGATCCTGGGCACCGGTGGCCCGCGCGTCCATCCCAACGACCACGTGAACGCCAGCCAGTCCTCGAACGACGTGATCCCGACCACGCTGCACGTCGCCGCCCGCACCGCTCTCGAGGAGGATCTGCTGCCCGCCCTGCGTCGCCTGCACGCCTGTCTCACGGACAAGGCCCGCGAGTTCGACGACGCGGTCAAGATCGGGCGCACCCACCTGATGGACGCGACGCCCGTGCGGCTGGGGCAGGAGTTCGCCGGCTGGGCGCGGCAGGTCGAGCTCGGGATCGAGCGTGCCCGGAGGGCCAGCGAGGAGCTGGCGGAGCTGGCCCTGGGGGGCACGGCGGTGGGGACGGGTCTCAACTGCCCGCCGGGCTTCCCGGAGAAGTCGATTGCGCGCATCGCCCGGGCCAGCGGGCTGGCCTTCCGCGAGGCCGCCGATCACTTCGAGGCCCAGGGCGGGCGCGACGCCGCCGTGTCCGCCAGCGGTGCGCTCAAGACCATCGCGGTCTCGCTCTTCAAGATCGCGAACGACGTGCGGCTGCTGGGCTCGGGCCCGCGCTGTGGGATCGGGGAGCTGCGCCTGCCGGCGATCCAGCCCGGATCGTCCATCATGCCGGGCAAGGTCAATCCGGTGATCTGCGAGAGCGTGACGCAGGTGGCGGCGCAGGTGGTGGGCAACGATGCCGCCGTCGCGGTGGGTGGCATGAACGGGCACCTGGAGCTGAACGTCTTCATCCCAGTGATCGCCCGCAACGTGCTGGAGTCGATCCGGCTGCTGGCCCGGGTGAGCGACGTCTTCGTGGAGAAGTGTCTCTCCGGGATCGAGGCCAATCGCGAGCGCGCCGAGACGCTGATCGAGGGGAGCCTGGCCATGGTCACCGTGCTGGCCCCGAAGATCGGCTACGACGCGGCGGCGGCCATCGCCAAGGAGTCCTTCGAGACCGGCCGCTCCGTGCGCGAGCTGTGTCGCGAGAAGAAGGTCCTGCCCGACGCGGAGCTGGACGCCCTGCTCGACCCGCGCCAGCAGACCGGCTGAGGCCCGGGAGCATGCGCTGAAACGGCGTTTGAAGCCTCCGCCCCCGGCTTCGAATACCGACCGCTTCGCCTGCGTCACTGGACCCGGGGCGTGGGGAGGGTGCCATGGCGTCCGTCTTCGGCGGCCTGGAGGAGCTCGCGCGCGGGGAGCCCTTGCGGCGCTTGAGCCTGCGGGTCGGTGCCGACGAGGACGTGACCCGCGATGCGCTGGCGTCGGCGCTTCCGCTGCTGGTCGCGGCCCTGGCGCGCAATGCCGCCCGGCCCGCCGGCGCCCACGATCTCGCCGCCGCGCTGGCCCGGGACCACGACGGCGGCATCCTGCGCGACCTCGCGGCTGCCCTGGGTCAGGGCGGCGCCGGGAGCGGCGACGGCATCCTGGCCCACGTCCTGGGCGCCCGGCGAGGCCGCGTCGAGGAGGCCTTGGCGCGGTTCGTCGGGACGGACGGCCAGACGGTGGCTCGACTGCTCAGCGTGATCGCCCCCCTGGTCCTGGCCGCGCTCGGCCGTGCCCAGCGCGAGGGGCGCCTGGACGAGCGGTCCCTGGCCGAGCTGCTGGCCGGGGAGCAGCGCCGGGCCGAACGTCAGGCGCCCGGCGGGCTGGCTGGCCTCGCCCGGATGCTCGACAGCGACGCCGACGGCGACCTGCGCGACGAGATTCCCCGCTTCGGCGCCGGCCTGCTGCGCCGTCTGTTCGGCGGACGCCGGTAGAGCGCCGGTGCCGCGCGTAGCAACCCCACCCGACAACGCGAAAGGAACGCACATGGGTCTCCTGGATTTCGTGAAGGACGCGGGCGAGCGCCTGCGCAAGGCCGCGACGGGCCAGAAGGCGGACGCGGAGCTGGCGGAACGCCTGGACAAGAACGTCCACGACCTGGGTCTCCAGGTGGATGGGCTCCAGATCGAGGTGAAGGACGACGTGGCCACGGTGCGCGGGCGCGCCAAGAGCCAGGCCGAGCGCGAGAAGGTGACGCTCGTGCTGGGCAACACCCAGGGCATCGCTCGCGTGGACGATCGGCTCGAGGTGGCGAATCCCGAGCCCGAAGCCACCTTCTACACCGTGAAGCGCGGCGACAGCCTCTCCAAGATCGCCAAGGCGCACTACGGGGACGCCATGAAGTATCCGGTCATCTTCGAGGCGAACCGACCGATGCTGAAGGACCCGGACAAGATCTATCCGGGCCAGGTGCTGCGCATCCCTTCGCTCAAGGCGTAGGCGGGGAGGCGGGCGCCCGCGCCGGGGCGCCCGCCTCGCGGCTGGCACCGTCGCCGCTTCGCGCCCGGACCTGGGTGGGCCTGGCGGCGTGGCGCAGCTCCGCGAAGCTGGCCTCCACCGCCTGCACGAACTCGTGCAGGTCCGGCAGCAGATCCCAGTCCGACATGAAGCCCCAGCCCAGGTGACCGGCGTAGCTGAAGAGCGCCACACCCAGGCCCTGGCTCGGCAGCAGATTCTGCATGGGGAAGGTGTCGCGGAGCGGGGCGCCCAGCAGGTAGAGCGGGATCTGCGGGCCGGGCACGTTCGTCACCACCAGATTCGCCGCGCGACCGCGATAGGCCATGCGCGCCGCCAGGGAGAGGATCGTCGGGACGGTCCACTCGCTCACCGCCGCGAGCGTCGCGGCGCCCAGCGCGTGCTTGGAGCGCTTCAGGCGCGCGGTGATCTCGCGCACCGCCGCCAGCCGGCGGCGGGGATCCTGCTCGGCCACGGGCAGGGTCGCGGGCCAGAGCGCGATGCGGTTTCCGGTGAGGCCGCGCTCGCCCACGCTGCGCACGCTGACCGGCACCATCGCGCGCAGGTCCAGTCGCTGCTGCATCGCGCGCGTGAATCCGCGCTGCTCCAGGAAGCTTCCCAGCGCTCCCGCCACGCTGGTCAGGACGACGTCGTTCACGGTGCCACCCAGCTCGTCCTTGACCCGTTTGACGTCGTCCAGGTCGAAGCGCGTCCAGTCGAAGCGGCGGTGGGGGCCGATGGGCCGGTTGAGGGGCGTGTCGGACGCCGGCCGCGCCGCCGAGGTGAGCGTCTCGCGTAGCGCGTCCAGGCGGTCGGTCACGATCTCGGCGGTGTGCTGGGGATGCCGCAGGCCGTACAGCACGCCCCGCGCGGCCTGGAGCGGCAGACCCATGCGATGCGCGAGCTCGGTGCCGGCCAGCTCGATCGCGCCCGGCGTCTTCTCCGGAATCCAGGCGGGGGGCTCCTCGGGCTCCTCGTCCTCACCGGGGGAGAGCAGCACCGAGAGCAGATCGACGCCGGCGACACCGTCGATCATGCAGTGGTGGGTCTTGCTGATCAGCGCGAAGCGGTCCTCGGCGAGGCCCTCCACCACCCAGATCTCCCAGAGCGGCCTCCCGCGGTCCAGGCGCTGGGACATGATGCGACCCGCCAGCCGCTTCAGCTGCCGTTCGTCGCCAGGGTGCGGCAGGCAGGTGTGGCGGACGTGGTAGTGCAGGTTGAAGCGCGCGTCGTCCACCCAGACCGGGTGACCCGAGACGGGCGTCCAGGCCAGACGTTGCCGGTAGCGCGGGATGCGATGCAGGCGCGCCCCGACCTGGCGGCGAATCCGCTCGGCGTCGATCCCGCCCTCGGCGGTGCGCAGCGGCCCCGCGTCGAAGACGAGCGTGGCGCCCACGTGCTGGGGATGAGCGGGATCCTCGAGATCCAGGAAGGAGCGGTCCAGGACCGAAAGGCGTTCGAGATGCGGCACGGCGTCCCCGAGCCCACGCCTCCCGTCCCCCCTTGCGCTCCTAGGTAGCGCAGGCGCCGCGGCCGCGGAAAGCGCCGCCGCGTCCCGCCGCTACCCTGCCCGCTCCGGCGCCGCGCGCGCGCCGGGGAGGCCCCCGGTGCCGCGTCCGCCCCCGCCGCCCCGCGATCGCATCGCCACGCGCGTGGCTCGCCTGGACTGGAAGGAGCTCGAGCGCTCCCTCCATCAGCACGGCTGGGCGGTGACGCCACCGGTGCTGCGCGCGGCGGAGTGCCGGGCCCTGATCTCGCTGTGGGACGACGAGGACCGCTTCCGCAAGCACGTGGACATGGAGCGGCACCGCTTCGGCGTGGGAGCCTACCGCTACTTCCGGCGTCCGCTGCCGCCGCTGGTGCGCGCGCTGCGGACGAGCCTCTACCGGCGCCTGGCCCCCATCGCCAACCGCATGCAGGACGCGCTGGGCCGTCCCGCCCACTTCCCGCCGGCCCTCGCCGCCTTCGAGCGCCAGTGCCGCAGGCAGGGGCAGGCGGAGCCGACTCCGCTGCTGCTCCGCTACGAGGCGGGCGGCTTCAACAACCTGCATCGCGACCTCTACGGGACCCTCGCCTTCCCCCTCCAGGTGACGGCCTTCCTGAGCCGTCCCGGCCGGGACTTCGCGGGAGGCGAGTTCCTGCTGGTGGAGCAGCGACCGCGTCAGCAGAGCGTGGGCAGCGCGCTCCAGCCCCCACGTGGCGCGCTGGTCGTGTTCCCCACCGCGGAGCGGCCCGCGCCCGGTCGGAGCGGCTTCGTGCGCGCCGGCATGCGACACGGCGTCAGTCGGATCACCCGGGGGACGCGGCTCACCCTGGGCGTGATCTTCCACGATGCGCGCAGCTAGGAGCCCGACCCGAGACGGGCGCGCCGTCCGGACGCCGATCCATCGCCGTTGCCTGCGTTGCGCTC
>JBFGJV010000081.1:0-13191 GCA_041577015.1 Myxococcota bacterium
ACCGGCCCTGCGCCAGGCCGATCTCGGCGTGGCGATGGGGCTTGCCGGCACCGACGTGGCCCGGGAGGCGGCGGACCTCGTCATCACCGACGACGATTTCTCGAGCATCGTGGCCGGCGTCGAGGAGGGGCGCGTCGCCTACGACAACGTGCGCAAGGCCACCTATCTCCTGGTGTCCACGGGCGCCGGGGAGGTCGTCCTCGTCACCCTGGCGCTGGCGTTGGGTCTCCCCATCCCGCTGACTGCGGTGCAGCTGCTGTGGCTGAACCTGGTGACGAACGGCATCCAGGACGTGGCGCTCGCCTTCGAGCCCGGCGAGCCCGACGTGCTGCGTCGTCCGCCGCGTCCGCCGCGCGAGCGCATCTTCGATCGGGTCATGGTGGAGCGCACGCTCCTGGCGGGCGCCGTCTTCGGCGGCATCGGCCTGGCGGCCTGGGCCACCTGGCTCGGACAGGGGCGGCCGGTGCCGGAGGTGCGCAACCTCCTGGTGCAGCTCTTCGTGCTGTTCGAGATCTTCCACATCGGCAACTCGCGCTCGGAGCGGATCTCGTTGTTCCGGCTGAGCCCGCTGCGCAACCCGGTGCTGCTGCTGGGCACGGGGGCGGCGCTCTCGATCCACGCCCTGGCGCTCTACACGCCCTTCTTCCAGGAGCTGCTCGGGATCGCGCCGCTACGCCCGGACCAGTGGCTCGAGCTCGCGGCGATGGCGGCCACCATCGTGGTGGTGATGGAGCTCCACAAGTGGTGGCGGCGGCGCGTGCCGGTCTGAGTCAGCGGCCCCGCCAGGCCGCCCGCAGCAGCTCCTCGAGCTCCTGGAGCAGCGGCATGCGCGGGTTGGTGCGCAGGCTCGGATCTTCGAAGGCGGCCCGGGCCAGCTCCGGCACCGCGCTCTCGAAGGCCTGCGGCTCGACGCCCGCGTCCGCCAGGGAGCGCGGAATGCCGACGTCGTCCAGCAGCGCCTCCACCCGGCCGAAGAAGCGCTCGCGCTGCTCCTCGGCGCCGGCGCCGCCGAGCCCCACCATCCAGCCGAGCTGGGCGTACTTGTCCGGCGCCGCGTAGGCCGAGTAGCCCGGGGCGGGCATGAACTTGCGCGGGACCGCCGCGTTGTAGCGCATCACGTGGGGCAGGAAGAGCCCGTTGGCGCGACCGTGGGCGATGTTGAAGCGCGCTCCCACCGCGTGCGCCAGGGCGTGGTTCACGCCCACGAACGCGTTCGAGAACGCGAGCCCCGCGATCGTGGCCGCGTTTGCCATCGCGGTGCGCGCCTCCAGGTCGGAGCCGTCTGCGTACGCGCGCGGCAACGCCTCCAGGATCAGTCGCACGGCCTGCACGCAGAAGGCGTCCGTGTAGGGCGAGGCGAAGATCGAGACCGCGGCCTCGACCGCGTGGGTGAGGGCGTCGATTCCGGTGTCCGCGGTGGCGCCGGGCGGCAGGCTCAGCGTGAGCGTCGGGTCCACCACGGCCATGTCCGGAACCAGCGAGTAGTCCACGAGCGTGACCTTGCGCTCGCCCACGGTGAGCACGGCCGCCGGCGAGACCTCGGAGCCGGTGCCGCTGGTGGTGGGGATCGCCACCAGTCGCACTCGATGCGCGATCTGCGGATACGCCACCACGCGCTTGCGGGCGTCCAGGAAGGGCAGGGCGAGCGTACGCAGATCCAGGTCCGGGTTCTCGTAGAAGAGCCGCATGGCCTTGGCGGCGTCGATCACCGAGCCGCCCCCCACCGCCACGATGAGATCCGGCTGTAGGCTCTCGAGCGTCTGCACGCCGGCGCGGATCTGGGCCTCGCTCGGCTCCGGCTCCACCTCGGAGAAGACGTGGGCCTGGACGCGGCCCAGGTGTCGCTGCACCTCCGCCGCCGTCCCGCGCCGCTCCATGTGGCGATCGGTGACGATCAGCGCGAGCGAACCGCCCAGCTGGCGCAGGCTCTCCAGGGCTCCGGCGTTGAAGTAGGTGTCGGAGGGGACCCGGAACCACTGGGGAGGGGAGAGCCGCCGCGAGACCGTCTTGACGTTCAGCAGATTGCGGTAGTTCACGTTGTCCGTGGTCATGGAGCCGCCCCACGTCCCGCAGCCGAGCGAGAAGGTCGGCGTGAGGGAGTTGTAGATGCCGCCGAGCGCGCCCACGGCCGTGGGAGCGTTCACGAGGATGCGTCCCGTGCGGATGCGGGTGGCGAAGCGGTCGACGACGTCCGCGTCCCGCGCGTAGATCGCCGACGTGTGGCCGAGCCCGCCCTTCTCGGTGACGAGGTCGCACAGGGCGAGCGCCTCCTCCTCGCCGCGGGCGCGCACCAGCCCGAGCACCGGCATCAGCTTCTCGTGCACCAGGGGGTGTCGAGCCAGCGCGGCGGGATCGTCCGGGAGCGGCGCCAGCAGCACCTTGTCGTCCTCCCCCACCTCGAAGCCGGCCAGGCGCGCCAGGTCGCGCGGCGAGCGGCCCACGGATTCGATGTTCGGGAAGCCGTCCTCGTGGAAGGCGACGCGCGCCAGACCTTCCACCTGCTCCGTGCTCAGCAGCCGCGCGCCCATGCGCTGGAACTCCTCCACCACGGCGTCGTAGATGGCGTCGTCCACCACGCAGGTCTGCTCCGCGGGACAGATCACCGAGGCGTCGAACGTCTTGGAGATCAGGATGTCCACCACCGCGCCACGAACGTCCGCGGTGCGGTGCAGGTACACCGGGGCGTTGCCGGGGCCCACGCTGATCACCGGCTTGCCGGCCTCGTTGGAGAGACGAACGATCTTGGGCCCGCCGGTGGTCCAGATGAGGTCCACGTCGCGGTGATGGAACAGGTAGTGCGTCACTTCGCGGGGCGCGTCCGGGATCACCTGCAGCGCGTCCGGGGGCATGCCCGCCTCCTCGCCCGCCTTGCGCAGGATCTCCACCGCGTGGAGGGCACAGCGGATCGCCCGGGGCGAGGGGCGGAAGATCACGGCGTTGCGGGTCTTGGCGGCGACGATGGCCTTGAACAGCACCGTGGAGGTGGGGTTCGTGACGGGGAGGATGGCCATCACGACACCCACCGGCTCCGCCACGTACTTCAGGTTCCGCTCCGGATCCTCCTCGATCACGCCGACCGTCTTCTTGTCCTTCAGGTAGTCGTACAGGAACTCGGTGGCCACGTAGTTCTTGACCACCTTGTCCTCGAAGACGCCGAAGCCGGTCTCCTCGGTGGCCACGCGCGCCAGCTCGTAGGCGTTCTCGAGGCCGGCCACCACCATGGCCCACACGATGCGGTCCACGGCCTGCTGGTCCAGACGACGAAAGCCGGCGGCGGCCTCGCGCGCACGCGTCACGATCTGGTCCACCTCCGCGGCTCGGGAGGCGTCGAGGCCGTGAAGCTCGGGCGACGGGGTGCTGGGCATGGAGGGCTCCTTCGACTCGGGGCGACCCTGGCGATTCTACGCCGGGTGGGACGCGGACGCGCACCTCGGCTGGAGACGGTCGGCTCGGCGCAGTACCCTCGCGGCCTGCGGACGGGGCCCCGAGTGGAAGCGATCTGGCACCTGCGGCGCATCGACTGGCTGAAGGCCTTGCCGGCCCAGGAGGCCCAGGAGCTCCAGCGCGCCTCCACGTGCCGGGAGTACGCACGCGGGGAGATGGTCTTCACGCCGAACCCCACGCCCCACTCGGTGTTCCTGCTCGCCCGCGGTCTCGTGCGGGTGTACCGGCTGGCTCCCTCCGGCGCCGAGACCACGTTCGGCTACGTCGCGCCGGGAGAGGTGTTCGGCGAGCTCACGGCCTTCGGGAACCACCCCCGCGAGAGCTTCGCGCAGGCGGTCCGCGCCTCGACGATCTTGCGCATCCCGCGGGAGGCCTTCGAGCGCGTGGTGGCGGCCAAGCCGTCCCTGGTCCTGGCGATCACCAAGCAGATGGGCCAGCGCATGAAGCGCATCGAGAGTCGGGTGGAGCACCTGGTGTTCCGGGACGTGCGCGCGCGTCTGGCCCGCGTGCTGTCGGAGCTGGCGGAGGACTTCGGGCGCGCCGAGGACGGCTCCCGCCTGATCGACCTGCCGCTCACCCAGGCCGAGCTGGCCACGCTGGTGGGAACGACCCGTCAGACCGTGAATGCCACGCTGCGCCGCCTCGAAGCGGAGGGTCTGGTGGGCCGCCGACATCATCGCATCCTGCTGTTCAAGCCCGACGAGCTGCGTCGGGCCGCCGATCCGCCCCCGCCCGGCTGAGGATCGGTGCTTCGAGGAGCGGCGCCGGCGGCCCTTGGGCAGGCGTCTCCACCAGCGTGAGCACCCAGCCTCCCCGGCGTCTCCACCAGCCCTCGAAGCCCCGTCCCCCGTAGCGCACGGCCAGCGGACGCCATTCCGCTGCTGTCGCGTGCGGCGGCGCCTCCACCACCAGGGCACGTGGGTCGAGCCGCAGCCCCTGGTGCAGGAGCTTCGACGCGCTCTCCTTGGCGCTCCAGATCAGGTTGGCGAGCTCCGCCCGCTCCGTGGCCGGGGCCGCGCGGACGCGCGCGCGCTCCCCGGCCGCGAACCAGTGGGCGACGAAGGCGGCGCTGCGGGGCTCGACGAGCTCCAGGTCGCAGCCCAGTGCGATGCGGGTCTCCGCCACGCAGCAGAGCGCCGCCCCGGCGCGATGGCTGAGGGAGAGGCGAACGGAGGCAGGCCGTCCCCGCAGCCGCACCCGCGGCGCGCCGTCCTCGTCGGGAAGGATCTCGAGAGCGCGCAGCGCGGCCAGCTCCTCGCCCTGGCCGAGGAAGCGCGCAACGGCGCGCTTGGCCGCCCAGCGTCCCAGCCGCCAGTCGTTGCGACGCCCGGCACGACGCAGACCGGCCAGGCGCGCGCGCTCCGCCTCGGAGAGCCAGGCATCCGACGAGGGCACGTCGGCGTGCGTCTGCCACAGCCAGCCCGTCAAGCTCCGCGCTCCAGCGTCTCGCGGACGCCTCGCTCCACCGCCTCGATCAGGTAGGGACGCAGCCGTGCCGGCGGCACGATGTGGTCCAGGGAGCCCACGCGGAGCGCGCGCTCGACGCTGTGCTGGCGGTCGAACTCCGCGGCCACTTCGCCCAGCTTCTCGGAGCGCACCGCCTCGTACACCTCGTGCCAGCGGGCGCGCAGGCGACCGCGCAGCCCCTCGTCGGCCGCCGCGATCTCGCGCTCCAGGCTCTGCAGGCGCGCGTCCTCGCGCGTACGTCGATCCACTTCCGGGGAGAACACCACCGCGGCGGCGGGTGCGCCCCCGATCACCGAGGCGTAGGTGCCCTCCAGCGCCGCCACCTGGAGGTTCTCGTTCAACGTGCGCGAGAAGACCACGTAGGCGCCGCCGTGATAGCGGGAGATCACGCAGAAGACCAGCGGTCCCTGGAAGTTCACCACGGCACGTCCGATCTCGGCGCCGAACTCGAGCTGGAGACGCCGCATCGACTCCGGGCTCCCATCGAAGCCCGACAGATTGGCGAGCACCACCACGGGGACGACCCCGCTGGCCGCGTTGATGGACCGCGCCACCTTCTTGGACGACAGCGGAAACAGCGTTCCGGCCGTCCACTGGTCCGGACCGTCGGCGGGAGCGAAGCCCAGCCGCGGCACGGGACGCGACTCGATCCCGATCAGGCAGACCGGATGGCCCCCGAGGTGGGCGTCCCAGACCACGGCGATCTCGGCGTGGCGCATGTCCGGCCAGCGCTCGAGCGGCGGGTGGTCCTGGTCCATCACCGCCCGCATGACGCCGCGCACGTCGAAGGACTTGCGGCGTCCGGGATTCTTCTCGTCCGAGAAGATCTCGCCCACGAACTCGAACGGAGCGCCGTCTTCGTCATCGAGCGGGAAGCTCCGCACGTCGCGGTCCGGGGGATCGTCCGTGGCCGCGCGGCGCGGAAAACGTTCTCCGGGTGCCACGTAGGTGTGCTCGTAGTGTCGCAGCAGGATCCGGCAGGCGTCGCGGAGGTCGGCGGCCCAGTACTGGGCCTGCCCGTTGGGCCCCATGATCCGCTCGTAGCCGCCGATCCCCTGGTGGTCCTCGGCGGAGACGCCGCCGGAGTACTCCAGCGCGCGTTTGCCCGTCAGCACCATGGAAGCGGCGGGCGTCATGATCAGGATGCCCTTGGTGTGCATCAGCATGGTCGCCTCTGCGTTCCAGTAGGACTGGGCGCCTACGTTCACGCCGTTCACCAGGACGTTCACCCGCCCGCCGGCCTGGGTGAATTCGATCAGGCGACGCAGCACGCGCGCGGTCCAGTCCAGGTTCTCGGTGCCGCTGTCCATGGCGATCTTGGCCCCGGCGGAGACCGGGAACCAGTCCACGGGAGCGTGGAGGCCTTGGGCCAGATCGAGGGCCCCGACGATGCGTCGGCACTCCGGCTCGGCCAGCGACCCCATCTCCCGGCTCGGATCGCTCAGGATCAGCACCCGCGTCATGCCCTCGGGATGCCGCGCCGTGAAGTTGCGCAGCAGCCCGACCACGACGTTGGCGCGGTTGCGGCCCGGCTCGCGGTCCACCGGCACGAGCTCGTTGCGCTCGTCCAGGTCGTATTCGCGGAACTCGCCCGGCGGAAGCTCCGAACGGGCGCCCTGCCGCGGTGGCGTGAGCATGCGGATGATCTCGTACGGATAGACCATGCCGCGCTGACGCATGCGCACCACCTTCTGCCCGTATTCGGACAGCGGGCGGATCGGCTGGTCCGCGAGCTCTCGAAAGCTCAACACCAGGCCGCCGCCGCCGGGGGCGGTGAGCTGGAGCACGCGTTCGCGTGGCTCGGCACCCGCTGCGTCACGCATGCGCACGCGCGCCAGGACCTTCTCCAGGCCGAGGTCGCTGGTCGCCGGCATCAGCCGGTGTGCGACCTCGTTGATCTCCTCGGTCCCGAGCTCGAGGGTCGGCCACACCCAGAGCAGGATGCGATTCCAGTGCAGGCGGCGGCGGGGATCCTGGCGCGACTGGAAGCGCCGGATCCCGGCCACGGCTTCGTGGAACATCATCTCCAGCTGCGGCAGCCGGGTGACGCGCCCGTGCTCGTCGCGCACGGGCGTGAGGTCGCGCACCTCGGCGAACGCGAACAGCCGCTGGTCCTTCGGGTTGTCCCGGGCCGTTCCGTGATAGAGGTACACGTCCGGGACCGAGGGCAGCCTTTCGACCTCGAAGTTGGCCAGACGCCACAGCTGGAGCCGTTTGGCCATCATGGGATGGAGCCCGCGGGCGGGTCGATCCTCCCGGAGGCCCTGGTCGCCGCGGCGGAAGGTGAAGTGCTGCATGCCGCCCATGCCCTTCCCCGCGCCCTCCTGCGCCAGGGCGACCACCAGGCGTCGCACCGGTGCCGGCAGCGCGCAGGCCGAGAGTCGCGCCTCGAGCTCGCGCACGGTGGCATCGGCGTCCTGGGGCTCCCCGGCACGCGCGGCGTATACGTCCGCCACCACGGAGTCGTCGGACGGGACGTCGGCGACGGCGTCGCACAGGGCTTCCAGCGCGTCCGGGAGGTCATCCCAGCTCGCGTGCGTGGTCACGACGTGGATGCGCTCGCCGTCGTGCTGGTAACGGGATCGCAGGACGCCGCGCTCACCACGCGTGGAGGAGCGGATCTCCTCGAGGAGGCGGATCCGGTAGTAGCGGCGGGTCAGCACCTCGAGCATGAGGCGACGCTCGAGGGCCGACGCGGTGCCGAAGCGGCCGGTCAACACGGAGACCAGGGGCTGCGGACAGGCCACGAGCCGCTGCATCCGGTCCTCGCGGGCGGCGCCGTCCGGGTCGCGAGCCAGCGCGGCCAGGTCGGCCTCGGCGCGGGCGTACACCTCCCCGCGCACGGCTTCGAAAAAGGGAGCGTCGAAGAAGCGGTAACGCACCTCGCTCGCGAGGTCGCTCACGCCCTGATGCGTTCCCCGCGTCACCGCGACGATGCGGTCGAGCAGGCGTTGGAAGGCGTCGCTCCGGTGCGGCGCGAGCCGCTCGACCCGGTCCAGGCGGCGTTCGAGGATCGAGAGCACGACCCCCACCTGCTCGTCCAGGCGCTGGTGCGCCTTGCACATCCAGAGCAGCGCCTCCTCGAGCTGGGGGGAGCGCTCCAGGGTCTCCACGCCGTAGTGCAGCAGCGCGCGCTGGAGCCGATCCAGGAAGGCCGGCGAGAGATCCGCCGCCACGGGATCCAGCGAGCGCAGGTACGCCACCAGGCTCTCCTCGGCGCTGCGGCCTCCGGAGGCCGTCACGTCGTCCGGACTCTCGCGGCGGCGGAACAGCTCGCCCACGTCGGCGAACAGCGTCAGGATCTCCTCCTCGCTGGCCAGCAGCTCCGGGTCGTCGGGGGCGAGCTCGGTGCAGATGCCACGTCGCTCGTGCACCAGACGCCTGGCATCCGCGGACGCGACGTCGAAGCCCAGCATGAGCTGGCGCAGCTCGCCCAGGTTGCGGCGGCAGCGGCGGCGGGCGTCCTCCGCGGGCTCCTCCGCACCGGATGCGAAGCGGATGCGATCCGCCGCGGGCTCGGCGCCCTCCTGCACCACCGGCTCCATCACGAGCAACGGGGCGCCGGTCTCCACCTGCACGTTCGGGGTCACGAGGATCTGACGGATCTTTCCCGCCGAGGGCGCCAGCACCGGAAGCTCGGTCTTCATGGCCTCGAGCACGGCGAGCCGATCCCCGGCCGCCACCTCGTCGCCCTCGCGCACGGCGATGGAGAGCACCACCGCCGGTGCGGGCGCGCGAATCGTGCCGCCGTCGTCCCGGGAGAGGCGGTGCGGAAAGCCGTCCACCTCCACCACCCGTTCCAGGCCCTCGCCGTGGGTCAGCACCCGGTGGCGCCGCTCCCCCAGGACGAGCCGTCGTTCGAAGACGCCGAGCCGCTCCACGCCTGCGTGCACCCGGACCCCGTCCACGTCGATCCGGTAGGCGTTCGGTCCCTGTCGCAGCACGTGGAGCTCGTAGCGGCTGCCGCGCTCGCGGAGCTCGATGGCGTGGCCCACCTCCCGACGCAGCTTGGGACGTCCGCGGGCCGCCGTCGCGTAGAACTGCGCCTGCTCCACGGCGAGCTCGGCGTCGTAGGCGTCGATGGCGGCCTGCAGGATGGCGGCGTCGGCCTGTCCGCGCGGCAGATGCTCGCCGCGGGCGCTGAGGCGGTCCAGCCAGCCCACGTCCACCTCGCCCCGGACCACCTCCGGCCGTCGCAGCAGACCGAGCAGGAAGCCCTTGTTGCTGGCGCCGCCGCGCACGGCGAGGGCGGTCTCCTGGAGCGCGCGCCCGAGCCGCGCCAGGGCCTCGGGTCGATCCCGCCCCCAGACGATCACCTTGGCGATCATCGAGTCGAACTCGGAGGCGATCGGATCGCCCTCGGCGAAGCCGGTGTCCACCCGCACGCCAGGCCCGCCGGCAGGACGGAACAGCTCGATGCGGCCGGGGGCGGGCGCGAAGCCCCGCTCGGGGTCCTCGGCGTTGACGCGGGCCTCGATGGCGTGGCCGCGCGGCGCGGGCGGCTCGCCCGCGAGGGGGCGGCCCAGCGCCACGTGCAGCTGCAGCTTCACCAGATCGGCGCCGGTCGTGAGCTCGGTGACCGGGTGCTCCACCTGGAGGCGCGCGTTCACCTCCATGAACGAGAAGCGGGCCGTGGGGGGATCGTATAGGAACTCCACCGTGCCGGCGTTCTCGTAGCCGGCCGCGCTTCCGAGCCGGGCGGCGGCCGCTCCGATCTCCTCGTGCTGGGCCGGGGAGAGGGCCGGTGAGGGGGACTCCTCCAGGACCTTCTGGTTGCGGCGCTGCACGGTGCAGTCGCGCACGCCGAGGGGCCACACGGTGCCCTGGGCGTCGCCGACGATCTGCACCTCCACGTGGCGCGCGCCCTCCATCAGGCGCTCCATGAAGACGGTGGCGTCGCCGAACGCCTTGAGCCCCTCGGAGCGGGCGCTCTCGAAGGCCTCGGCGAGCTGCTCCGGCTCCCGCACGCGCCGGATGCCGCGGCCGCCGCCCCCGGCGGTGGCCTTGATCATGAGCGGGAAGCCCAGGCGCTCCGCGGCGCGGCGCGCCGCCGCCAGGTCCTCCACCGGGCCGCCGCTCCACGGCGCCACGGGGACGCCCGCCTCCTCCGCCAGCCGCTTGGAGCCGATCTTGTCGCCCAGGCGGCGCATCACCTCCGGGCTGGGGCCGATGAAGACGACCCCCAGTCGCCGGCACAGCTCCGCGAACGCCGCGTGCTCGGCCACGAAGCCCCATCCCACCCAGACCGCCTCGGCGCCGGCCTCCCGAAGCGCGTGCTCGAGCCGCGCATAGTCGAGGTAGCCGTTCTTCCGTCGCCCGTCCGTCGGGTCCACGAAGGTGGGCGGGCCGAGCTCGAAGGCCTCGTCCGCCTCGCGCACGAAGAGCGCACGTCGGTCGGGCTCCGTGTAGAGCGCGATCGTGCGCAGCGTCGGCGTGGCCTCGGCGTTCCACTCGCGCACCGCACGCACGAGGCGCATGGCGGCCTCGCCGCGGTTCACGATGGCGATGCGCCGGAAGCCGGGCTCCATGTCAGCGCATCGCCGCCGCCAGCGGCGCCCGCAGCTCCCCGTCCACGCCCGCGGGAAGCGCGGCGGTGGCGTACCCTTCCAGGCGGACCCAGACCGCCCCCGCCGCATCGACCACCTCCGCCTCGAACCCCGAGCCCTCCGGCCCGGCTCGCACCACCGCGTGCAGCGGTGGAGCGCTCGCGGCCGGCCGGCCGGGGAACGACAGGCGCCCGATGCCCCGGGGTAGCGCCATGCGACCGTGCGTCCCGATCTCCCAGATGCCGGCCGTCTGGAAGCAGAGCTCCACCAGACGCGGGAGCGTGCGCAGCGGGGTGTCCGCAGGATGGTGGTCGTCGGGCAGCGCCGCCGCGAGCCGCCCGAAGGCGGTGCCGTCCGCGCCCCACGCCCGCTCGAGGACGCGATAGGCCGGTCCGTGGAAGTAGACCCGGTAGACCGCGTCCGCCCGGGCCGCGTCCGGACGCGGCTCGGGCGCGGGCGAGCCGCTCTCTGCGCCGAGCAACGTGCGCGCGAGCCGCACGCGGGCGGTGAAGTGCGTGGTCCGCTGGGGCTCGCCCCGCCCCGGCAGCTCCCGGCGACCCGCGAGGCTGCAGTGCGCCAGGATCTCGTCGCCGTCCGGCTCGAGCCGGGCGTTCAGCTCGAGGATGCGCGGCTCGTCGCGGTAGAACTTGAAGGGGGCCAGGAAGGCGACCTCCTCCAGGCCGCGCACCTGCCAGCCGGGCGCCGCCCAGGCCGCGAGCTCCGCGAAGGCCTCGATCCCCATCACGCCGGGCAGCACCGGAGTGCCGTCGATGCGATGGTGGTCCAGGAAGGGCTGTGCGGCGGGGTCGAGGCGGGTCTCCACGCACAGGCCCGACTCCGGCCCCATGCGCAGCACGCGCCCGAGCAGCGGGCTCTCGGCACCGGGTGCCAGGACGGAGGCGTCGAGGCCGCCGCGCTCGTCCCGGTCCTGGAGCAGGAAGCCCAGACGCTCGCCGATCAGCACCTCCCCGCGCGTCCCGCCCCGCAGCTCGCGGCCGACGATGGGGATCCCGGCCTCCGGCGCCAGCATGTCGATGCCCACCCGCTCCATCACCTGCGGGATCGAGCCGCGGCTCGCCATGCCGATGCGCGCCCAGGCGGTCCAGTCGATGGCGAGCGCCTGCGTCTCGGGTCGCGTGCGGCGCAGGCTCGACACGCACTTGCACAAGAGATCGTTGGCGGCGCTGTAGTCGGTCTGTCCCGCGTTTCCGAAGCGGCCCGCGATGGAGCTGAAGGCCACCACCGCGCCCAGGGGCAGCTCTCCCAGGGCGTGCACCAGGTTGAACCAGCCGTCGGCCTTGACGTCGAAGATCAGGTCGAACTCGCCGGCGTCCTTGTCCTGCAGGCGGCGGCTCCGCTCGAGCCCGGCGGCGTGCAGCAGCACGTCCACGCGCTCGTGCCGGGCTCGGACGTCGTCCGCCAGCTTCGCCACCGCCTCGGCGTCGGTCAGGTCCACCTGGTGGTAGTGCGCCGTGCCCCCAGCGCGGCGGACGGCCTGGATCGCCGCCAGGCAGGCCTGAGCGCGCTCGAGCCGGGCGAGCTCCCGCTCCACCCGTGCCGGCGTGGCGCGCTCGCCGCGGGCCTTCAGGCGCTC
Organism: Myxococcota bacterium; assembly: GCA_041577015.1. Classification (GTDB taxonomy): domain Bacteria; phylum Myxococcota_A; class UBA9160; order UBA9160; family PR03; genus JBFGJV01. The sequence goes on from JBFGJV010000081.1 coordinate 12,052, forward strand.
GAAGAGCTCGCGTTGGAGGCCGTCGCGGTCGTGGGCGAAGCGGACGAGGTCGGCGTCGTCGGCCCGGGGCTCGGGCACGAGGTCGAGGAGGTGGAAGGTGCCGCCGCTCGCGGCGGCCAGGTCGGCGGTGATGGCCGAGACGATGCTTCCGGCCGCTCCGGTCACCAGGAAGACGCTCTCGCGTCCTAGCGCGAGCCCGGCCGCCTCGTCGGCGAGGGGCTCCTCCACGAGCCCGACGCTCCAGCGCAGGCCGTCCCGCACGCCCACCTCGACCGCGCCGGGGTCGCGTCGCGTCTCGGCCAGCAGCGCGTCGGCCAGCTCGGCGGTCCTGCGGCTCGGCCCGAAATCCACGGCCTTGACCAGCGCCTCGGGACGCTCGCGCTGGAAGGCCTTGGCGAAGCCGGTGACGGCGCCGCCGAGCGGCGCCACGGCGCCCGTGGCCTCGTAGCCGTGTCGGCCGCCCAGGCGCGTGGCCGCGACGAGGAAGGTGCCGGACGGCCCGATCGTCTCGCCGAGAGCGCGCATCGTCTCGTGCAGCAGCTTGACGCGCAGGTGGAGCGCGGCGCGCCACTGGGCGGGCTCGAGCTCGCGGAGGTCGCCCTCGGCGTCCAGGGCGGGGAGCCAGTAGACGCCTTGGAAGGGCCCCTCGCGGCTCCACGCCTCCAGCCGGCCCGCGAGCGTCTCGCGATCGGGCGCGTCCTCCACCGTCTCGGTGCGCACGCCGAGCTTCTCGAGCCGCCGCACCAGGGCGCGCCCCACGCCGCCCTGGTCCATCACCACCAGTACGCGGCTCGTCCCGCCGAGCTCGACGCCGGTGGGCTCGCAGCGCTCGAGCGCCGGGCGCAGCACCGCGCGCGGCACGCGCCGGGGGATGCGGCGCGCCGCCTCCAGGTCGCTGCGTGGCGCGTCGGCGTCGGCCTCCGTCTCCGGGACCGACGCCCTCTCCGTGGCCGTTGGAGGCTCGGGTGCCGGGGCCGGCGCGGGGGCGGTCTCGGCCAGGTCGGGGCGCCGTTCCTTCACGAAGCGGATGGCGTGGGCGAGGGTGGGGTAGTCGCGCAGGCGCAGCGCGTCGTCGCGAGGGATCTCGTAGGCCTCGCGGATGGCGGCGAAGGTCTCGGCCTGCTTCACGGTGTCGATGCC
>JBFGJV010000082.1:0-12889 GCA_041577015.1 Myxococcota bacterium
CCAGCTACCGACCCGAGGTGCCCCTGGAGCTGGCCGCGGCGGCGAGCCAGGCCGCACTCGCCGAGGGCTACCTGGCGCTGCTGCGTCGCTTCGTGGAGGAGCTCGAGCCTGCCCGCCACCGTGCCGAGACGCTCCGCAGTCTGATCGCGCCGGAGCTCGCCCCCCGGCGCTTCGCCGACGCCCTCGCCGCCGCCGAGGCGGCGGAGCAGCGCTGCCGCGGCGGCGGTGCCCACGCCGCACTTCGCTAGTCCCTCGTCGACGCGGACGCACTGCCAAAACCGGCTGGTTCTCAGGGCCTTGCGTCGACCTCTTGCCCATCCAATTGCGCGGGAGCCCACGTCGGGCGGCTGCGTTCGCGCCTTTTTCGCTTGCAGGACGGGGTGCTGCCGAGCATGATGCGGCCCCTCTGCACCCTCGCGAACAGCTCGAGAAACCCATGAAGACGAAGTGCTTGGGGGCGCTCCCCGTTCAGCGCGGTCGTTCGAACAGCGACAGTTGGGAGGATGCGATGATGGCTCGGGTGAAGTGGGCCGCGATGGCCCTCATGGCGATGATCGGCACGATGTTGGTGACCGTCGCATCGGCCAGAGCGGCCGGTGACGGCGTGACCGTGGCCGGTGGCAACGGCGACGGGTCGGCCGCCGACCAGCTCGACGTCCCCTACGGGGTGGCGGTGGACGGCAGCGGGAACGTCTACGTCGCCGACAACTTCAACGATCGGGTGCAGCAGTGGGCGTCCGGTGCGACCAGCGGGGTGACCGTGGCCGGTGGCAACGGCAATGGGTCGGCTGCCGATCAGCTCGACTTCCCATATGCGGTGGCGCTAGGCGCCGACGGGACCCTCTACGTCGCCGACACCGACAACAATCGCGTGCAGGCGTGGTCTGCGGCGGCGCGGGCGCTCGACCAGCTATCGGGGCTACAAGCGGCGTCGGTCGGGCTCGGCGGGGGCGCGAGCCTGGCGAACAAGGTCCAGGCGATCACCGCCAAGGCGGCGGCCGGTAACAGCGCGGGCGCCTGCGGCAGCCTCGGCGGCTACGTGAATCAGGTGCAGGCCCAGTCCGGAAAGAAGATCCCGCTGGCCACCGCCACGGCGCTGATCGACCTGGCCCGCCAGACGGCCGCTACGCTCGGCTGCACGATCTGAGTCGGCTGAACGAGCGCGTCCTCGGCGCTCGCGCCGCGCTTCGCTAGTCTCGTCCGGCTCCCCGGTCCCGGCGGAGACCCCCTACATGGACGGACCGCGCGAACGCCTGGCGGCCTGCGGCCCCGAGGCGCTCTCCGACGCGGAGCTCGTGGCGCTGCTGCTGCGTACCGGGGCTCGGGGCCGCGACGCGCGGGTCGTCGCGGAGGCGCTGCTCCGGCGCAGCGGTGGGCTGCTGGGTCTCGCCGCGGCCGCTCCCGGCGAGTTCGGCGGACACGCCGGCGTCGGCCCCGCGAAGCGGGCGAGCCTCGTGGCCGCGCTCGAGCTGGGGCGCCGCCTGGCCGCCCGCCGTCTCCGGGCGGGCGACCCGGTGCGGGGACCCGGCGACGTGCACCGCCACTTCCACGCGCGCCTGCGGCACGCCCGCCATGAGCGCTTCTTCGCGCTCCTCCTGGACGGTCGCCACCGACTGCTGCGCGAGGTGGTGGTCTCCCAGGGCACGCTCACGGCGAGCCTGGTGCATCCGCGCGAGGTCTTCCGTCCAGCGCTGCGCGAGGGGGCGGCGGCCCTGGTGCTGGCGCACAACCACCCGAGCGGCGATCCCACGCCGAGCCCGGAGGACCGGGAGGTGACCGACCGGCTGGTGGAGGCCGGGGGGCTCCTCGGCGTCCCCGTCCTGGACCACGTCGTGGTGGCCGAGCGGGGCTTCGTGAGCCTCCGGGAGACCCCTGCGGGGGCGGCTCCCTCCCGTCAAGCGGGCCACGCCTTCGGTCGATGAGCAAGTCGGGAGGCCGCGCCATGGCCGGGTCCGTTCGCCCGAACTCCTGGGGTCCCGACGTCGAGACGGAGGTGGAGCGACGCAAGTCGCCCCGTACGCCGCTCGTGGTTCGGGTCTCCTACGGCACGGTGGACTCGTTCTTCTCCGAGTTTGCGTCCAACGTGAACGAGGGTGGGCTGTTCATCGAGACGGAGAGCCCGCCGCCGCCGGACACGAAGGTGTCGCTCCACTTCCAGCTGCCCGGCAGCGACGAGCCGGTCCGCACCGAGGGTCGCGTGGCGTGGATCCGCGAAGGCGGCGAGGAGCCTCCCGGCATGGGCGTGGAATTCGAGCACCTGACGCCCGCCGACCGCGCGCGCATCAACGAGCTGGTGCGCGGCCTGCGCGCCCAGCGCGAGGACACCGGGCCCGCCTAGAAGGGGATGTCGTCCTCGGGGGCCTGCGGCGCCGGCGGCGTCTCTTCGCCTTCCGCGCGCGCCGGTCGCTCGCCGCCTCCCGCACCGCGTGGTCCGCCCAGGAACTGCACGGTCTGGGCCACCACCTCCGTGGTGCGGCGCTTCTGACCCTCGCGGTCCTCCCACTCGCGCGTCTGGAGGCGTCCCTCCACGTAGACGGTCCGGCCCTTGGCGAGATACTGGGCGCAGTTCTCCGCCGTCTTGCCCCACACCACGATGCGGTGCCACTCCGTGCGCTCCTCCCGGTTGCCCTCACGCGTGGTCCAGTTCTCGGACGTCGCCAGGGTGAAGTTGGCGACGGCCTGGCCGCCCTGCGTGTAGCGGAGCTCGGGGTCGCGGCCGAGGTTGCCGATCAGGATGACCTTGTTGACGCCTGCCATGCGGTTCTCCGTCGGAGGAAAGCGGGGTGGACCCCAATCTTTCCGCCGCCGGCAGGCCCCGTCAAGGCGTGGGCGGCGCGCGTTGACAGCGCTTCACGCTCCCGCCTAGGCTTTCCCCGGGGTGGACCTGGCGAGACCTCCGTGATCTACGTCCTTCGCGCCGTCCTGTGCGTGCTCTACACCGTCTTCTGGGGAGCCGTGGGCGTGGTCCTGCTGGTGGACCGGACGGGCGAGTCCGTGATCTGGGTGGGCCGGAGGTGGGTGGGCTGGATCCTGGCCACGTGTGGGATCCGGGTGGAGGTCGCCGGCCTCGAGAACGTGCCTCGCGACGCCCCGGTCATCTTCATGTCGAACCACCAGAGCCTGTTCGACATCGCCGCGATCGTCTCCACGCTCCCGGTCTCCTTCCGCTTCGTGGCGAAGAAAGAGCTGGCCAGGATTCCGCTCTTCGGCTGGGCGCTGGCCGGCTCCGGCCACGTGATCGTGGACCGCCAGCATCGCGATCGCGCCGTGGAGAGCCTGCGCCGCGCGGCGGAGCGCATCCGCAGCGGCACCAACGTGATCATCTATCCGGAGGGAACCCGCAGCCCCAGCGGCGAGCTCCAGCCCTTCAAGAGCGGCCCCTTCCACCTGGCGCTCGCCGCCCAGGTTCCGATCATCCCGGTCACGGTCTCGGGCAGCCAGCACATCACGCCCAAGCGTTCGCTCCGCATCGAGAGTGGCGTGATCAAGATCCAGTACGGCAAGCCGCTGCCCACCCGGGGCCTCAGGCTCGAGGACCGCGGCGAGCTCAAGGAGCGCGTCCGCGAGGCGATCACCGCGGGATACGACCCGCGCTTCCAGCGTCCGCTCCCGCCCGCGGCTTGACGCCGTTCCCGACCTCTGTACCCTCGACCCGTTTCCCGTCCCGAGGGGGTGAGGGGCGTGGGATTCCGGTCGCATCGTGTCTAGTCGTGCGTCCCGTGGGCGCCGCGTGGCGGCGGACGCCGGGCCCTCGCCCGGCATGCGCCTGGCCGGGGAGGCACTCGGCCTCGGCCTGATCGCCCTGGCCCTCGTAGCGACGTTGGCGCTCTGGAGCTACGCGCCCGGCGACCCGATCTTCCGGCTGGACCCGGTGGAGAACCGCGCGGGCGCCGTGGGCGCGACCTTGGCGGGCCTGCTGCGGCGCGGCTTCGGGAGCGTCTCGATCCTCTTCGTGGCGGTGACGGCGCTGCTCGGCGCACGGCTGCTGCTGGCGCGACGACCGCCCGGGCCACGCTTCTGGCTGGGCGGCGTGCTCGTGGTCCTGGCCGGAGCCACGGCGCTCGCCCTGGCCCACGTGGTGGCGCCGACGCGGCTGGCCGCAGGCCACGGCGGCTGGCTCGGCTCGCGGCTCGCCTCCCTCGAGCAGCCCTGGCTCTCCGAGTGGGGCGCGCTGCTGGTGAACGCGCTGCTGCTCGGGGTGGGGACGCTCGGGGTGCTGGGTGTGCGCAGCGCCAGTGCGCTGCATGCGCTCGGGACGCTCGCGGCGCTGGGCGCCGCCGGCGTGGGCGCGGTCGTGGCCGGGACCGTCCGGGCGCTGGCGGCGCTCGCCCAGCTGGCGACGCGTGCGGGACGCGCACTGGTGCGCGGCGCGACGCTCGCGGCCGCGGCGCTGGTGGACCTCTGGCGCAGCCTCGGGGTGTGGCGCGAGCGGCGCGCCCGGCGCGCCCGCGTTGCCTCGATCCGTCTGCCGGGCGAGCCGGAGGAGGAGGCTTCGCCGGAGGTCGAGACGGCGGGCACCTCCCCCGTCCGGCGCCTCCGGGCCCATCGGGGCGGCCGCGAGGATCCCGCCATCGTGGACCACGGCGCCGAGCGCGAGAGCCAGCGCACGGCACACCAGGAGGCCTTCGCCTTCGCCGACGGCCGCGGCCGCGGGCCCTACCGGCTTCCGGACCTCTCCCTCTTCCAGCGCTCGCCGGTGGGCGAGCGGCGCTACGACCGTGAGAGCCTGATCATGAACTCTCGCATCCTGGAGAAGAAGCTCCAGGACTTCGGTGTCCACGGGCGCGTGGTGACCGTGCACCCGGGCCCGGTCATCACCATGTACGAGTTCGAGCCGGCCTCGGGGGTCAAGGTCAACCGCATCGTCAACCTGGCGGACGATCTGGCCCTCGCCCTGCGTGCCCTCTCGGTGCGCATCATCGCGCCGCTGCCGGGCAAGTCGGTGGTGGGGATCGAGGTGCCCAACGCCGAGCGCGAGGTGGTCTACCTGCGCGATCTCCTGGAGGCGGAGTCGTTCCGGGGCAGCTCGTCCAAGCTCACCCTGGCCCTGGGCAAGGACATCTTCGGCAACCCCGTGGAGGCGGACCTCGCCCGCATGCCGCACCTGCTGGTGGCGGGTGCCACGGGCACGGGCAAGAGCGTGTTCCTGAACGCCGTGCTCTGCTCGATCCTGTCCCGGGTCACGCCCGACGAGCTCAAGCTGCTGCTCGTGGACCCCAAGCTGCTCGAGCTCTCCATCTACGAGGGCATCCCGCACCTGATCGCGGACGTGGTGACGAACCCCAAGCGCGCGGCCGCGGCGCTGGGCGGGATCGTGCACAAGATGGAGCAGCGCTACCAGATGATGGCGGCGCTCGGCGTGCGCAACATCGAGCAGTTCAACGCCCGCGTGGAGGGCCTCGTCGCCGACGGGGAGACCCACCTCCGGCTCAAGGCCAAGCCCGGCGAGCCGGAGGGCAAGCAGGTGGAGCTCCAGCGCCTGCCCTACATCGTGGTGGTGATCGACGAGCTGGCGGACCTCATGGTGGTGTCCGCCCGAGACGTGGAGGAGGCGCTGCAGCGGCTGGCCCAGATGGCGCGCGCGGCGGGAATCCACCTGGTGCTCGCCACGCAGCGACCGAGCGTGGACGTGCTCACCGGCATCATCAAGGCGAACTTCCCGGCCCGCATCTCCTTCCAGGTGTCCTCCCGCACCGACTCCCGCACCATCCTGGACCAGAATGGCGCCGAGCACCTGCTCGGACAGGGCGACATGCTGTTCCTGCCGCCCGGCACCTCCAAGCTCCAGCGCATCCACGGCGCCTACGTGACGGAGAAGGAGGTGGGGGAGCTGACGGCCTTCCTGCGCGACCAGGGCGCTCCGCAGTTCGACGACACGCTGCTGCGCATGAAGGAGGAGAGCGAGGCGCAGGAGGCGCGCGGCGAGGACGTGGACGACCTCTACGACCGCGCCATCGCCCTGGTGGCGGAGACGCGCAACGCCTCGATCTCCTACGTCCAGCGCCGGCTCAAGGTGGGCTACAACCGGGCCGCGCGCATGATCGAGCAGATGGAGCTCGACGGGATCGTGGGGCCCCAGGAGGGCACGCGACCGCGGGAGGTGTTCGTGCGCCCCGTCGACGTCGAATGAAGCCGACCGTGTTGCGTCGAAGCGGCATGCGCGTGCGCGCCTCCCTCGTCCTGGCCGCTGCCCTGGCCACCGTGGGTCCGGCCCGGGCCAACGGTCCGGACTCCCAGGCGTCCGCCCCCGCCGTCGACGGCTGCGCCGAGGCCGTGGCCGAACGCGTGCAGAAGCGTTACGAGACGATTCGCGATCTCGAGGCGCGCTTCCGGCAGCGCACGCGCGCGGCGGCCTTCGGCGGCGTGGCGGCCGATCCCCTCGTTGCGAGCGGCCGGGTCGTCTTCGCCAAGCCCGGCCGCATGCGCTGGAGCTACGAGGAGCCCGAGCCGAGCCTCGTGGTGAGCGACGGCGAGGGGGTCTGGATCTACGATCCCAAGGCGCGCGAGGCCCAGCACCTTCCCCTCGGCGAGCGCTTCCTGTCCGGGGCGGCGATCCAGTTCCTGCTGGGCCAGGGCGATCTCCTCGCCGAGTTCCAGGTGAGCGCCTCCGCGTGCGACGCGAGCCCCGTGCGGCTCATGCTGCGGCCCCGTCGCGATGCCAGCTACGAGCGGCTCGAGGTGGCGGTGGATCCGAAGACCGGTGAGATCCGGGAGTCGGTAGTGGTCGACCTGCTGGGCAACGTGACCACGGTCCGCTTCGAGGACGTGCGCACCAATCGGGAGCCGGATCCCGCGCTGTTCCGCTTCGAGCCCGAGGAGGGCGTGCGCGTCCTGGAGCTCGCCCCGGCACCGTGAGGCAGGCAGGGCGCGTCTCTGGGGTGCCGGCCACCCGGAACCGGAAAGCGCCTTCCGCCCCCGTCCGGGTGCCGCAAGAACCGGCGTAGCCGCGCGGGCGATGGCGGTCCGACGCCGGCGTCAAAATCGCGGCTCCGGAGCCGGCCACTTGCATCGGAAGGCGGCAGGCCGGAGGCAGGCCCCAGGCGCAAGCGTGCGCGAGTGGGGCGGATGCGCCCGATCTGCTTGACACCGAGGTGCGGTCTGATACGCTTGGCGGAGAAAAAAGAACGCATTTTCGAGGGGTTCGGCGGTTCTTTCGGTTCGCGTGATGGGTGTCGGAGCAGCGGGCGATCGGACGCGACGAGCCCGCAGGACGCGCGCAACGACGCGGTGGACGTGCGCGTCCCCGGTGGTGTTTCCGGTCTCGGCTCTCCGCGCCGGCGCGGCACGAGGTTTGCATCGATGAATCCCCGACCGGCGCTGCCTGCAGGAGCAGCGTCCGCACACGGGGAGAGGGCGCAATGAGCGAGTTCGATTCCGGCTCGGGCAGAAAGGGATTCGTGCGCGACGTGATGCGGCGCATCTCGTCCTCGGGACCGCGCTCCGGTAGCGATCCGGACCGCGACCCTGGGCGCGGCAGCGAGGAGACGCTGGAGGATCTGCTCGACGCGCTGCGGCTGTTCGGCGGCGACTCCAACGAGTTCCGGCGCCGGCTCGATCGCGTGCTGGGGGAGTACGAATCGATTCGCCGCCGCTACCAGCTCTCCCGGGAGCAGATCAACGACGCCGAGCGGCAGAACGAGCGGCTGGTGCACACCCTCCAGGAGGCGAAGCAGCAGATCGAGCTCCTGAAGGAGGAGGTGGACAAGCTCTGCGCGCCGCCCAACAGCTACGGCGTCTTCGCCCAGCCGAACAAGGACGGCACCGCCGAGATCGTGGTGGACGGCAAGGCGATGCGGGTGAACGTCCACCCGAAGGTGGACCCCTTCCAGCTCGAGGAGGGCCAGCTCGTCGTCCTGAACGAGGCCTTCAACGTGATCGAGCCCGCCGGCGTGGTGACGCGCGGCGAGATCGCCTCCGTGGTGGATCTCCTGGGCGACGGACGCGCCATCGTGCTGGGTCATGCGGACGAGGAGCGCGTCGTCACCTTCGCCTCGGTCCTGCGCCAGGAGAAGGTCAAGGTGGGCGACCACGTGATGATCGACACGCGCACCCAGTACGCCTTCGAGAAGATGCCCAAGTCGGCGGTGGAGGAGGTGGTCCTGGAGGAGATCCCGGAGGTCACCTACGAGCGCATCGGTGGCCTGGACGAGCAGATCGGGATCCTGCGCGACGCCATCGAGCTGCCCTACCTGCACCCGGAGGCCTTTGCCGAGCACCGGCTCTCGCCGCCCAAGGGCATCCTGCTCTACGGCCCGCCGGGCTGCGGCAAGACGCTGATCGCCAAGGCCGTGGCGAACAGCCTGGCGCGCAGCATCGAACAGCGCACGGGGCGCGCCACGACCGCCTACTTCCTGAACGTGAAGGGCCCGGAGCTGCTCAACAAGTACGTGGGCGAGACGGAGCACAAGATCCGGGAGGTGTTCAAGAAGGCGCGCGAGAAGGCCAGCGAGGACGTGCCCGTCGTGATCTTCTTCGACGAGATGGACTCGCTGTTCCGCATGCGTGGCTCCGGCATCTCCTCGGACATGGAGGCCACCGTCGTCGCCCAGTTCCTGTCCGAGATCGACGGTGTCGAGTCGCTCAACAACGTGATCGTGATCGGCGCCAGCAACCGCCAGGATCTGATCGATCCGGCGGTGCTGCGGCCGGGTCGCCTGGACCTCAAGGTGAAGGTCAACCGCCCGGATGCTCCGGCGGCACGCTCGATCTTCGAGAAGTACCTCACCGCCGACCTGCCCTTCCATCCGAAGGCGCAGGAGCGCTACGGCAGCGACCCGCAGAAGATCGTGGACGGCCTGATCGACGATACGATCGAGCAGATGTACGCCACCTCCGAGGACAACAAGTTCCTCGAGGTGACCTACGCCAAGGGCGAGCGCGAGATCTTCTACTTCAAGGACTTCTCGAGCGGCGCCATGATCGAGAACATCGTGGCGCGCGCCAAGAAGAAGGCCGTGAAGCGTCTGATCGACCACGGCGAGCGGGGCATCAAGCTGGCGGACCTGGTGGAAGCGGTGCGGGAGGAGTTCAAGGAGAACGAGGATCTGCCCAACACCACCAACCCGGACGACTGGGCGCGGATCTCGGGTCGCAAGGGCGAGCGGATCATCAACGTGCGCACGTTGATGACGGGGATCAATCGGAACGAGCGGTCCATCGAGAACATCACCTCGGGTCAGTACCTGTAAGGACGGGCGATGGCGATCCCCAAGGTGATGGGTACCGAGATCGAGTACGGCATCACCGTCAAGAACGACCGTGACTTCGACCCGATCTCCAGCTGCGTGCTCCTGGTCAACTCCTACCGCGAGGATTCCGCGGGCAAGATCCTGTGGGACTACGACCAGGAGAACCCCCTCGCCGACGCGCGTGGCTTCCAGGTGGAGGGTGAGAAGTACACCCCCAACCAGCAGGAGAACATCGCCCGCAACAAGACGCTCGTGAACGGGGCGCGCTACTACGTGGACCACGCGCACCCCGAGTACTCCTGCCCCGAGGTCACCAACCCCCGCGATCTGGTGGTGCACGAGAAGGCGGGCGAGCGCATCGTCGAGCTGTCGCGGCGCGAGGCCAATCGGGTGCTGCCCCCCGGCACGCAGATGCTGATCTACAAGAACAACAGCGACCGCAAGGGCAACAGCTACGGGTGCCACGAGAACTACTTGATGGACCGGCGCACGTCCTTCAAGCAGATCGTGGAGCACCTGATGCCCTTCCTGGTCACGCGCCAGCTCTACACGGGGGCCGGCAAGGTGGGCAGCGAGAACCGCGCCCACCCCTGCGACTACCAGCTCTCCCAGCGGGCGGACTTCTTCGAGACCGAGGTGGCGCTGGACACCATGGTGAAGCGCCCGATCATCAACACGCGCGACGAGCCCCACGCGGACCGCGAGAAGTACCGTCGTCTGCACGTGATCGTGGGCGACTCGAACATGAGCGAGTACACGATCTACCTGCGCAACGGCGCGACCGCGCTGGTGCTCGCCATGATCGAGGACGGCGCGATCACGAAGGACCTCTCCCTGCACGATCCGGTGCGTGCCATCAAGGAGGTCTCCCACGACCCCTCGTGTCGCAAGGAGCTGGAGCTGGCCAACGGCAGGCGCATGACGGCGGTGCAGATCCAGGCCGAGTACCTGGAGATGGCACGACGCCGCTTCGGGAACGGCTCCGGCGAGGCGTGGGCCGGAGACGTCCTGGACCGCTGGGAGCACGTGCTCGACGGTCTGGGCCGCGACCCGATGGAGCTTTGCCGGGAGATCGACTGGCTCATCAAGCTCGCCCTGATCCAGGGCTTCAAGGAGCGCAAGGAGCTGGACTGGGACAGCCCGCAGGTGCACATGCTGGACCTCCAGTACCACGACCTGCGACCGGACAAGGGGCTGTACTATCTTCTGGAGCGACAGGGCAAGGTGGAGCGGATCGTCGAGGACGAGGAGATCCGTCGCGCCATTCACGATCCGCCCGAGGACACGCGTGCGTACTTCCGCGGCAGCTGCCTCAAGCTCTTCGGGTCGGAGGTGTTCGGCGTGAACTGGGACTCGATCTCGTTCGGAATCGGAGACGAGCCCATCAAGCGGGTCCTGATGGCGGAGCCGCTCAAGGGCTCCAAGGTGCACGTGGAGGATCTGCTGTCCCGCTCGCCCAGCGCAGCCGATCTGGTTCGCAATCTGAAGGCTTGACGTCAGGCCGGGAGAAGTCGCCATGCAACGCCACACCCACCCCCCGCTCCGGCACGGAGACGAGGAGCTCTTCCCGATCGTGGGAGCCTCGGAGTCCCAGCAGAAGCAGAAGCCCAAGAAGGGCGACGGCGACGACGCGGGCGAGAGCGAGGGCGGTCAGAAGCTGGCCAAGAAGGGCGAAGAGCTCAAGGAAGAGATGGACGCCCTGATCGACGAGATCGACGAGGTCCTCGAGGAGAATGCCGAGGAGTTCGTCAAGAACTACGTACAGCGCGGCGGCGAGTAGACGCCTCCCGACGGGGGCCGTACGAGGGGGGAAGCGGTGCTCTTTCGGGGCCGGTACGGCGGATCCAGCTTCCAGGAGCTGCTCGACACGGACTACGCGCACATCCGCGCGCGGGTGCCGGAGGCGGGCGAGGGCCTGCCCGCGGGCGTTCCGCACGGGACGACGGTGTTGGCGCTCAAGTACGGCGACGGCGTCCTCGTGGCAGGCGACCGCCTGGCCACCGAAGGCTACCGGGTCGCGTCGCGGGACATCCAGAAGGTCTATCCCACCGACGCGCACTCGCTCATCGCCATCGCGGGCGCGGCGGGTCCGAGCATCGAGATGGCCCGGCTGCTGCGCATCGAGCTCGAGCACTACGAGAAGATCGAGGGCGAGGCGCTCGAGCTGGAGGGCAAGGCCAACAAGCTCTCCCAGATGGTGCGGGCCAACCTGCCCGCGGCCATGCAGGGGCTCGTGGTGGTGCCGATCTTCGCCGGCTACGACCTACGACGGCGGACGGGCCGTCTCTGGAAGTACGACGTCACGGGGGGCCGCTACGAGGAGGCCGACTACGAGGCAACCGGCAGCGGCGGCCTGTTCGCCCGCGAGTCGCTGAAGAAGGTCTGGCGCCAGAACCTTCCCCGGGACGAGGCGCTTCGCATCGGCCTGCAGGCGCTGATGGACGCCGCGGACGAGGACCGCGCCACCGGCGGCGTGGACCTGGCCCGGGGCATCTTCCCGACCGTGCACCTCTGCAGCGCGGCCGGCATCGACGAGGTGTCCCAGGACGAGCTGCGCCGTGTCTACGAAGAGAACGCCCGGCCGCGCCAGGCGGAGGGATAGTCGTCGTGTCGATGCCGTTCTACGTCTCGCCCGAGCAGTGGATGCAGGACAAGGCCGAGTACGCCCGCAAGGGCATCGGCCGCGGCAAGTCGATCGTGTGCCTGGAGTACGGCGACGGCATCCTGCTGATCGCCGAGAACCCCTCTTCGAGCCTCTCCAAGATCGGGGAGATCTACGATCGCATCGCCTTCGCGGGCGTGGGCAAGTTCAGCGAGTTCGACCAGCTCCGGAAGGTGGGCGTGCGCTACTGCGACGTGAAGGGTTACGCCTACAGCCGCGAGGACGTGCGCGCCAAGGGGCTGGCGAACGCCTACTCCCAGGCGATCGGCGACGTCTTCACCCGCGAGCTCAAGCCCCTGGAGGTGGAGATCATCGTGGCCGAGGTGGGCAACGACGAGCTGGTGGGGCACGAGAAGAACGCGCTCTACAAGGTGCAGTTCGACGGGAGCATCTCCGATCACCAGGGCTACTGCGTGATCGGCGGCACCGTCGAGAGCCTCCAGAACTACCTGCAGAGCAACTATCGGGACGGGCTGCCCCTCGGGGATGCGGTGCGTCTGGGTCGTGACGCCCTTGCGCAGGCAGGCGGCGGACACGGCGGCCTGGCGCCCGAGAACCTCGAGGTGTGCGTGCTCGAGCGCTCCAAGCCGGGACGAAAGTTCCGGCGGCTTTCCGCCGAAGAATTGAACGGTATTCTGTCCCCGTAGCCTTTCGACCGGAGTTGCCGGTCGCGGAAGCCGCCTTGCAAAGACGCATCTACGGCCTCGAGACCGAATACGGGATCATCTTCACGCCCGAAGGGCGCAAGACCCTGCCGGTCGAAAAGGCGATCCGGTTCCTCTTCGAGAAGCTGATCACCACGGAGCACTTCCTCAACGTGTTCCTGGAGAACGGCGCTCGCTTCTACCAGGACACGGGCTGCCACCCCGAGTACGCCACCCCGGAGTGCGCGTCGCCGCGCCAGCTCATCGTCTACGACAAGGCGGGCGAACGAATCCTCGAAGAGCTCCAGGACTACGCGGAGGAGAAGATCCAGGAAGAACGGATCGCCGGGAAGCTCTCCATCTTCAAGAACAACACCGACTTCGTGGGGAACAGC
>JBFGJV010000083.1:0-12827 GCA_041577015.1 Myxococcota bacterium
AGTCGGTGTGGCCGGTCGTCCCGTAGAGGAGCGCCATGCCGTAGAGCAGGATCCCGCTGGCGAAGGAGCCCACCACGAAGTACTTGAGCGCCGACTCGTTGCTGCGCAGGCGCCGGCGGTCGAAGCCCGCCAGCACGTAGATGGGAATGCTCATCAGCTCGAGGCCCAGGAACAGCGTGATCAGGTCCGTCGAGGCGACCAGCAGCATCATGCCCGCGGTAGCCAGCAGCAGCAGCGCGTAGTACTCGCCGTGGTTGATGTCCACCTCGGCCAGGTACGTGACCGAGAGCAGGCACACGAGCAGCGCCGCCACCGCCACGAGCACGGTCACGAAGGCGGAGAGTCGATCGAGCTGCAGCATGGGCCGGCTCGCGTTGAAGACGGCCTGGGTGTCCATGAGGAAGGCCTGGCCGTCCGTGTATACTGCGAGGCCCAGGAAGAGCATGGAAACGGTCGCCAGCAAGGTGCCGATCCACACGTCCGTGACGGGCCGGCCCAACAGGTGCTGGCGCCGGGAGAGGATCACCTCGGCCATCAGCACCACCAGCGCTCCCAGGGCGGTGAAGCCGATCGGTGCCACCGCCGAGAGGTCGATCTGCGGCGGCGTCATGGGCGCGCCTCCGGACCCGGCTCCCGCAGCCAGGCGAGCGGGGCCACCGGGCCGTCCGCCGCACGCGCCACCGGACGACGGCGCTCCAGGTGGTCCACCAGCGCGTTCACCGAGCCGTCCAGGCGGCGCAGGAAGGTCCCGGGGTAGAGGCCGATCCAGACGATCGGGATCAGGATCGCCACCAGGATGCCGCGCTCCCGCCAGCCGAGATCCGTGAGGCCCCGGTTCTCGGGATTCTGGAGCGGCCCGAACATGACGCGGCGGTACATCCAGAGCATGTACGCCGCCGCCAGCACCACGCCGAAGGTGGCGGCGGCGGCCAGCGCCGGGTGCACCAGGAAGGTGCCCACCAGGATCAGGAACTCGCCCACGAAGCCGTTCAGCGCCGGCAGCCCGATGCTCGACATCGTGACGATTCCGAACAGCGCCGCGAAGACGGGCATGGGCCGCGCGAGCCCGCCGAAGTCCCGGATCTCCCGGGTGTGACGCCGCTCGTAGAGCATCCCCACCAGGAGGAAGAGCGCTCCGGTGGAGAGGCCGTGGTTCACCATCTGGAGGATGCTGCCCTCCAGGCCCTCCTCGTTGAAGGCGAACATGCCGAGCATGACGAAGCCCAGGTGCGCCACCGACGAGTACGCCACCAGCTTCTTGATGTCGGTCTGCACCATCGCCACCAGCGACCCGTACAGGATGCCCACGAGCGCCAGCCCGAAGATCAGGGGCGCGAACTGGAACGAGGCCTCCGGGAAGAGCGGCAGCGCGAAGCGTACGAAGCCGTAGGTGCCCATCTTGAGCAGCACGCCCGCCAGGATCACCGAGCCGGCGGTCGGCGCCTCCACGTGCGCGTCCGGGAGCCAGGTGTGGAAGGGCACCATGGGCACCTTGATGCCGAAGGCGAGCGCGAAGGCGGCGAACAGCCAGGGCTGCGTCTTCCACCACACCGTCTGGCCCGCCAGTGGCACCACCGTGTCCAGCACCGCAGGCCCGGCCGTGCCCGGCGCCGCCACCAGGTCGAAGCTGAGCGAGCCGTTCTGCTCGTAGAACAGGGTGTAGAGCACGAGGATCGCCACCAGCATGAGCAGCGATCCCAACATCGTGAACAGGAAGAACTTGATGGCGGCGTAGATGCGCCGCGGCCCGCCCCAGACCCCGATGATGAAGTACATCGGGATCAGCATGATCTCCCAGAACACGTAGAACTGGAACAGGTTCAGCGAGACGAAGGCACCCAGCATGCCGGTCTCGAGGAACAGGTTGAAGAACACGAAGCTCTTCACCGAGCGCGTGACGTCGGTCCAGGAGCCGAGGAGCACCAACGGCATCAGGAACGTGGTGAGCAGGACCAGCAGCAGGCTCATCCCGTCCACGCCCACGAACCAGTGGATGCCGTAGTCGGGCAGCCACGGGGCGTACTGCACGAACTGGAAGCCCTTCACGGCCGGGTCGAAGCCCAGGAAGAGCTGCACCGAGAGCAGGAAGGTGGTGATCGTCCCGGCCAGGGCGATGCCGCGCCAGGCGGACTCCGGCAGGCGGTGCAGGAACAGCAGGCCGATGCCCGTGGCCAGGGGCAGGAAGGTGATGATCGCCAGCAGGTGGGCGTTGAGCGTGTTCATCGCGCTACCGGACCAGCCAGCCCACCACGGCGAGCGTGCCCAGCAGCATCACGAGCAGGTAGCCCTGGGTCAGGCCGGAGTGGGCGTACTTGAGCGCGCGGGACGCGAAGCCCCGCACGGCGTGTGCCGTGCCGTTCACGGCCACGCCGTCGATCAGCCCCGCGTCCACGACGCGGAACAGCACCTTGTCCGAGGTCACCACCAGCGGGCGCACGAAGGCGGCGTCGTAGGCTTCGTCGACGTAGTACTTGTCGCGCACCAGCCGGAACAGCCCGCCGAGCGCCCCGCGCAGGCGCGCCGGGAGGCGCGGACGCCAGACGTAGAGCCAGGCGGCCAGCAGCGTGCCCACGAGCGCCGCCACCACGGCCAGCGCGGCGAGCCCGTACTCGGTGGCGTGGGAGACGTGGTGCCCGTGCTCCTCGTGCAGGACCGGACGCAGGAAATTGGCGAGGCTGTTCGAGTGGGAGACGCCGAGCAGGTCGCCGTAGACCTGGGGAAGCCCCACGAACCCCGCCACGATGGAGAAGAAGGCCAGCACGTAGAGCGGAACCAGCACCACCGAGCCCGGCTCGCGCACGTGCTCGCGCACCTCGCGCGGCGCGCGCAGGCTGCCGGCAAAGGTCCGGAAGTGGAGGCGGAACATGTAGAAGGCCGTGAGCGCGGCGGTGCCCAGGCCGAGCGCCCAGAGCGCGCGATGCCCGGGCACGCCCTCCGCCGTCCAGGCGGAGAGCAGGATCTCGTCCTTGGAGAAGAAGCCGGAGAGCGGCGGGAAGCCCGCGATGGCGAGGACGGCGATCAGGAAGACGGCGTGGGTGCGCGGGGCGAGCCTGCGCAGGCCGCCCATCTTGTCCGTGTCCTGCTCGTGGTGCATGGCCAGGATGACGGCGCCGGAGCCGAGGAACAGCAGGGCCTTGAAGAAGGCGTGCGTCCCCAGGTGGAAGATCGCCGCCCCGTACGCGCCACAGCCCGCGGCCACGAACATGTAGCCGAGCTGGGAGACGGTGGAGTAGGCCAGCACCTTCTTGATGTCCGTCTGCGCGATGGCGATCGTGGCGGCGAAGAGCGCGGTGAGCCCGCCCGTCCAGGCCACCGTGGCGGCGGCCCCCGGCGCCGCCTCGTAGAGGAACGAGAGCCGGCACACCATGTAGACGCCGGCCGTCACCATGGTGGCCGCGTGGATCAGCGCCGAGACCGGCGTCGGGCCCGCCATGGCGTCGGGCAGCCAGGTGTAGAGCGGGATCTGGGCCGACTTGCCGCACGCGCCCAGGAACAGGCACAGCCCCACCAGGGTGGCGAGCCTCCATTCCGGAGCCCCGGGCAGGAAGCCGAGCCAGCCGGGCAGCGCCACGGTGCGATCCGCCAGGGCGCCGAAGCCCGCCTCGATCTCCCGGAAGGCGATGGAGGTGACGCCCGCGTCGCGCAGCGCCCAGACCAGCAGGAAGATCCCGATCAGGAAGCCGAAGTCGCCGATGCGGTTGACGATGAACGCCTTGCTGCCGCAGAAGGCGTTCCAGCGGTCGGAGTACCAGAAGCCGATCAGGAGATAGGAGCACAGGCCCACTCCCTCCCAGCCCAGGAACATGACCAGGAGGTTGTCGCCCAGCACGAGCAGCAGCATCGCGCACGTGAAGAGGTTCAGGTAGCAGAAGAAGCGCTGGAAGCCGCCGTCGTCGCGGTGGTCGTCCGCCATGTAGCCGACCGAGTAGACGTGGATCAGGAAACCCACGCCGGTCACGACCAGCGTCATCACGGCCGAGAGCGCGTCGAGCTGGAAGGCGAGCTCGGCGTGGAAGCTGCCGGCGCCGAACCAGGTGTAGGCTTCGTCCAGCAGCAGGCGCCCCTCCTCCGGGCGGCCCAGCAGCTGCACCAGCGCGGCGCACGAGAGCAGGAAGGCCACGCCCACCGCACCGCAGGAGACCGCCACCACGAACCAGCGCGGCGCCTCCCGGCGCAGCAGGCCGAGCATCACGCCGTGGACGGCGGCGCCGAGGCCCGGAAGCAGCACGATCCAGCGCAGCAGCGTGGTATCGCCGTCTACCATCGCAGCAGGCTCACGTCCTCGACGTTCACGGACTCCCGGTTGCGGAACAGCGCGATCACGATGCCGAGGCCCACGGCCACCTCCGCCGCGGCGACGGTGATCACCATGAGCACGAAGATCTGTCCCTCGACGTTGGCCCACGCCCGGGAGAAGCCCACCAGCGCCAGGTTCACCGCATTCAGCATCAGCTCGATGGACATCAGGATCACGATCAGGTTGCGACGCGTGAGGGCGCCGACGACGCCGATCCCGAACAGGATCACGGAGAGGCCGATCACGTGCTCCAGCGGAACCATGGCGTCAGTCGAGACTCCGTTTGGCGAGCACCACGGCGCCCACGATGGCGGCCAGCAGCAGCAGCGAGGTGATCTCGAAGGGCAGCACGTAGTCGCTGTAGAGCGCGAGCCCCACGCTGCGGTAGCCGCCGAAGCCCTCGGGCAGCGGCTGCGTCGCGGGCAGCGAGCCGGGCAGCATGCGCAGGAAGCCCACGCCGATCGCCGCGGCGGCCAGCACCCCGAGCGTCTTCACGAAACGCTGCCGGGTGGGAGGAAACACGTCCTGACGCAGGTTCAGCAGCATCACCACGAACAGGAACAGCACCACGATCGCTCCCGCGTAGACCATGATCTGGATCACGGCGATGAGATGCGCCTCCAGCAGCACGTAGATCGCGGCCAGGGCGATCATCGTCACCACGAGGCTCATGGCCGCCGCCACGGTGTTGCGCACGTTCAGCACCATGGCGAGAGCGGAGGCCACGGCCAGGATGGCGAACAGGTAGAAGAACGTCTCGCTCATGCCACGCCCTGGATCGCCAGGATCACGAGACCCGTCACCATGATGTTGGCCAGGGAGAGGGGCAGTATGATCTTCCAGCACAGGTCCATCACCTGGTCGTAGCGGAAGCGCGGGAGCGTCCAGCGCAGCTGCATCTGCAGCCAGATCATGACGATCACCTTGAACAGGAACGAGCCCACGTGCAGCGCCATGCAGAGCAGGGTGGCGAATCCGGCGCCGAAGAACGGCTCTACGCCGCCGATGATCGTCTGCTGGGAGAGGAAGGGGATGGACCAGCCACCCAGGAAGATCGCGGCCATGAGGCCGGCAATCACCACCACCTCGATGAATTCGGACATGTAGAACAGCCCGAAGCGCATGCCCGAGTACTCGGTGAAGTAGCCCGCCACCAGCTCCGACTCCGCCTCCGGCATGTCGAAGGGGGGCCGCTTGTTCTCGGCCATGGCCGCGGCGAGAAACATCACGAACCCGAGGGGTTGGAGGAAGACGCCCCACATCGGGATGGGGAGCACGCCGAAGAGCCAGACGGTTGCGTCCTGGGCCACGGCCATGTCGGTGAGGCGCAGGGTCTGGAAGACCATGAAGACGCCCACCACCGAGAGGCCCATGGTGACCTCGTAGGAGATCATCTGCGCCGAGGCGCGCAGGCTCCCGAGCAGCGACCAGTTGTTGTTGCTGGCCCACCCCGCGATCACGGTGCCGTAGGTGGCGATGGAGCCGATCGCGAAGATGTAGAGCAGGCCCCAGTCCAGGTCCGCCACCACCAGCGAGATCTCCCGCTCGCCGAAGCGGTAGGTGGCCCCGTAGGGGATCACCGCGAAGGCGATGATGGCCGGGACCGCCGCGATGACCGGGGCGAGCACGTGCATGAAGCGGTTGGCGCCGAGCGGGACGACGTCCTCCTTGGTGAGGAGCTTGATCACGTCCGCCAGCGGGTGCAGCAGCCCGAGCACGCGGATCCCGAACACGTCGGCGCGGTTGGCACCGATGCGATCCTGCATGACGGCGCTCTGCTTGCGCTCCACCCACGTGATGACCGGGGCAAAGGCACCCACCACGACGGCCAGGATGAAGGCCGTCTTGAGCACGGTCTCCAGCAGCATCTAGGCGTCCGCTCCGTGAAGCGGGGCGCCGCCCTCGCCCACCGCGTCCAGGTCCAGGCCGCGGAAGGCGGGGACCGCCTCGGCGAGCGCCTTGGAGACCGCGCGCACGTCGTAGCCACCCTCGAAGCCGTCGAGACCGAGCTCCGCGCCGAGACGCCAGAGCACCTCGCCCTCGGAGCGCGCCTCGAAAGCCGGCTCCACAGCGGGCCGCACGCGCTGCACGCGGCCCGCGTGGTTCGTGAGCGTCCCGTCCTTCTCGGCCGCATGGCGCACCGGAATCACCACGTGCGCCGCGCTCTCCAGCGCCGCACGGTGCGTGTCCAGCCAGATCACGGTCTCGAGCCCCGCCAGGGCGGACAGGTCCCCGTGCAGGTGACCGGCGCCGAGGACGTCGTGGCCGAGCGCCACCAGGGCGCGCACGTCCCGGCTGCGCACGCGCTCGAGCACCGACGCGGCGTCGCCGAAGCCGAGTGCGCGCGCGCCGGCCGCGTTGGCGGCCTTCTCCTGCTTCACCAGCAGCGCGTCCGCCTCGCCCCGCACAACCGCGAAGCCCGCCGTCTCGGCGCCCAGAGCGGCCAGCAGCCGGCGCAGCACGAAGAGGTCCTCGTTGGTGGCGTGGGGGGAGGCGAGGGCGGCCACGGCGCCTGGCCCGTGCCCGTCCAGCGTCTTGCGCAGCCGGCCGGCCGCGGCGGCGATCGCGTCCGCCAGCGGCACCACGGCCAGCCGCCCGTCCGCGCCCCGCACCTGCGGATGCTGCAGGCGGTCCGGCGCGCCGATCTCCCTGTAGGAGAGGCGGCCTGCGTCGCAGATCCAGGTCTCGTTCACGGCGTCGTTGCGACGCGGCACGTAGCGGTAGACCTTGTTGTTGGCGACGCCCAGGTGCACGTTGCAGCCGTTCGCGCAGCCGGTGCAGACCCCGGGCACGTCCTCCAGGAACCAGACCCGGATCTTGAAGCGGAAGTCCTTGGTGGTGAGGGCGCCCACCGGACAGATGTCGGCCACGTTCATGGAGTAGGGGTTGTCGAGCTCCATGCCGGGGAAGGTGTCGAGCACGGAACGATCGCCTCGCGCGAAGACCCCGAGCTCGCCGGTCTCGGGCACCTCGCAGCAGAAGCGCACGCAGCGTCGGCACAGGATGCAGCGCTCCTGGTCCAGCAGGATGGTCGGGCCCAGGTCCACGCGCTTCTTCAACGCGCGGCGCGGCTCCTTGGTGCGGGCGTGGGGCACGCCGTACTCGAAGGCGTAGTCCTGGAGCTTGCACTCCCCGGCCTGGTCGCAGATCGGGCAGTCGAGGGGATGGTTCACCAGCAGCAGCTCCATCACCCCCTCGCGCGCGCGCTGCACCCGCTCGTTCTGCGTGCGCACCACCATCCCGTCCTGGACCAGGGTGTTGCAGGCGATCTGGAGCTTCGGGATGCCCTCCACCTCCACCTGGCACAGCCGGCACGAGCCGTCGATGGAGAGCTTCGGGTGCCAGCAGTAGTGGGGGATGTCCACCTCGCTCATGAGGAGGCCCAGGTCGTCCAGGGCCTGGAGGATGGTGCGGCCGCTCTCGACCTCGTACTCCCTGCCGTCCACCGTGATGCGCACGCTACGCCGCCCGCCTCATAGCTCGAAGCTCTCGGGGAAGGGACACTTCTTGTGCTCCACGTGGGCCTCGAAGTCCTCGCGGAAGTGACGCAGCAGGCCCTGCACCGGCCACGCGGCCGCGTCGGCAAAGGCGCAGATGGTCTGCCCCTCCATCTTGCCGGCCACGTCCAGCAGGACGTCCAGGTCTTCGCGCGCGCCCGCCCCGCGCTCGATGCGCTGCACGATCTTGTGCATCCAGCCGGTGCCCTCTCGGCACTGGGTGCACTGGCCGCAGGACTCGTCGCGGAAGAAGTAGGTGACGACGCTTGCGACGCGCACCATGCAGGTGGTGTCGTCCATCACCATGATGCCGCCGGTACCGAGCATGGTCTTGCGCTCGCGCAGGAACTCGTTCGCCATGGGCACGTCCAGCTGGCTGGCCGGCAGGATCGGCATGGACATCCCGCCCGGGATCACACCCTTCACCTTGCGTCCCTCGGGCGGCCCACCGGCGTGCTGGAACACGATCTCGTCCAGCCGCGTGCCCAGCGGCAGCTCGTAGAGGCCGGGACGCTTCACGTGGCCGGAGACGCCGAACAGCGTGGTACCCGGGCTCTTCTCGGTGCCGAACTCCCGGAACCAGTCCGGGCCGTGTCGCACGATGTGCGGCACGTGGCAGAAGGTCTCCACGTTGTTCACGGTGGTGGGCATGCCGAAGGCACCGTACTGGGCGGGGAAGGGCGGCTTCTTGCGCGGCTGCCCCTTCTTGCCCTCGAGCGATTCCAGCAGTCCGGTCTCCTCGCCGCAGATGTACGCGCCCGCTCCGTAGGTCAGCACCACGTCGTGGCGAAAGTCGGTGCCCAGGACCTTCTCGCCGAGGACGCCCTCGGCGTAGGCCTCCTCGATGGCCCGCTCCACGATGCGACCGGGCTCGGCGTACTCCCCGCGCACGTAGACGAAGGTCTTCTCCGCGCCGGTGGCCCACGCCGCGATCAGGATGCCCTCGAGCATCTGGTGCGGAGTACGCTCCAAGAGGAGCCGGTCCTTGAAGGAGCCGGGCTCCGACTCGTCCGCGTTGCAGACCAGGTACTTGGGCTTGTCGGTATCCTTCGGCATGAAGGACCACTTGAGACCTGCGGAGAAGCCGGCGCCGCCGCGCCCCTGGAGGCCCGCGTCCTTCACGGCCTCCGTCACCTCGTCCGGAGACATCTGGGTCAGGGCCTTGCGTGCGGCCTCGTAGCCACCCCGAGCGCGGTAGCCGGAGAGCGTGACGAAGGCATCGTCCCCGCTGTGCTCGGTCAGGTAGCTCGTGACCCAGATCTTGGACACGCGGGCTCCTACTCCAGGCCGTCGAGGATCGACTTCGCCTGCGCCGCGTCGAGATCCTCGTGATACGACTCGTCCACCCGCATCATGGGTGCGTAGGCGCAGGCGCCCAGGCACTCCTCGTGTCCCAGCGTGATGCGGCCGTCGGCGGTGGTCTCGCCGGCGTGGATGCCGAGGTGTGCCTCGAGCTCGCGCAACAGCGAACGGGCACCGCGCAGGGAGCAGGGCAGGTTGGTGCAGACGTGGACGTGGTGCCGTCCCTGCGGCCGGTCGTAGAACATGTTGTAGAAGGTGATGACCTCCAACACCTCGATGGGACGCACCTCGAACAGCTCCGCCAGCGCGATGGCGGTTTCGCGGTCCACGTGTCCCTTCTCGCGCTGGACGATGTAGAGCGCGGGCAGCAGCGCGCCGCGCTTCTCCGGATACCGGGCCATCTCCTTCTGGATGGCGGCGCGCCCCTGCTCGGAGATCACCACTCCAGCGCTCCCTTCATCCAGACGTAGGCGAGCCCCACGGCCAGCACGAACACGAACGTGAACATCTCGATGAAGCCGAACCAGCCCAGCTCCGTGAACAGCGCACCCCAGGGGTAGAGGAACACCGCCTCCACGTCGAAGAGGATGAACAGCATCGCGACCATGTAGAACTTGACGGAGTAGCGCTGGCGGGGCGAGACGATCTGGCGCTCGCCGCACTCGAAGGGCTCGAGCTTCTCGCGGAAGCGCCGCCGCGGCCCGACGAGCAGGTGGATGCCGAGCAGGGCGCCCGCCATGACGAACGCGATCAGGAGGATCACGACGACGCCGCGATACTCGGCGAGCACGCCCCACCCTCCGCGCGGTCCGCGGAGCGGACCAAAAAGCCGAAAACGCGCGTCTGGACTGCGAAAACGGGCTGGACGGTAGCCGTGGGGCCCAGGGGCGTCAAGAAAACGGGGCCCTCTCGGGCCCCGTGCCGGCCTAGCCCTCGCCGAGCTCCTCGTCGATCCTCGCCTTGAACACCTCGAAGGGCTGTGCCCCGGAGATGTAGCGGCCGTTGATGAAGAAGCCCGGCGTCCCACGTACCAGCAGGCTCGCGGCCTGCCGGGCGTCCGCGTCGACGCGCCGCTTCACCTCGGGATCCGCCACGTCCTTCTGGAAGCGTTCCACATCGAGGCCGAGCTCCCGCGCGTACTCCACGTACTTCTCGGGGCTCATCTCCCGCTGGTTCGCGAAGATCTTGTCGTGCATCTCCCAGAACTTGCCCTGGCGGTGCGCCGCCTCCGCCGCCGCGTGCGCCGCGGGCGCCTTCGGGTGGATGTTGAGCGGCAGGTGCTTGAAGACGACGCGCACCTGGTCCCCGTACTCTTCCTCCACCTTCTTGATGGTGGGGACGACCCGCGCGCAGAAGGGGCATTGGAAGTCACTGAACTCGACGATCGTCACCTTGGAGCTTTCGGGGCCCAGGCTCGGCGAGCCCTCCACGTCGATCTCGTAGCGCTTGTTCGGGTCCGGGCGGTCGGGGCGCGCAGCCTGCCGGGTGGGCTTCGGCGCAGCCCCGGCCTGGACGGCCTCGTGCAGCTCGGTGAGGGCCGCGCGCACGTTGGCGAGCTCCGCGGTCTCGCTCTGGAGCGCGCTGCGGACCAGCAAGGAACCGCCCACGATCGCGGCGCCCAGGATGAGCGCGGCCACGATCAGCGGACCCCCCGAGCCGCGCGAGTCTGCGTTCGAATCTCTAGCCATGGGATTGCCTCCTGTTCGTCTCCGGGGCGAAGGGCCCAGCATAGCGGCCTGGGATAGACTCGAGCCATGGGCGTGCCCGTCGGCGTGATCGGCGCGGGGAGCTTCGGGACCTGCCTGGCGCTCCTGGCCGCGCACCAGGAGCACGACGTCACCCTGTGGGCGCGCGACGGCGAGCTGGCCCGGGCCATCCAGCGCACGCGCTTCAACCCCCGCTACCTCTCCGACGTCGAGATTCCCGGCAACGTGCGCGCCACCGCGGACCTGGAGGATGCGCTACGGGAGCGCGAGATCGTGATCCTGGCCGTCCCGAGCCACGGCGTCCGCGACGTGGCCGGACGCGCGGCCGAGCACCTGCATCCCGAGGCGATCGTCGTCTCGACGGTCAAGGGCATCGAGACCGAGAGCGGCAAGACGATGGACCAGGTGCTGAGCGAGGTGCTCCCGGCTCGCCACCATCCGCGTCTCACCTTCCTCTCGGGGCCCTCCTTCGCCCGCGAGGTGGCGCAACGCAAGCCCACGGTGGTGACCATCGCGTGCCGACAGGAGGCCTTCGCCATCGCCGTGCAGACGAGCCTGGCCTGCCCGTGGTTCCGCATCTACTCGCACACGGACGTGCTGGGCGTGGAGCTCGGGGGCGCGCTCAAGAACGTGATCGCCCTGGCCGTGGGGATCAGCGACGGCCTGGGGGCCGGGATGAACGCCCGCGCCGCCACCATGACGCGCGGCCTGGCGGAGATCACGCGGCTGGGCGTGCGCATGGGAGCCGATCCGCTCACGTTCCTCGGCCTGTCGGGGATGGGGGATCTGGTGCTGACCTGCACCGGGGATCTCTCGCGCAACCGCCAGGTGGGGCTCGAGCTCGGCCGGGGTCGCAAGCTGGAGGAGATCCTGGCCGGGATGAACCAGGTGGCGGAGGGAGTGCGGACGACCCGGGCGGCCTGCGATCTCGCCTCCCGGCTGGGCGTGGAGATGCCCATCGCCGAGATGGTGCGCAGCGTGCTGGACGGCACGGTGGATCCGAAGGACGCCACCCATCTGCTGATGACCCGGCAGCTCGGGAGCGAGGTGATCGGGGGTGACCGGGCCCGCAGTTGACGCCGGGCCCGGACCAGGTAGGCTTCCGAATCGAAAACGAATTTCATTTTCGTCCGCCCGAGGTCGCCCCCGCTTTGGCCGATCCCCGCTCCTCCCCCAGCCGTCCCGGCGCCGCCCTCGGGCTCGCGGTGACGTTGCTGGTCGTCGGTGTCACCGGGCCGCCCGTGCGCGCCGCCGAGCCCCCGCGCGAGGTCGCCGCGCGCACCATCCACCTGCTCGAGTACGTGGCCGTGGACTACCCGGCCGCGGTGCAGGACGGGCGGGTGGTCAACGAGCTCGAGTACCGCGAGCAGCTCGAGTTCGCCGCGCAGGTGGCGCTCCAGCTCGACGCCCTCGCGCTCGAGGCCGACGATCCCCTGCGCGGGCGACTGGCCGCCCTCGAGACCGCGGTGCGCGAGCGCGCGTCCGCCGACGCGGTGGCCGAGCCCGCGCGCAGCCTGGCCGGCTCGTTGCGCGAGCGCTTCGGCGTGGCCGCGCGCCCGCCGCGCCCGCCCTCCCTCGGGCGAGGGCGCGACCTCTACGCCGAGGCCTGCGGCTCCTGCCACGGTGCGAACGGCCGCGGCGACGGCCCCGCCGCCCGGGGCCTCGATCCGCCTCCCTCGGATTTCACCGACCGTGAGCGCATGTTGGCGCTGAGCCCGGCGGGCCTCTACGCGACGGTCACCTACGGCGTCGAGGGGACCGCCATGGCGGGCTACGCCGATCGCTTCGACGCGGCGTCGCGCCACGACCTGGCCTTCTTCGTGGGCTCCCTGGCCTTCACGTCCCAGGAGGTGGCGCGGGGTCGCGCCCTCGTGGAGGGCGGCGATCCGGGCATCCGACTGCCGGACCTGGCCACCCTGACCCGGGAGCCCGTGGCGAGCCTGGCGACGAGCCCCCGGGCGCTGGCCGCAGTGGCGTACCTGCGCACGCATCCCCAGGCGCTCCAGGACGGGCTCCTGCCGCTGG
>JBFGJV010000084.1:0-12576 GCA_041577015.1 Myxococcota bacterium
CTGCGACGCCCGCGTGCTGCGTCATCCGGAGCGCGCCGCCGAGGAGGTGCACGCGGTCGTGCGCGCCATCATGACGCAGCACCGTCCGGGCTACCTGGAGATCCAGCGCGACCTGGTGGACCGCGTCGTACCGGTTCCCCGGCACATCCTGGAGTGGGACGGCAGCTTCCGTCCCGCCACCTCCGACCCGCGCAAGCTCTCGGAGGCGGTTTCGGACACCGTGACGCGGGTGCGCGCGGCGCGCCGGCCGATCCTGTACGGAGGCGTCGAGCTGTTCCGCGAGAGGGCCGACCGCGACTTCCTGGCACTGGCGGAGCACCTGCGCATCCCGGTCGTGACCACCGTCCTGGCCAAGGGGGTCTTCCCCATGGACCATCCGCTCCACATGGGCATCCACGTGGGTCCGTTCAGTCCGCAGCCGATCCAGAAGCGCGTGCGCGAGGCGGATCTGGTGCTGGCCCTGGGGACGGAGCTCACCGACATGAACCTGGGCGCGGCGCGCCCCCAGGTGCGCCGGGAGCGCGCGGTGTGGGCGCTCAACGGGCGCGTGAACGTCTCCTTCCACACCTACACCGAGGTCATCCTGCGCGAGTTCGTCACGGAGCTGGTGGCTCAGAGGCTGCCGCGATTCCGGGAGAAGGTCGTCTATCACGACAACCTGAAGCGCCGTCGCGTCCGGACCGGGCGCCGCGAGCCCCGCCGGCTCAGCGTGAACGACCTGCTGCTCGAGGTGAACGAGTTCCTGGCGGCCAACAAGGGCTACCACGTCTTCGCCGAGTCCGGTGACATGCTGTTCGGCGGCCTCGAGCTCCGCCTGCACGGGGGCGGCCTCTACTTCGCGCAGGGCTTCTACGCGTCCATGGGCTTCGCGGTGCCCGCGGCGCTCGGTGCGCAGATCGGGACGGGCGTGCGCCCGCTGGTGCTGTGTGGAGACGGAGGCTTCCAGATGACCGGCGCCGAGATCTCCCACGCCCCGCGGTACGGGCTCTCCCCCGTGGTCGTGCTGGTGAACAACTCCGGCTGGCAGATCTTCCGGCCCGTGACGCCCCGCAAGGACCTGCTGGAGATTCCGCCCTGGCCCTACGCGGAGCTGGCACAGGCGTGGGGCGGGGTCGGCTTCCGCGCCGAGACGCGGGCGGAGCTGCGCGAGGCGCTGCGCGCCGCTCACGAGATCCGGGACTTCGTGCTGATCGAGTGCAAGGTGCCCCCGGACGACCTCTCGCCCGTGACGCGTCGCTACATCCGCGAGAGCGCGCGCAAGGCCCGCACCGGCGCGGCGCAGCCCCGCCGGGCCGGGATGCGCGGCCGGAGCCGCTCGTGACCCAGCCCGGACGCGCGCAGTGGCAACGCATGAGGTCGGAGGGACTGGCGCGCTTCGTGTTCTGGAACGGGGTGGTGGCGCGCGGTGTCCCCATGGCTCTGGTCACGATGCTGCTGCTCCAGCTGCTCCAGGACGAGCTCTCTGCCGCGGCGCTGGGCTCGCCGAAGTTCCTGGGGCGCCTGCTGCTGGCCCTGCTGGTCTTCGGTGTGGGCGGGGCACTGTCCGCCTTCGCGCGCTGGAAGTCGATGGAGAGCCGCTACCAGGAGGGGCCAGATTGAGTCGCCCCGCGGACGACCCCGGGCCGAGGGGTCGGGTCGCGCTCGTGACCGGTGCCAACCGTGGGCTCGGCGCGGCCATCGCTCGCGCCCTGGCCGAGCGGGAGGTCGGCCTGTTCCTGACCTACCTGGGCGAGCCCGCCGCCGATGCGGTCGTCGAGTGGGTGGTGGACCGCGGAGGCCTGGCGGTGGCCCACGAGGCGGATCTGGCCGATCCCGCGCCCGCCGCATCGCTCTTCGATCGCGCCGAGGAGACCCTGGGACCGGTCTCGATCCTGGTGAACGCCGCCGCCGCCTGGCGGGGCGACACCTTCCTGCCGGACGGCGTGCGCCCGCGCGACGACTTCGGCCGCCCGCTACGCACCCTGGACGCCGAGAGCTTCGACACGAACCTGGCCGTGAACGCCCGCGCTCCCGCGCTCCTCACCGCGGAGTTCGCCCGCCGTCACGTGGAGCACGGCGCGCGCTGGGGGCGCATCGTGAACATCAGCACGGGCGGCGCGGACGGCTTTCCCGACGAAGTGTCGTACGGGGCCAGCAAGGCGGCCCTCGAATCCCTGACCCGGGCGGCCGCCGCGGAGCTGGGGCGCTTCGGAATCACGGTGAACGCGGTGCGGCCGGGGCCGATCCGCACCGGCTGGCTCTCGGAGAGCCAGGAGCGCCGCCTGGCGGAGCGCGCGGTCCTGCGGCGCCTGGCCGATCCCGAGGACGTGGCGGACGTGGTGGCCTTCCTCGTCTCGGACGACGCGCGCCACGTGACGGGTCAGGTGCTCGCCGCGGACGGTGGCTTCGACCTCGGCTAGGGAGCGCTGCTAGCCTCGATGGCATGCGGCGCCAGGCGCTCCCCCTCCTGCTGCTCGTCTTCGTCGCCGCGCTCTTCCTGCTGGGCCGCGAGCTCCGCGGCGAGCTCGGCATCGAGCTCTCCGCCGAGTCGATCCAGCAGTGGGTGATCTCCCTGGGCTGGAAGGCGCCGGTTGCCTTCGTGCTGCTGCTGGTCTTCCGCCAGTTCCTGCTGGTTCCCTCGATCCTGATCCTGGCCGCGGGCGGCGTCTGCTTCGGCGCCGCGACCGGGACCGCGCTCGGTGCGCTCGGCATCGTGGTGTCGGCCGCGCTCAAGTTCGCCGTGGCGCGGGGGATCGGCCGGGCCTGGCTGCGGCCGCGTTTCGGCGAGGCGATGCGAATGCTGGAGCGTCGCATCGAGATGGCGGGCCCTTGGCTCGTGGGCCTCGCTACCGCCCACCCCACCGGTCCCATGGGCCCGATGCACTGGGCGGCGGGATTCTCGACGCTCTCCGCTTTCTCCTTCTTCGCGGCCATCGTGCCGTCGGCACCGGTGCGTGCGTTCGCCTACTCGTTCTTCGGCTCGACGCTGCTCGCACCGGGCTCGCCGCGCTTCTACGCGGCGACCTTCACGCTGCTGCTGGTGGCGCTGCTGCCCCTGGCCCACCCGGCCGTCCGCCGCCGGCTGTTCGCGGAGGCATCGGGCTCCTAGCCCGAGGTCAGCCAGCCGTCGCGACCTGGGCCCGTCTCCACAGCAGGATCGTCATGGCCGCCAGCACGAGAGCCGGCAGGTAGACGCCGGGGAAGTCGATCCACCAGTGGTCCGCGTCCACGAAGCCCCGCGCGGTGTCGTAGACGTGCAGCACCGCGTGGCCCACCAGGAAGAAGGCCGCGGTGGCCACGAGCGGGAAGCGGACGGCCGGACGCAGCGCGGCCCAGACCAGCACGAACGTGACGGTCAGGAACGCGCAGCCCAGGTCGCGCACGAAGTGCTCGTTGTAGGGACCGAAGTCCGGGACCGCGGCCGGAACCTCCTGGTACCAGCGGCTCGGGTCGACCAGCATGGAGGCGGCGTTCACGGTGTTGATGAGGGCGAGCAGCAACAGGGTCCAGAACCAGGCGTCGCGTCGGGACATGGCTCGACCTCAGTTCGCACCGCCGGCCGCGGCGTCTTCGCGGGCGCGCGCCAGGACGTACGCCTGGATCGCGCGCACCTCGTCCGACTCCAGGCGACCCGCGAAGGAGGGCATCCCCTGGGCCTGGCGCGTGCCGCCCAGCACGATCGCCACGAACTCCTCGTGCACCCGACGCGAGGCGAAGCGCAGGTCGGGGATCACGCCGCCTCCCACCACCTGAAGGCCATGGCATACGCCGCACGAGCGCTGGTAGAGCGTGCCGCCCCGCCGGACCTCCTCCGCGCTCGCCTCCAGCGCGAAGGCCGGCGGCGGCGGGACGTCGGGAAGCGGATCCGCCTCGGGAAGCGTCGCCGTTCCACCCAGGCCGAAGGTGAGCAGCCGCCCGACGCTGCGCACCCCCGCCGCCCGGGCGGCATCGCCCGCCGCCAGAGCGAAGACGCCGCCCCAGCCCACCATCACCGAGACGACCTGGCGTCCGTCCACCAGGTAGCTGACGGGTCCCGCGATCACGCCGGTCTGCGCCGGTGCCTCCCAGAGCCGGGTGCCGTCGTCGGCCCGGTAGGCCACGAAGCGTCCGTCCGCCGTGCCTTGGAACACGAGATTCCCGGCCGTGGTGAGCGTTCCGCCGTTCCAGGCCAGGCCGTGCTCGACGCGCCAGGCCTCGCGCTGTCGCACGGGATCCCAGGCCAGGAGCCGCCCGGTCACCTCCTTCGCGGCCTCGCGCGGCAGGTCGCGGTAGACCGCGAAGTCGGTGCCGGTGTTCCAGCCGAAGGGCTTCGGGGAGAAGGCGGCATCGGCCAGGTGCACCGAGGGGATCTCCTGCGCCGGCAGGTAGACCAGCCCGGTCTGGGGGTTGAAGGACATCGGGTGCCAGTTGTGGCCGCCGTAGGTGGAGGGCTTCACCACGACGGGACCCTCGCGGTAGTCGAGGTCGTCCGCCTCCGTGGGCCGCCCGGTCTTCGGGTCCAGCCCCTTGGCCCAGGTGACCTCCACGAACGGCCTGGCCGACAGGAACGCGCCGGTCTCGCGATCCAGCACGTAGAAGAACCCGTTCTTGGGGGCCTGCATCAGCACCTTGCGCAGGCTCCCGTCGATCTCCAGCTCGGCCAGGTGGATCGGCTGCGTCGCCGTGTAGTCCCAGTTGTCGCCCGGCGTGCTCTGGAAGTGCCACACCAGGCTTCCGTCGTCGGGCCGCAGCGCCAGGATCGACGAGACGTAAAGGTTGTCGCCGCCGCCCGGGCTGCGGGCGTAGCGGCTCCAGGGCGAGCCGTTGCCGGTCCCCACGTAGAGCAGGTCGAGCTCCGGGTCGTAGGCCATGGAGTCCCAGACCGTCCCGCCGCCTCCCGCCTTCCACCAGGAGCCGCTCCAGGTGACGGCCGCCCGCGCCAGGGCCTCGGATTCGAAGGGCTGGGACGGGTCGCCGGGCACCGTGTAGGTTCGCCAGACCAGCGCGCCGCTCTCGGCGTCGTAGGCCGAGACGTAGCCGCGCACGCCGAACTCCGCGCCCCCGTTTCCGATCACGACCTTGCCCTTCACGATGCGCGGGGCGCCGGTGACGCTGTAGGGACGCTTCTGATCGACGGTGAGGACCTCCCAGACCAGCCGGCCGGTGGCCGCGTCGAGCGCGAGCAGGCGACCGTCCAGCGTCCCCGCATAGACGCGTCCCCGGTACACGGCCACGCCGCGATTGACCACGTCGCAGCAGGCGAGCTCCGCGTAGCGTCGGGGAACCTGCGGATCGTAGGTCCAGAGGGCGCGGCCGGTGCGGGCGTCCACCGCGTGCACCACGCTCCACGGCGCGGTCACGAACAGGAAGCCATCGATCGCGATGGGGGTGGCTTCCACCCCGCGGCGCGTGGCGAGGTCGTAGCTCCAGAGCAGCCCGAGCTCGGCCGCGTTGCCGGCGTGGATCTGGTCGAGGGGGCTGTAGCGGGTCTCGGCGTAGGTGCGTCCGTGCGTGAGCCAGTTGCCGGGGTCGGCGCCTGCGTTGCGCAGCCGCTCGTCGTCCACGGCCTGCGTGACGCGACGGACGTGCTCCTCGGTGGCGTCGACACGCGGCGCTTCTCCGGGGCGGGCACAGGAGAGCAGCAACCCCAGCGCCACCAGAAGCCTCATCCCAGCGAGCATAACAACGGACGCCCTCATTCGTTTCCTTCCCGCCTCGGGAACGGTCCTCGTTTCCCGCGGGGTTCGGGCGAGGGTGGGGCCCGGAATGCTCCGCTGCGGGACCACCGGGCGGCCACGAGCGCGCCGGTCAGGTTGTGCCAGATGCTGAAGAGCGCGCCCGGGAGGGCGGCCGTGGCCGAGAGGTGGACGGTGGCCAGGGCGACGCCGAGCCCCGAGTTCTGCATGCCCACCTCGATGGCGAGCGTGCGGCGCTCGGCCTCCGAGCGGTGCAGGGCGCGGGCGGCGCCGTAGCCCAGAGCCAGACCCAGGACGTTGTGGAGCGCCACCGCCAGGGCCACGGGACCGAGCAGGGCCGGGAGCCGTGCGCGGTTCAGCGCCACCACGATCGCGATGATGAGGACGATGGCCAGCACGGAGAGCAGCGGGAAGACGTGCTCGACGCGCTCCAGCCGTCGTCCCAGCAGACGGTTCGCCGTCACGCCGGCCACCACCGGGAGGACGACGATCGTCGCGATGCTGCGCAGCATGCCCAGGACCGGCACGTCGATGCGCTGCCCCACGTAGAGCCAGGTGAGGGCCGGCGTCGCCACCACTGCCACCAGCGTCGAGAGGGTCGTCAAGGTGATGGAGAGGGCCACGTCGCCGCGCGCCAGGTAGCAGATCACGTTCGATGCGGTGCCGCCCGGACAGCTCCCCACCAGCACGACGCCGGCGGCGAGCTCGGCGGGCAGGCCGAGCAGGTGGCCGAGGCCCCAGCCCACGAAGGGCATCAGGCTGTACTGGAGCGCCACGCCCAGGCCCACCGCCGCCGGCCGCTGCACGACGCGCCCGAAGTCGCCGGGCCGCAGCGTGAGGCCCATGCCGAGCATCACCACGCCCAGCAGCGGGGCGATGGCCCCGCTTGCGGCTACGAAGGGCTGCGGTGCCACCAGCGCCACCGTGGAGGCGGCGAGGGCCCAGAGCGGGAAGAGCGTGGTGACGCGCCCGATCACCGCGGTGACGCGGGTGCGGCTAGCTCGCCGCCTGCGCGGCGTCGACGCGGTCGAGCAACGCGTCCACCAGGCCCGGGTGCACGCCCAGGGGCTCGCTCACGCGCACCCGGACGCCCGGGTGCCGAGCCGCAGCGTCGCGAGCCAGCTTCGGGACGTCGCCGGAGGCGTGGCTCCCGGGCCCCAGGAAGTAGGGATGCACCACGACCTCCGTGGCGCCGGCCTGCACGCAGACGTCCAGCCCCTCCACCACGCTCGGCGACGCCAGCTCCATGTGCGCCACCTGAACGATCCAGTCCGGACGCCGGGCGCGCACCAGCTCGGCCACTCCTTCGAGCACCGCGTTGGCCTCGGGACGGCGGCTGCCGTGGTCCACCAGCAGAAGCGCCCGCTTCACGACGCTCGCGCTGCCCGCTCGAGCGCGTCGACCAGGT
Source organism: Myxococcota bacterium (assembly GCA_041577015.1). Taxonomy (GTDB): domain Bacteria; phylum Myxococcota_A; class UBA9160; order UBA9160; family PR03; genus JBFGJV01. Next base: position 7,063 of record JBFGJV010000084.1, read on the forward strand.
CCTGCCAGAGGTCGTCCGCGTCCTCGATGCCCACCGAGAGTCTCACCACGGCCTCGGTGATGCCCTTGCGGCGCTTCTCCTCGGGTGGAAAGGCCGCGTGGCTCATGGTCCAGGGATGTCCGATCAGCGACTCGACGCCCCCCAGGCTCTCGCCCAGGGCGAAGAGCCGCGTGGATTCGCACAGCCGTCGCGCGGCCGACTCGCCGCCGGCGAGCTCCAGGGTCAGCATGCCGCCGAAGCCGCTCATCTGTCGTCGGGCCAGCTCGTGGCCCGGATGGTCCGCGAAGCCCGGATAGTGGACGCGGGCCACCTCGGGCCGCTCGCGCAGCCGCTGCGCCAGGATGCGCGCGTTCGCCTCGTGCTGGCGCATCCGCACCGCCAGCGTCTTCACCCCGCGCAGCGTCAGCCACGCGTCCCAGGGGCCGGGTACGCCCCCCGTGGCATTGCGCGTGAAGGCGAGCCGCTCGAAGAGCTCGTCCTCGTCTCCCACCACGGCGCCGCCGATCACGTCCGAGTGACCGCCCACGTACTTGGTGGTGGAGTGCACGACCAGGTGCGCGCCCAGGGCGAGCGGCCGCTGCAGATATGGCGTGGCAAAGGTGTTGTCCACCACCAGGAGCGCGCCGTGTCGGCGCGCCACGTCGGCGCAGGCCTGGATGTCCACCAGGCGCAGCATGGGATTGGTCGGGCTCTCGATCCACACCATGCGCGTGGCCGGCTCCATCGCCTTGGCCACCTCTTCGGGTCGCGTGGCGTCCACGTAGCTGAAGCGCAAGCCGTAATCGGGCAGCACGCGCGAGAACAGGCGGTAGCTGCCGCCGTAGAGGTCGTCCGCCACCACCACGTGCTCGCCGGAGCGCACCAGCTGAAGCGTGCCGGCGACGGCGGCCATCCCCGAGCCGTAGGCCAGGGCGTGACGTCCTCCCTCCAGCGAGGCGAGGCAGGTCTCGAGCGCGGTGCGCGTGGGATTGGCGCCCCGGGAGTACTCGTAGCCGCGGCTATTCCCTATGCCGTCCAGCGTGTACGTGACGGTCTGATAGACGGGAACGATCGTGGCGCCGGTGGCCGGATCCGGCTCCTGGCCGGCATGAATGGCGAGCGTCTCGAACTTCATGATGGTCTCCGACGGTGGGTGAACGGACCCGCGCGTCGATGGGATGCGATGGAGGGGGTGTCACCCGTAGGCGGCGCCAACGTCCAGGTCGCCCTGCACGCGGACCCGACAGGCGAGGCGTAGCTCCGGCGCCACGCGGTTGCGCCGCTTCGCGCGCCGCTCGTCGGCGGACTCCGGCGGGGGGCTGGCCGCGGCGCCGTGCACCCGCAGTCCGCAACGTGCGCAAAGCCCCTCCCCGCCGCACGCGCGGGCGAGCGGCACGCCGGCGCGCCGTGCGGCGTCCAGCAGCGTCGTCCCCGCGGGCACGAGGACCGAACGGCCCGACGGATGGAAGCTCACCCTGTGCATCGACTTCGAGTCTACGCAAGGCGGCAAGGCCCTCCAAGCGGAGGCGGAGCGCCTCGAGGGTGATACCCTCGCCGCATGCCGACCTCCGGCGTCCTCGTGATCGGCAACGAGATCCTCTCCGGCAAGGTCGTGGACGCGAACTCCCCGTTCCTGTGCCGGGAGCTGCGCTCCCTGGGCGTGGATGTGGAGCGCGTCACGGTCCTGCCGGACGTCGTGGACGTGATCGCAGGCGAGGTGCGCGCCATGAGCGAGCGCTTCGACTACGTCTTCACCTCCGGGGGGGTGGGGCCCACGCACGACGACCTCACCATGGATGGGATCGCCGCGGCGTTCCGGCGCCCGCTCGAGCTGAACGACTCCATCGTGGAGCGCATCCGGCGCGCCCAGGGCCGCGAGCCGAACCAGAGCCAGCTCAAGATGGCGCGAATTCCGGCCCAGGCGAAGCTGCTCGACTCCGGCGACCTCTGGTTCCCGGTGGTCGTGGTGGAGAACGTGTACGTCTTCCCGGGCATCCCGGAGCTGTTGCGCAAGAAGTTCGAGTCGATCCGGGAGCGCTTCCGGGGCGTTCCCTTCGTCCTGAAGCGCGTCTACGTGCGGCAGCGCGAGAGCGACATCGCCGAGGTGCTGAACGGGCTGCTCTCGGAGTTCCCGGAGCTGATGCTGGGATCCTACCCGCGCGTGGGCCAGGAGGACTTCTACGTCATGCTGACCCTCGAGTCGCGGGACCCCGGCTACGTGCAGGACGCGCTCGACCGCCTGCTGGCGAAGCTCCCCGCCGAGACGATCCGCAAGGTGGAGTGACGGACCCGGCGGCCGAAGATCCGCTCCGGCGTGCCCTCGCCTGGATCCATCCGCTCTGGATGGTCACGTCGCTCCTCCTGGCGGCGCTGACCCTGCGCCTGGGTCTGCGCCTGAGACGCGCCCGGCGCGCCCGCGCACCGCGCCGGGCCGAGCGCGGCCGGCACCTGCGGCTCGGGAAGACGACCGTGACGCTCGCGCTGCTGGGCTTTCTCGGCGGGCCCCTCTCCATGGCGCTGCTGCGCGGCCGGGTGCCCTTCGGCACGGTCCACGCCCTGTTCGGCGTGCTGGCCGCGGCGCTGTTCCTGGCCGCGGCGGTCCTGGGTCGCCGTCTCGAGCGCGGCGCCGGGGCGTCCCGCGACCTGCACGGGGCGCTGGGGGTCGGCGCCCTGCTGGCCGGGGCGCTGGCGGCGGTGATGGGCTTCGTCCTGCTGCCGTGAGCCCCGCGGCGGAGCGGCTCGGGTACACTCGGTGGGTTCATCGCCGAGGAGCCCCCCCATGCCCGATCCGACTCCTGGAACCCTCGACTTCGCCGCCCGCCAGAATCCCGACGGAGAGGCCCTGGTGCAGGACGAGCGGCGCCTCACCTGGCGCGAGTGGGAGGAGCGCGCCGCGCGCCTGGCCACCACGCTGCGCGACCGCTTCGGGGTGGGGAAGGGCGCCCGCGTGGCGTGGATGATGCACAACCGCTCCGAGTTCTACGACCTCGCCTTCGCGCTCCAGAAGCTGGGCGCGGTGCCCGTCGCCATCGGCTATCGCCTGACCGGCCCCGAGGCGGCCTACATCGTGGACAACTCGGACGCGAAGCTGGTGGTGTGCGAGGACCGCTTCGCCCCGCGACTGGACGCGGCCCGCTCGCAGATGCCGAAGGTCGCGGAGGATGCCTTCCTGATGGTGGGATCGGGTGCGGCGCGCGAGGGCGCGCTTCCCAAGGCCACCGCCTTCGAGGACGCCATCGACCAGGGCCGCCGCGAGGAGCTGCTGGCGGAGGCGCGGTCCGGCTCGTCGATCATCTACACCTCCGGCACCACCGGTCGCCCCAAGGGTGCCTTCCGCGACGCCTCGGATCCCCGCATGATGCAGGCGCTGCGCGAGTTCACGATCGGCGTGGTGCAGGGCTTCGGCTACCAGCCCGGGGACCGCCACCTCCTGGTGTGTCCGCTCTACCACTCCGCGCCGCCGGCCATGGCCGGGATCACCCACCTGCTGGCCGGCTGCGTCGTGGTGCAGGGCCGCTTCGACCCCGAGGAGACGCTCCGCGTGATCCAGGACGAGCGCATCACCTCCACCTTCATGGTGCCTACCATGCTGAACCGCATCGCCTCGCTCCCGCCGGAGGTGCTGCGGCGCTATGACCTCTCCAGCATGAGGAGCCTGATCGTGGGGGCGGCGCCGTTCCCGTATCCGCTCAAGCAGAAGGTGGTCGAGATCTTTCCCAACCCCTGCGTGTACGAGTTCTACGGCTCCACCGAGACGGCCATCAACACCATCATCGGTCCCGAGGACCAGCTGCGGAAGCCGGGCTCGTGCGGAAAGGTCTGCCCCGGCAACGAGATCAAGATCCTCGCCGAGGATGGCCGCGAGCTCCCGGCCGGCGAGGTCGGAACCCTCTACGTGCGCAATCCGATGATCATCTCCGGCTACTACAAGAACAAGAGGGCCACCGACGAGTCCAGGCGCGACGACTTCTTCACGGTCGGCGACATGGCCTATGTGGACGAGGAAGGCTTCTACTACATCGTCGATCGCCAGAAGGACATGATCATCTCGGGGGGCGTCAACATCTATCCGGCCGAGATCGAGCAGGAGCTGCGCAACCACCCCGCCATCTACGATTGCGCCGTGATCGGCGTTCCCAACGAGGAGTGGGGTGAGGAGGTGAAGGCAGTGGTGCAGCTCCGGGAAGGCGAGCGTCTGACGGAGCAGGAGCTGAAGGACTTCCTGGCGGACAACCTCGCCGACTACAAGCGCCCCCGCACGATCGATTTCGTGGACGAGCTGCCCTACAACCCGTCGGGCAAGCTCCTCAAGCGCGAGCTGCGCGACCGCTACTGGAAGGCCGTCGGCCGCTCGATCTGATCCGCACGTGGGGCGCTGGCGCGACACCCTCCATCCCGAGCGCTTTCAGGGACGTGGACGGCGTCCGCCGTGGTTCGAGGGCTGGTACTACAAGCTGGTGGACGCGGCCGGCCGCCAGCGTCTCGCGGTGATCCCGGGCGTGTTCCTGGGCGCCGACCCCGCGTCGCGTCACGCCTTCGTGCAGGTGCTGGACGGCACCACCGGACGCGCCCGGTACCACCGCTACCCGGCGCAGGAGTTCGAGGCCGCCCCGGATCGCCTGGAGGTGCGGGTCGGGAAGTCCCGCTTCGGCACGAGCTCGCTCGAGCTCGACCTGGGAGAGGGGGAAGGCCGCCTCCGGGGAGCCGTGCACTTCTCCGCCTTCCAGCCCTGGCCCGTGCGTCTGCACGCACCCGGCATCATGGGCTGGTACGCGTGGGTCCCCTTCATGGAGTGCTACCACGGCGTCGTGAGCCTCGACCACGCCCTCGACGGCGGGCTCGAGCTGGGCGGGCAGCGCGTGGACTGGAGCGGCGGGCGCGGCTACGTGGAGAAGGACTGGGGCCGCGCCTTCCCCTCCGCCTACGTCTGGATGCAGACCAACCACTTCGGCGAGCCGGGGATCTCCCTCACCGCCTCGATCGCCATGATCCCGTGGATCCGGCGCGCGTTCCGGGGCTTCATCGTGGGCCTGTGGCACCAGGGTCGTCTGCACCGCTTCGCCACCTACACGGGCGCCCGCACCGAGACGCTGGAGATCGCGGATGGGCACGTGCTCTGGTCCCTGCGCGACCGGCGCCTGCGGCTCGAGCTCCGCGCCACACGCGCCCCGGGCGCGCCGCTGGTGGGGCCGTCTCGCACCGAGATGCACCGGCGCGTGGACGAGACCCTCACCTCCTCGGTGGAGGTTCGGCTCTCGGATCGCGCCGGGCGGACGCTCTTCGCCGGCACGGGGCGGAATGCCGGCCTCGAGGTGCACGGCGACCTCGCGCGCCTGCTGGCGGAGGGCTAGCCGGCGGCCCTCAGCGCGGGAGTGAGTCCAGGGCGCGCTGGCGCAGCCAGTGGTCCGCGAGCACCAGGCAGGCCATCGCCTCCACCATGGGAACGGCGCGGGGCAGGACGCAGGGGTCGTGGCGTCCCTTGGCCTCCAGGGTGACGGCGCGACCCTCCTGGTCCACGGTCTGCTGGGCCTGGGA
>JBFGJV010000085.1:0-12521 GCA_041577015.1 Myxococcota bacterium
AGCGCATCGAGCATGATCGCCACCATGCTCGGTTGCGAGATGGTCTGACCCTCCAGATGGGGCAGGGCGCGATCGTCCCACGCCTCGTCCGTCCACTCGGGGAGCACGTAGAGATCGCGCGGCGTGGCGAGCATGGCGGCGCGCACCCGCGGATCCGAGACCCGGAGCTCGAGCTGTGCCTGCAGCCGCCGGCGTCCGGCGTCGTCCGCCACCGCGCGATGGTACCATCGGCCCGGGAGGACGAGGCGAAAGGTGAGATGGCATCTCTGGAGCTTCCTGTCGGCCCTCCCGCTCGGAGCCCTCGCCGCCTTCGCCTGGTTCGAGCAGCCGACGCCCCCGGTGATCGCCGCCTCCGCGGCCGCCGGCGCGACGCTGCTGGCGTTGGCGACCGCGCTCCTGGCTCGGCGCGCCGCGGTCTTCGACGCACCGCGACGCCTGGCGGGGGCCGTGTCGCTGGGGTGGGCCGCGCTTCCGGCGCTGGCTGCGATCCTGCTCCCGCTGGAGCCGGGCCCGCAGGTGTCCCTGGCCGTGATCGTCTTCGTCGTCGTCTTCGCGCTCGCGCGCGCGGCGCGTTCCACGGCGCGCGCTCGTCCCCTGCTCCGCGGCGTCGTCGCGGTGGCGTTCGCTGCCCTGGTGCTGGGGGTGTGGAACACGCTCGCCGCCGAGCTCGACGCGGGCGTGACGCCCGTGCCGGAGGCGCGCGCCGATGCGCTCTTCGACCTGGATGCGAAGGTGGCCACGCGGCTGCTGCCCGCATGCAAGCCCAGACCGCGACGCGTCGAGACCTTGCTCGCGCGCGGCGCGCATCCCCGCTTCGGGGCGGAAGCGCGTCGGCTCTGGTTCGACGCGGACGACGCGCACGGAAGGCGGCAGATCCATCGGCTGGAGCTCGCGAGCGGCGAGGTCTCCTGCTGGACCTGCGGCGAGAGCGGCAACAACGTGCGTCCCGCGCCGGGCGCGGGCGATCGTCTGGTCGCCTTCGAGACCGACCGACACGCCACCTGGCGGCATCCGGCGAACGCGGAGATCCACGTGGTGGCCGGCGCGGCCGAGCTTCCCGGCCGGCGTTCGCGTCGTCTCACCATCGAGCCCGGCATCGATTCGCGTCCGGTGTTCGGGCCCGAGGCGGCGATGCTGGTCTGGTCGCACGCCGGCCGGGGCCGTCACGCGGTGGTGGGAGGCTCGATCCGCAGTGGTCACGGGGGCATCATCCTCGGCGGTACGAGCGTGCTCTTCTCGGCGGGAGCGGCCTGGGCTGCGCCCCTGGCGTGGTCGCCGGACGCTCGCTCGCTCGTCGTGGCGCACGGCAATCCCCTCGCCCCCCTCGAGCTCGTCCTGCTCGACCCGGCCACCGGCGCGCGGCGTGGGCTCGGCGCAGACGCCGGCTACGGCGCCGACTTCAACGCGGACGGAGGATGGCTGGCGCGCACGGGCGACGTGGAGGCCGGCTCGGCGGCCTGGCTCCCCGCTCGGCTCGGCTTCCTGCTGGGCCCCTGGGCAACCTGGCGCTCCCGACGCGCGCCGCTCCTGGGGCCGGGTGGCGTCCGAGCGGGCCCGGTGGAGGTCGGAGCGCAGGCGTCGCCCGCACTGCAGGAGATCGAGGGCTGGGGCGAAATCACCGGGATCGCGCTGGCTCCGGACGCCACGACGCTGGTGCTGGGACAGCGGAGACGCGAGGCCGGGGGCGTTCGGGAGCGACTCGTGCGCGTGGACCTGGACTGCGCGACCGAGTCCACGGAGGACGCCGCGTGAGCCGGAGGGCACGACGCGGCTCCCGTGCCGGCTGGGTCCTCGTGTTGGCGCTCGGGCTCCCGGGCGCGGGGCCGTCCGACGCGGACGAGCCGGCGGCGGACGCGGTGCTCGCGGAGCTTCCGATCCTGGCCGCGACCGAGCCCAACCGCGTCGTGATCGACCTGGCCGCCTCCGGCGGGCGGCCCCTGCGCGTCCTGCTCGACACCGGGGCCAGCCACTCCTACGCCACGCCCCGCGCCGCGCGCGAGCTGGGCCTGAGCGTGCGTCGGCTCAAGTCGAGCCCCTATCGCAGGAAGACGGTGCTGGGCAGGGACCTCCAGCTCCTGGTGGACACCTCCTCCAGCGACACGGCCGCGCGCACGGGCTGGGAGTACGTCTTCCTGGGCGGCGACTTCCTGTCGCGCTACGTGGTGGAGATCGATTTTCACGCGGTGCGGGTGCGTTTCCTCGACCCGGAGCGCTACCAGGTGCCCGAGCGAGCGTCGGACGCGCGCTCGGCGGTGCTCGGGTTCCAGCTACACGGCAACACCCCAACCATCGAGGCCGAGGTGGACGGCACCACCATGCCGTTCCTGCTGGACACCGGCGCGCAGGGCACGGCGATCCTCTCGGGGCGCTGGGCCGAGCGTGCCAAGGTCGCTTCCGACCCGGACCAGGCCTTCGAGGGCGAGACCGTGTACGGATCCGTGCGTCTCGAGCCGGCCCGGGTGGGGCGCCTGCTGCTGGGTTCCTTCCAGGAACGCGACGTTCCCGTCCTCGTGGCTCCGCGCGGCTTCCAGAACCAGGCCGGCCGCAGCGACTCGGTGATCGGCGTGGAGGTGCTGCGCCGCTTCGTGGTTCGCTTCGACTACCCGCGGCGCCGCCTCTGGCTCCACGACCCGCTCGTGGGGGGCGGCCGCGAAGACGCCGCACGGGCGCCTTGATGCCGCCACGCAACGAGGAGCGCAGCGGTTATCCTCGAATCCGTGCTCAGCCTGGACGAGATCCGACGCGCCCTCGCCGACCACCGGCCCGAGGTGCTGGCGCCGCCGGACGCGGCGCGTGCCGCGGTGGCGCTGGTGCTGCGCCAGCGCGGCGCCGTGCCCGAGCTGCTCTTCATCGAGCGTGCCCGACGCTCCGGCGACCCGTGGTCCGGGCACATGGCGTTCCCCGGCGGGCGGATGCAGGCGGAGGATGCCAGCACGCGTCATGCCGCAGAGCGGGAGACACACGAGGAGGTGGGTCTCGCGCTGGATCGGACTCGTCTGCTCGGGCGTCTCGACGACCTGCCGGGACGCCACGCCGGGCGTCCCGTCCCGCTCGTGATCTCCGCCTTCGTCTACGCCTTCGACGACGCGCCGCCGCCGCCGCTGCTGAATCACGAGGTGCGCGCGGCCTTCTGGGTTCCGGTGGCCGAGATCCTGGACCCGCACCGTCACATCGATCACACCCTGCGCCGCGAAGGGGGGCTGGTGCACTACCCCGGCATCGCCGTGGGCCGCGGCGAGGGCCCGGTCGTGTGGGGCCTGACCTACCGCTTCCTGGAGGTCCTGCTGCACGTGGCGGGCCGCCCGCTTCCGGACCGCTGGGCCCACCTGCGTGCGTCGGAGCCCGAGCGGGCCGGGACCTGACCGCGTTGGGTCAGGCCGGCGCGAGGGAGAGGTCGATCACCAGGCGGTCCGCCTCGCGCTCCAGTGCGGCGCGCAAGGCCTGCGGGTCGGTCCGCCCCGGTACCTCGAGGGCGAGGGTCATCTCGTAGTGGGGCGATCCGCCCGGACCCGGTCGGCTGCGCGTGGCGAGCTCCGCGATGTTGACACCGTGCTCCGCCAACACGCGGCACAGCCCGGCCACGATGCCCGCCTTGTCCTCTCCGGCCGCCTGCATGCGGAACAGCCGATGCCCGGGCGCCGGGACGGCCGGTCGCGGCCCGGCTTCCAGATGGCGCAGCAAGATGGTCAAGCCGTGCTCACGTTCCAGGCGCTTGGCCCCCACCGCCAGACGGTCGCCGGCGTCCGCGGCCGTGGAGGAGCACAGCAGGATCACGGCGAAGTCGGTGCCGAGGATCGTCATGCGGGAATCCTCGAGATTGCCGTCGCACTCGAGGATCAGTTGCGCCAGTTCGGCCACCAGTCCCGGCCGGTCCGCGCCGATCGCCGACAGGATGAACCAGCGCTCCACCGGCGTGACCTCCGCGCCCCATGCTAGCACTCGGCCTGCTCGTGGCCCTCGCACTCCCGCACCGGGAGCGGCGGGTAGCGCAGGAAGCGTGGGTCGAGCTCGGCGCGCCCGCAGCGCCAGAACACGCTGCCGCGCGCATTCGGCTGACGCCTCGCCCAGCGGCACACCGAGCAGAGGCCCACCTCCGGCAGCGGACGTCTCGGCGTCTCGCCTGTCACGACGCCGGCTGGCACGCGGGCCGCAGGGCGGGATGCGCCGAGGCCATGACCGCAGTCTAGTCTTCGCCCGGCACCGCTACACTGGCGTCGTGCTCCGACTCGGCTCCATCCTGGGGCGACTGGACCGCGTTCTCGCCCTCTCCGAGACCTGGCTGGCGCGCCACACGGGAGCCGCGCCCGACCCGGAGCTCCTTCGCCGTCACACCGCCTTCCGCTGGGACACCCGCCACGGGCCCGGCCGGCTGGTGCCGGTGGCCCGGCCGCACGCGGTGGATCTGGACGACCTGGTGGGCGTGGATCGTCCGCTCGAACGGCTGCTTCGCAACATCGAGCAGTTCGTACGTGGCCTTCCCGCCAACCACGTGTTGCTGCACGGGGAGCGGGGAACGGGCAAGTCCTCCGCGGTGAAGGGGCTGCTGCCGCGCTTCGCCGCGCGCGGCCTTCGCCTGGTGGAGGTGCACAAGCAGGACCTGATCCAGCTGCCCGAGGTGCTGGCGGCGCTGCGGGGCTCTCCCCAGCGCTTCCTGCTGTTCTGCGACGACCTCTCCTTCGACGAGGGCGAGCCGGGCCATCGGGAGCTCAAGGCGGCGCTCGAGGGCAGCCTGGAGGCGCCGCCGGAGAACGTGCGCATCGCGGCCACCAGCAACCGGCGTCACCTGCTTCCGGAGCGGATGGCGGAGAACCGGGCGGCGGCGCTGGACGAGGCGGGCGAGCTGCATCTGGGCGAGGCGCTCGAGGAGAAGCTGGCGCTGGCCGATCGCTTCGGACTCGTGCTCGGCTTCTACGGCTTCGACCAGGCCACGTTCCTCGCCGTCGTGGAGCGCTACGCCGCGAAGGCGGGTCTCGACGTCCCCCGGGAGCGGCTGCACGGCGAGGCGCTGCGCTTTGCGCTGGATCGGTCCAGCCGCTCGGGGCGCACCGCCCGGCAGTTCGTGGACGATCTGACCGGCCGCCTGGCCCTGGGAGAGGGGTGAGCCCGGCGCGCTGCCTCGCGTTCCTGGTCCTCGGCCTGGCGTGGTCTCTCCACGCGATGGCGGAGCCCCGAGCGCGGCTCTGGCAGACCAACTCCGCGGGCGACGACATCCACGTCATCGACGTGCGCGCGCTTCGCGTGGTGGATCGCATCCCGGTGGGCCCACATCCGCACGGCATTGCGGCCCCGGACGACTTCCGCGTCGTGTACGTCTCGCTGGAGCGGAACGGAGATCCACACGGGGAGCTGCTGTGGATCGATCCCCGCACGCACCGCGTCGAGCACCGGATGCAGGTGGGGCGCGAGCCTCACCAGCTCGCCACGACGCCCGACGGCCGCTGGATCTACGTGCCGTGCCGGGACGGCGACTACTGGGTCGTGGACGCGCGCGAGCGGAAGCTGCTGAAGAAGCTTCACACCGGAGGCCGTCCCCACAACACCACGGCGTCGCGAGACGGCCGCTTCGTGTTCCTCTCGCCCATGGGAGCGCCTCGAGCCGTCACGATCGTCGACGTCGCCGCGGGCCACGAGGTGGTGGGTACGATTCCCTTCGCCGACTCCGTGCGCCCGGCCGCGCTTTCGGCCGACGGCACGCGGCTCTACCAGCACGTGGACGGCCTGAACGGCTTCCAGGTGGCGGACGTAGGGGACCGCCGCGTGGTCGCCACGGTGGAGCACGCCACACCCCTCGGCTGGCTGCTCGTGCGTCCGGTACGCCTCGGATGGATCGGGCCGGGAGGGCTCAAGCGCTGCCACGGCCTGGCGATCCGGCCCGACGGCTCGGAGCTCTGGTCCACGTGCGGGGACGTTCTCACGGTTCACGCGCTCGCGCCGGGCTTCCCGGAGGCCGCCGCGATCCGGCTCCCGGCCAGGGGCTACTGGCTGACGTTTCCGCCGGACGGGCGGCACGCCTTCGTCGCGCTCTCGCAGGCGGGCGAGGTGGCGGTGATCGACGCGCACGAGCGGAGGCTGGTCAAGCGGCTCCCCGTGGGCCGCCTTCCGAAGCGGAACCTCGTGCTGGAGCTCCCCGAGTAGTCAGCCCAGCACGTCCGTCAGCACGCGCAGCGCGTTCTTGCCCAGGATCTTGCGCACGGCGTCGCGCGAGTGGCCGCGTGCCAGCAGCCCGGCGGTGATGCGGGGGTAGACGGTGACGTCGCCCAGGCCCCGCCCGGGCACGATGGCGCCGTCCAGGTCGCTGCCCAGGGCGGCCGTCTCGACGCCGCCCACCCGCACCAGATGGTCGACGTGATCCAGCAGGCGCGACAGTCCACCCCGGCCCAGGAAATCCCGGCCGAAGGCCAGGCCGATCACGCCCCCTCGCGCGGCCACGCGGCGGATCTGTTCGTCCGTCAGGTTGCGGGAGACGTCGTGGAGCGCGCGGCACGCGGTGTGGCTCACCACGAAGGGGCGCTTCATCGTGGCGAGCGCGTCGTCCACGCCCGCCGCGTTCAGGTGCGCCAGATCCACGATGACGCCGAGCCGCTCCAGCTCGGCCACGAGGTCGTGGCCGAACTCCGTGAGGCCCTGGCCGTCGAACTCGCGGGCGGTCATCGGATGCCCCACCTCGGTGGCCTGGAAGTGGACCAGGCCGAGCATGCGCAGGCCTCGCTCGTAGGCGCGCTCCAGGGCGTCGAGGCTCGCCCCGATCCCCTGGGATCCCTCCAGACAGGCCAGCCCCGCCAGCTTCCCGTCGGCGACGGCCTTGCGCACCTCCGTGCCACTGCGCGCGAAGACCAGCCGATCCGGATGGCGCTCCCCCGCCTGGCGCAGCAGATCCAGGGTCTCCAAGGTCTGCGCCGCGCCGCGCCCGCGCTCGATGCGGGCCAGGAGCTTGAGCGGAGCGATCAGCTCCGGTCGCACCCGGTCGGGATTGATCACCAGGCCGAACACCACGACGTCCAGGCCGCCTTCGGCCGCGCGGGGCAGGTCCAGGTGCCAGGCGAAGGGCGAGCCGGGCAGGCGATTGCGATGTCGGCGGGCCAGGTCGTAGCCCAGCATGCGCACCCACAGCAGGGTGTCGATGTGGAGATCGAGGACCACGCACTCGCGATGGAACGCGAGCACGTCGTCGGCCACGGAGCTCACGACGCTATGGTAGGTTCTCCGACCCGATGAGGGGAGTCGTGGCGAGCGGTCACCGGTGCGTCACGCAGGCGGCGTGCCGGACGCTTGCAGCCGGTGGTAATGCCTTCGACGCGGTGGTGGCGGCCGGGTGCGCGTCGTCGGCGGCGGAGCCGGCGCTCACCAGCCTGGGTGGGGGCGGGTTCCTGCTGGCGCACCTGGCCTCGGGACGCACGCGGCTCTTCGACTTCTTCGTGGACACGCCGGGGCGGGGGCTCCCGCCGGGCGAGCTCGAGCCGCACTTCCTGCCGGTGACGGTGGAGTTTCCGGCCTCGGCGCAGGTCTTCAACGTCGGGCTCGGCTCGGCCGCGGTTCCCGGCAACGTGCGCGGCTTCCTGCACGTGCACGCGCAGCTGGGACGCCTTCCACTGCGGGACGTGCTGGCGCCGGCCGTGGAGCTGGCTCGGGAGGGCGTCGTCCTCGAGGAGCAGCAGGCCTACTTCCTGCGTCTGCTCCGCCCGATCCTGACGCTGACGGCCGCCGGGCGCGCGCTGTTCGAGCCCGACGGCCGTTACCTGGAAGCGGGCGACCGCTACGTCAACCCGGATCTGGCCGGGTTCCTGGAGCTGCTGGCCCGCGAGGGCGACCGTGAGCTCTACGAGGGAGGGCTGGCCCGGCACATGGCGCGGGAGATGCGGGACGGGGGCGGGCTCCTCACCGAGGCCGACCTCGCCGCCTATCGCGTGGTCGAGCGCTCGCCGCTCCGCGCCGGCTACCGGGACACCACCCTGCTCACCAACCCTCCGCCCTCCTTCGGTGGGTCGCTGCTCGCGCTCTCGCTGCGCCTGCTGGAGGCGCGCCCCATGGATTCGGTTGCCTTCGGCTCCGCCCACCACGTCACGACCCTGTTGCTGGTGATGCAGGAGGTGGACCGCCTCCGGGAGCGCTTCGACTTCGGGAAGGGCGAGCCGGGCGAGGAGGAGCTGGCGCGAAGCCTGCGTCGGGTCCGCCGCGCCAGCCGCGGCACGACGCACGTGAGCGTGTGCGACGTCGAGGGGAACGTCGCCAGCATGACGACGTCCAACGGAGAGGCGTCGGGCTACGTGATCCCTGGTACGGGCGTCATGCTCAACAACATGCTCGGGGAGGACGATCTCCACCCGGAAGGGTTCCACGCCAGTCCGCCCGGAGACCGGGTCGCATCGATGATGTCGCCCTCGCTGCTGCTGCGGGACGGTCGCGTGGCGCTCGCCCTGGGCAGCGGCGGCAGCAAGCGCATCCGGACCGCGCTGCTCCAGGTGATCTCGAACGTGGTGGATTTCGGCATGGATGCGCGTTCGGCGGTGGAGGCACCCCGCATCCACTGGGACGGCGGCCGCGTGCAGGTGGAGCCCGGTCTGGGGCCGGCGGCTCTGGACGCCCTCCGAGGCCGAGGCGACGTGAACGTCTGGCCCGTGCGCGACGTCTACTTCGGCGGCGTCCACGTGGCAGCGCCCCAGGGCGATGCTGGCGGAGATCCGCGCCGCGGTGGCCACGCCGCTCGGGCGGCATAGCCCCGGAGGTGGGGGAGGAGACCACGCTGGCGGTGGCGCTTCGGTGCTTGTGCGCGCTCCCGGTGCTGGCGATGCTGGGAATCGGCGCGCCGCTGGGGGCCGCGTCCGAGGAGGCGGCGGCGGCCGGGGCGTCGCGACCGGCAGAGAGCGCGGAAGCGGCGCGCGCGGAGCCGGGGGAGGCGCTCCCGGCCGCGGATCCAGCCGGGGAGGAGCAGCCCTCGCAGGAGATCCCGGTCGCGGACGAGTTCGGGGACGAGTTCGAGGACGAGCTGCTGCTCGAGCTGGAGGAGGAGGCTTCCGGCCTCGACGAGAGCGATCCCCTGGAGCCGATGAACCGCGGCGTGTTCGGTGCGAACCGGGTCTTCGACCGCTTCCTCTTCGAGCCGGTGGCCCGCTTCTACGGCTGGGCCGTGCCCGAGGTCGGCAAGCGCGGCGTCACCAACTTCTTCGAGAACCTGAACGAGCCCGTCGTGATGGTGAACGACCTGCTGCAGCTGCGTCCGCGCCGTGCGCTCGGAAGCGGCGGGCGCTTCGTCGTCAACACCACGGCCGGCGTCGGCGGCATCCTGGACGTGGCTACGCGTCTCGGCATCGACGGGCACGAGAGCGACTTCGGCCAGACGCTCGCCCGGGTCGGCGTGGGGCGCGGCGCCTACCTCGTGCTGCCTCTCCTCGGGCCGAGCACGCTGCGCGACGCCGTCGGCCAGGTCGTCGACGTGGCCCTTCGCCCCGACACCGGGCTGCTCACGCCCGGAGGCAGGCTGCTGCTCGCCTCCACCGGCGGCGTGGCGCAGCGCGAGGCCGTGCTGGTCGAGCTGGAGGAGCTGGAGCGCTCGTCGGTGGACTTCTATGCGGCGCTGCGGAGCGCCTACCTCATGAGCCGTGAGCAGATGATCCGCGGGGAGCTTCGCGACGAGACCCCAGACGAGGACGACCGGGACCCCGGCTAGGAGTCCGACCCTCGGGTCAGGCTCCTAGGAGGCCGCGTCGCGTTGCTGGACGATCTTGTCCTCGATGGCCTGGAGCAGGGCCTCGAAGCCCTCTCGGCGGATCATCGAGGAGTACTCGGCGCGGCGTAGCGCCACCTCGCTCATGGTTCCGTCCAGGAACACGTCGAAGATGCGCCAGCCGTCCCGCACGCGGCGGAGCCGATAGTCCAGCCGCACCGGCTCGCCGTCGCTCTTGACCAGCTGCGTCTGGACCATCAGCGTCTCCTGGGCAGCGGGGGCCGCTTCGAGCGTTTCGAAGCGCTCGCCCGACCAGCCGTCGAAGCGGGCGGCATAGTTGGTGACCGCGAGGCGGGAGAAGACGTCCACGAAGCGACGCCGGTCCGCCTCCTCCAGCTTCTTCCAATGTCGGCCTGCCGCCTTGCGGGCCATCAGGGGAAGATCGAAGCTCTGGCGGATGACCGGATCGAGGCGCTCCTGGCGCCCCGCATAGCCGAGCGTCTCCGCCTCCCGCATCACGCCGAGGAGTGCGGCGTGGAAGGCGTCGACGACCGCCCGGGCATGGTCGCTCTGGACGGACGGCTGGGCGCCCGCGGCGGCTGCGGTGACCAGCACGAAGACCGCGGCGCCGAGCATGCGCCCGGTCGCCCTTCGGCTCGCCTCTCCCCGGTCCCTCGCCACGGCGAGGCCCAGTCTAGCGGAGCAACGGCGTCGTGAACGATCGTCTCGACGCCCTGCTCGGCCGCGTCGCGGCGGCCTGGGTGGACGCGGCGCGGCGGCGGGCCGGCCTCGCCATCCTCGCCTGCCTGGCGCTGACCGCCGTGAGTCTCTTCTACGCCTCCCGCGAGCTCGGCGTGAACGCCGACACGGACGTCATGCTCTCGCCGGAGCTTCCGTTCCGCGTCCAGGCCCGGCAGCTCGCGCAGGCCTTTCCCGACGCCGAGGACAACCTGGCCGTGCTCGTGGAGGCGTCCTCGCCCGCCCGGGCCTCGCGGGCCGCGGACGCCCTGGCCGAGCGTCTGGAGGCGCACCGGGAGCTGTTCCACGAGGTGTTCGTCCCGGGCGGCGGGCCGTTCTTCGAGCGCAACGGTCTCTTGTATCTGGACGTCGAGGAGCTCGAGGAGCTGGCGGACCGGCTGGCCGCGGCCCAGCCCTTCCTGGCCGAGCTCGCCCGGGATCCGAGCCTGCCGACGCTGCTCGCCCTGCTGGAGCGGGCGGTGGAGCACCTGGACGAGACCGCCTTCGCCGCGCTGGATCTTCCCGCCACCTTCGAGGAGTTCTCCATCGCGCTCGCCGGCGACGGTGCGACGGGCGCGTCCTTCTCGTGGGAGAGCTGGGCGCTGGGCTCCGACCTCGGCCCCTCCAGCCCGCGCCGCGTGGTGCTCGTCCGGCCCCGGCTCGACCCCACGCGTCTCGATGCAGCCGCACCGGCGCTTGAGGCGATACGCGGCGCGGCGGAGGAGGTGGCGGCTGGCGACGCGGCGGACCTGCGCGTCCGGGTGACGGGCGACGCGGCGCTCTCCGCCGAGGAGATGCAGCTCGTGCGGCGCCAGGCGTTCTGGGCCGGCATCGCCGCCTTCGTGCTGGTGGCGGCTCTGCTCTGGGAGTCGCTGCGCTCGCTGCGTACGGCGGGCGCCATCGTGGTCACCCTCGCCTGCGGCCTCACCTGGACCATGGGCTTCGCCGCCGCGGCGGTGGGGCACCTGAACCTGATCTCCATCAACGGAGCGGTGCTCTTCACCGGGCTCGGCGTGGACTTCGGCATCCACTTCGCCATGCGCTACCGGGAGCTGCGCGTGAGCGGCGAGGGTCCCGCGCGCGCCCTGCGCGCCAGTGGAACCAGCGTGGGCAGCTCCCTGATCCTCTGCGCCCTCACCACGGCGATCGGCTTCTACGCCTTCGTGCCCACCGACTACGCCGGAGTCGCCGAGCTCGGCGTGATCGCGGGTACGGGCATGTTCCTGAGCCTGGTCGCCACGCTCACCCTGCTTCCGGCGCTGCTCGGTCTGATGCCGCGAGGCGCGCGAGCGGCCATCCCGCCCGCCTGGCTGTGGGTGCGCTGGATGCCGACACTTCCGCTGCGCCGGCCCAGGCTGGTGCTGGCCGTGACCGCCGCGGCGGCGATCGGTGCCATCCTGCTGCTCCCCCGGGTTCGCTTCGACGCCAATCCTCTGAATGTGCGCGATCCCGACGCGGAGTCGGTCCGTGCCATGCAGGTGCTGCTCGAAGAGCCCGGCGCCACGCCCTGGACCGCCGAGCTGGTCGCCGCGGATCTCGAGGAGGCTCGCGGCCTCGCCCGACGCCTGGAGCGTCTGGAGCCCGTGGAGCGGGTGCTCACCCTGGACGACTTCGTGCCGCAGGAGCAGGAGGAGAAGCTCGAGCTGCTCGGGGACGTGGCGCTCTTCCTCGGCCCGCTCGCCCCGGCGGCGGCGTCGGGACCCGACTCCCAGGCGACGCAGCGCGCGCTCCGCGAGCTGGAGGGCGCGATCGAGCGGCGTCTCGCGGGCGCGCAGCCGGAGGCGCGGCTGCGCGCGAGCTTGCATCGCCTGGCCGCCGCCGCCGCCGCCGCGCGTGCCCGTCTGGCGGCCGAGGCCGATCCGGAGCGGGCCGTGGCGGGGCTCGAGGCGCGGCTCCTCGGGGAGCTGCCGGAGTGGCTGGCGCGGCTCGACCGCGCGCTCGGCGCCGAGCCGGTGGAGCTCGCGGACCTTCCCCCGCAGCTTCGCAGGCGCTACCTGGCGCCGGACGGGCGTGCGCGCGTCCAGGTCGTGCCGCGCGGGGACGCCACCCAGGCCGATTCCCTGGAGCGCTTCGTCGCCGCCGTGCAGGAGGTGGCCCCGGACGCGGCAGGGGGTGCAGTGGG
>JBFGJV010000086.1:0-12511 GCA_041577015.1 Myxococcota bacterium
ACTGCTTCCTTATATCACGAACTCGTCACGTCGCGGCAACGACCTTGACCTTCACGGTGGCGACGAAGTCTCGTAGCAGCCGCACGGTAACCTCGTGCTCGCCGGCCTCCTTGATGGGCTCCGCCAGCTGGACCTTGCGGCGGTCCACCACGACCCCCTGCTCGGCGAGCTTCTCCGCGATCTGGGCCGCCGACACCGAGCCGAACAGCTTGCCCTCGTCGCCCACCTGGGCCGCAATCTCGACGGAGACGGCCTCGATCCGCTTGCGCTCGGCCTCGAGCTGCTTCTGCTCGCGGGCGAGCTTCTCCTCGATCACCCGTTTGTGGTGCTCGAGCTCGCGCAGGTTCCCGGCGGTGGCGAGCGTCGCCTTCCCCTGAGGGAGCAGATAGTTGCGCGCGTAGCCCGGCCGCACGCGCACGAGCTCGCCCGCGTCGCCGAGATTCGGGACGTCGTCTCGAAGGATCACCTGGATCTGCTTCACGGCCCCTCCTGCGTCGCCTAGAGCGACCGCACGGAGAACGGAACCAGGGCCAGCACCCGCGCGCGCTTGATGGCCAGGGCCACCTCGCGCTGGTGCCGGGCGCAGTTGCCGGAGATGCGCCGCGGGATCAGCTTGCCCGTCTCGGTGACGAAGAACCGCAGCACCTTCGGGTCCTTGTAGTCGATCTCCGCCTTGGGGTCGGCGCAGAAGCGGCACACCTTGCGGCGCAGGAAGCCGCGCCGGCCCGACTTGCGCGCCTTCTTGCGTGCCTTGGCGCGCAGGCGCTGCTTGACGCCGCGCGGCCCGCGCTCGCCGCGCTCCGGCCGTTCCCGGTCGGGACGGTCGCGCTCCGGGCGCTCGCGCTCGGGCCGTCGTTCGAACTCGGTCTCGGCCATGGGCTACTCCTCGTCCTCCGCGCCGGCCGCCTCTTCCTCCGCGGCCTCCTCGTCCTCCCCTGCGGGCTCCTCCGCCACCTTTTCCTCGCGGGGCTCCTCGGAGGCCGCCTCGGCCTGGGCGGCCAGCGCCGCGGCCCGCTCGCGCTCCTCGGCCTCGCGGGCAGCCCGCTCCTCCGCCTCGCGGGCGGCGCGCTCGGCCGCACGCTCCTTGCGGATGCGCTCCTGCTCCACGGCGAAGGCCTTGCGCGCGGGCACATCCGTCACCCGGTCGTCGATCTGCACGGTCAGGTAGCGCAGGATCGACTCCTCGAGACGAAGCGCGCGCTCCACCTCGGTCACGCACTTGCCCGAGTCGAGGAAGTGGAGCGTCAGGTAGTGGCCCTTCTGGAACTCGCGGATCTCGTAGGCGAGCTTCCGCTTGCCGGCATCCTCGACGTGGAGGGGTGCCGCGCCCTGCTTCTCCAGCACGCCGCCCAGCTTCGCGATGAGCGCCTCGCGGCCCTCCTCCGAGATCTCGGGCTGGACGACGAACGTGAGCTCGTACTCGCGCACGTGGCCTCCTCTCGGTCGGGCCGTCCCGGGGGACGGCGCCGGGCGTCCGGCACGTCCCGCGGCCGCGCGAGGGCGACGGGCTCCGGACGCCGAGGTGGATGGGCCCCTGGCGGGGCGCCGTTGCGGGGGGAGGGATACCGGAGGGCCGGTCCGCCCGCAAATCGCGCTACGGGGAGACGAGCGCGGCGTGGACCCTCGGGTCGTCGGTGAGCTCCGGATGGAAGGTGGCGGCGAGCAGGGCGCCCTGACGGACCAGGACCGGCTCCCCGTCCACGCGGACCAGGACCTCGACGTCCGGACCGAGCCGCGTCAGGCAGGGAGCGCGGATGAAGACGCAGCGCAGGCCCTCGAAGCCGGGCGCGGCGCCCGGGTCGGCCAGGGCCGCGAACGAATCCACCTGGGTCCCGTAGGCGTTGCGCACGGCGACGGCGTCGAGGAGACCGAGTGTCGGCACGGGGTGGTTCTCCACCTCGCGCGCCAGGAGGATGGCCCCGGCGCAGGTGCCGAGGACGGCCCTTCCCGAGCCGGCAAAGCTTCGCACCGGCTCCCACAGGCCGAGGCGGTCCATCCCCTTCGAGATGGTCGTGCTCTCGCCGCCCGGGAGGATCAGGGCATCGAGCCCGTCCAGGTCCTTCTCGCGCAGGACGGGCACCGCGCGCGCGCCGGTGGCGGCGAGCGCACGCGCGTGCCGCTCCACGTCGCCCTGGATGGCGAGCACCCCGATGGTCTTCATCTCACCATCCGCGGTTTGCGAGGCGTTCGGACTCGGACAGCGTCTCCATGGCCAGGCCCTCCATGGCGCGGCCGAGGCCACGGCAGGCGGCCAGCACCTCGGCCGGATCCTTCCAGTGCGTGGTGGCGCGCACGACCGCCCGGGCGCGAGCCGCCGGGTCCTCGCTCTTGAAGATGCCGGAGCCCACGAAGTTGGCCTCGGCGCCGAGGGACATGGTGAGCGCGGCGTCGGCCGGGGTGGCAATGCCCCCGGCGGCGAAGTTGGGAACCGGCAGCCGACCCGTCTCGGCCACGCGCCGCACCAGGTCCACCGGCGCGCGCAGCTCCTTTGCCGCCGTGGGGATCTCCTCGGGCGCGAGCGAGGCGAGGCGCCGGATGTCCCCCATCACCTGACGCAGATGGCGCACCGCCTCGACGATGTTGCCGCTGCCGGCCTCGCACTTGGTGCGGATCATCGCGGCTCCCTCGCCGATGCGGCGCAGTGCCTCACCCAGATCGCGCGCGCCGCATACGAAGGGCGAGCGGAAGTCGTGCTTCCAGACGTGGTGCTCCTCGTCCGCGGGCGTCAGCACCTCGCTCTCGTCGATGAAGTCCACGCCCAGCGCCTCCAGCACGCGCGCCTCGGCGACGTGGCCGATGCGCACCTTCGCCATCACGGGGATCGAGACCGTGCGCTGGATGGCCTCGATCACCTCGATCGCCGCCATGCGCGCGACGCCACCCTCCTTGCGGATGTCCGCCGGCACCCGCTCGAGCGCCATCACCGCGGCCGCCCCCGCCTCCTCCGCGATCTTGGCCTGGTCCGGCTTGGTGACGTCCATGATCACGCCGCCCTTCAGCATCTCCGCGAGCCCGACCTTGAGCTCGTAGGCCTCGGCGGTGGTCCGTTCGCTCATGCTGCTCTCCTCCTAGACCGGCGCGGGCCCCGAGGTCGCTGCCGCCGCGCCCGCCGCCAGGCGGGCGCGCGCCACCTCGCCCAGGATCGCGACGCCACGCCGGATGGCGTCTTCGTCGGCCTGGGCGTAGGTGAGGCGCAGGGCGTTCGAGGCCCGGCCGTCGTGCTGGAACTGGTCGCCCGGCGCGAAGAGCAGGCCGGCGCGCATGGCGTCGGCCAGCAGGTCGCGCGTGTCGATGCCGCCCGGGAGCTCCACCCACACCTGGTAGCCGCCCTCCGGACGCGTCCACTGCGCGCCCTCGGGAAGCTCGCGCTCGAGCGCGTCGAGGAGTGTCTCGCAGCGCCCGCGCAGCACGCGCCGCAGCCGGCCGAGATGACGCTCGTAGGCGCCGCTGGCCAGGAACTCCCCGAGCGCCGCCTGGAGCACGAGCGCTCCGCCGAGATCGCTCGCGTGGCGAAGCGCCAGAAGGCCCTCCAGGGCCCGGCCGTGGGCGCGGATCGCCCCCACGCGGCAGCCGGGGAAGAGCGACTTCGAGAACGACACCAGGTGCACGACCACGCCCGCGGCGTCGAGCGCCGCGAGCGGCGGAACGGGGCGGCCGCGGAAGCGCAGATCCGCCTCGAAGGCGTCCTCCACCACCGGCTTGCCCGCCGCGCGCGCCACCTCCAGCAGCGCGCGCCGGTGCGACGTGGGCATGGTGGTGCCGAGCGGATTGTGGAAGGTCGGAATGGTGTAGAAGAGCCGGACGTCCGGTCGCGCCAGCACCGCTTCGAGCGCCGCCAGGTCGGGGGCCCCGTCCTGCATGGGGATGGGAACCGGCCGCAGGCCCAGCCCGGCCAGGGCCCCGAGCACGTTCTGATAGGTGGGCTCCTCCACCGCCACCGCGGCGCCCGGCTCGGCGAACAGGCGCAGCGCAAGCGCGATGCCCTGGCTCGCACCCTGGCAGATCACGAGCTCCTCGGCCGAGGCTCGCATGCCGTGCTCGGCGGCGAGCCGGGTCGCGAGCGTCTCGCGCAGGCCGGGGTGGCCGTGGGGCCCGCCGTAGACCAGCAGCCCGGCACCCTCGCTGGCGAGCGCCCGGGAGAGCGCGCGGCGAAACTCCGGCACTGGATAGAGCGAGGGGTCCGGAACCAGGGCGTGGAGGGGCACGCTCCGGGCCGCGGCCCCGTAGCGCGGGCGGGCGCGTTCGAACTCGAGCAGCCGTTCGATGGGCGCGGCGAGGGCGGGCTCGAAGGGGGCGCGCACGACCGGCGCCCCGGGCGCCCGCACGAAGGTTCCGCGACCCACGGTGGACTCGGCGAGCCCGTCGGCTACGAGCGACTCGTAGGCGAGCGCCACGGTGTCGCGGTTCACGCCGAGCTCGCGCGCCAGGGCACGGATCGGCGGCAGGCGGGCACCGTCGCGCAGGCGGCCTTCGGCGACCTGCCGCCGCACGTGCTCCGCGATCTGGCGGTAGACCGGTAGGGCGTCCGAGCGCCCGTTGCCGCGCCGCAGGGGGATGCGCATGGACGCGAGTGTACGCCCCGGTCAATGACCGGTCAATCAGAGAATTGACCGGATATTCAGGCTCAAATATTGTCGCTTATGACCCGGTCAATCCGTCTCGGGACGTGGCAGCGTGCGGGCCAGCATCGAGACCCCGAGCACCGTGGCGATGGCCGAGCCGATCAGGATCCCGATCTTCGAGCCGGCGGTGAAGCGGGCGTCCTCGAAGGCGAGCGCCGTGATGAAGAGCGCCACGGTGAAGCCGATCCCGGCCAGCACGCCGGTGGCGAAGATTGCCGTCCAGCCGATCCCCCTCGGCAGCTCGGCGATGCGCATACGCACGGCCATCCAGCTGAAGAGCGTGATGCCCACCGGCTTCCCGATCAGCAGCCCGAGCGCCACGGCGAGACCCACGCGCTGGGCCATGGGATCGGAGAGCGTGCTGGCCTCGAAGGCCACGCCGGCGTTGGTGAGGGCGAAGAGGGGCATGATCAGGAACGCCACCCAGGGGTGGAGGACGTTGGTCAGGTGGTCGAGCGGCGAGAGGATGGAGCGCCCCACGTCCTGGAGCTCCCGGAGCACGCGGTGGCGCTCGTGCCCCCCGTGGTCCTGCTCCTCCGCGACCACGCGGCGCAGGCGATCGAGGGCGTGCATGCCGCGCTTGACCAGCGTCTCCTGGGTCGGGTCCTCGGGCGTGGTGGGCGTCAGGAAGCCGAGCGCCACGCCCGCCACCGTCGCGTGCACGCCGGACTGGAGCATGGCGATCCACACGAAGGCGCCGACCAGCACGTAGAAGGCGTAGCCTCGCACGCCCGCGAGGTTCATGGCGAAGGTGAAGGCCAGGCCCAGGACGGCGAGTCCGAGCCATCCCAGGGAGAGGTTCGCGGTGTAGAAGATCGCGATCACCGCCACGGCCCCGAGGTCGTCGGCGATGGCCAGGGCGAGCAGGAACACCTTGAGGCCCGGCGGCACGCGCGAGCCGAACACCGAGAGCGCCGCCACGGCGAAGGCGATGTCCGTGGCCATGGGGATGCCCCAGCCGCTCATGGCCTCGCCTCCGGCGTGGAAGGCGACGTAGATGGACGCGGGCACGACCATCCCGCCCACCGCGCCCAGCACCGGCAGCATGGCGCGCGCCCGGGAGGAGAGCTCGCCGTGCACGAGCTCTCGCTTGATCTCGAGCCCGACCACGAAGAAGAAGATCGCCATCAGGGCGTCGTTCACCCACGCCTCGAGCGGCAGCGAGAGCCGGACGTCGCCCGCACCCACGCTCAGCGGCAGGTGCTTCAGGTGTTCGTATCCGTGGTGGAAGGGCGAGTTGGCCCAGACGAGCGCCACGATCGTCATGAGCAGCAGCAGGATGCTGCTGGCCGCCTCCAGCTCCACGAAGCGCAGGAACGGCCGCGTCAGCCGGACCACCAGGGTCGAGGGCCGCGGGGGGCGGAGGGCGTCCGGGTCGCTGCTCATGGCGGGCGGAGCGTCACGCTAGCGACTCCCATCGGCAGCGGCGAGCGACACTCGATCCGGCCTTCACCCGATTTCGCCGGCGGCGCGCGGTGCCGCGTTGAAGCGGTTCATGGCGGCCTCCACCCCCTCTGCGAGCAGGGCGTCCAGGGCGTTCGCGGCCTCCTCGAGGCGCGCGTCGAGCGTGGCCAGCTCCTCGGGATCGAAGGGAGCGAGCACGTAGTCCGCCGTCTCCTCACCCGATGTCGGGCGGCCCACGCCGAAGCGCAGGCGCGGAAAGTCGTTGCGGCGCAGGCGTGCGATCACGTCGGCCAGGCCCTTGTGCCCGCCCGCGCCGCCGCCCGCCCGCACGCGCAGGCGTCCGAAGGGGAGGTCCACGTCGTCGAGCACCACGAGCAGGTCGCGCGCGAGGTCCTCCAGCGCGAAGGCGCGCACCGCCTCGAGCACCGAGCGGCCCGAGAGGTTCATGTAGGTGAGGGGCTCCAGCACCGCGACGTCCTGGCCGTGGGCGCGCCCGGCACCGAAGCGGCCGCGGAAGCGCCGCTCGTCCAGGCGGACGCCGTGGCGGGCGGCGAAGCGCTCCACCACGCGAAAGCCCACGTTGTGACGGGTGTCCGCGTACTCGCGCCCGGGGTTGCCGAGCCCGACCACGAGCCTCACGCCGCGGCGGCCCTACTCGCCCTTCTTCTCGCCCTTCTCGGGCCGGGCCTCGCCCTTCTCCTCGGCGCCCTCTTCCGCTGCGGCTGCCTCGCCCTCCTCGGCGGGCGCGGCCTCGGCCTCGACGGCCTCGGCGGCCTCCTCGGCGGCGGGCAGCACCACGTGGGCCACGCCCAGGTTCGCGTCCGTCAGCAGCTCCACGTCCGGCGGCAGCGGCAGGTCGCGCACGTGCACCACGTCGCCGATGTCGAGCTCGGAGACGTCGAACTCGATCTCCCCGGGAATGTTGCGCGGCAGGCACTCGATCTCGACCACGCGCAGCGTCTGGTCCAGGATCCCGCCCATCTCCACGCCGCGGGGCCGACCCGCCAGGTGGATCGGCACCTCCACCTCGACGGTCTTGGTGAGGTCCACCTCGTAGAGGTCGGCGTGCAGGAGCCCCCCGCGCACGGGATCGCGCTGGAGCTCCTTCACCAGCACCACGCGCTTGCCGGCCTTCTCGCCCCCGGCCACGTCCAGATCGATCAGCGTGTTCAGACCCTGCTCGCTGGTCTTGAGCAGCTTCTCCAGGACGCGCGGATCCAGGGTGATGGACAGGCTCGGCTTGCCCCGTCCGTACACGACGCCCGGAATGCGCCCGGCGGCGCGCAGCTTGCGTGCGGCGCCCTTCTTCAGGCCCGCGCGGACCTCCACGGTGAGTGCGGTGTCGGCCACGGCCTTCTCCCAGCTAGATGAAGAGCGAGCTCACGCTCTCTTCGTTGTTGATGCGACGAATGGCCTCTCCCAGCAGCGGAGCCACGGAGACCACGTGAATCTTCTCGCACGCTTCCGCCTCGTCGCGAAGCGGGATCGTGTCGGTCACGATCATCTCCTCGAGGGGCGACTCCTGCAGTCGCTTCACCGCCGGACCGGAGAGCACCGCGTGCGTGACGGCGGCGCACACGCGTCGGGCGCCCGCGTCCTTGAGCGCCCGGGCCGCCTCGCACAGCGTTCCCGCCGTGTCCGCGATGTCGTCCACGATGACGCACACCTTGTCGTCCACGTCGCCCACGACGTTCATCACCTTGGCCACGTTCACCGACTCACGTCGCTTGTCGATGATGGCGATGGGCGCGTCCAGACGTTTCGCGTAGGCGCGTGCGCGCTCCACGCCGCCCGCGTCCGGGGAGATGATGGTCATGTCGGCCCCGAAGCGCTCGCGCATCACCGGGAGCAGGATCGGCGTGGCGTAGAGGTTGTCCACGGGGATGTTGAAGAAGCCCTGGATCTGGCCGGCATGGAGGTCCAGGCACAGCACGCGGTTGGTGCCGGAGGCGGAGATCACGTCGGCCACGAGCCGCGCCGTGATGGGCGCACGCGGCTCCAACTTGCGGTCCTGGCGGGCGTAGCCGTAGTAGGGGATCACCGCCGTGATGCGCAGCGCCGAGGAGCGGCGCAGCGCGTCGATCATGATCAGCAGCTCCATCAGGTGGGTGTTCGCGGGTGCGCAGGTGGACTGGATCACGAAGCAGTCCATGCCGCGCACGTTCTCGCGGATCTCGACCTGCACCTCGCCGTCGCTGAAGGTGGCCACCTCGGCCTTGCCGAGATCGTGGTCCAGATAGCGGGCCACGGCGCGCGCGAGCGGGACGTTCGCATTGCCGGCGAAGAGCCTCATTCCCTTCATGTCGCTTGCCTCGCTGGCTGGCCCCGGGCCGGACCGGGCTGGGGCGGGAGGATTCGAACCTCCACGGGCGGCTCCAAAGGCCGCTGTCCTACCGTTAGACGACGCCCCAGGGCTCGGACCGAAGGCCGAGGCTAGGGCGTCGGAGATCCGAGCGCCGCCGCGACCGCGATCCGCACCCCGACAGGATCGGCCAGTCGCTCCCGCGCGCGGCGCGCGTCCGCCGCCGTCTCGAACACGCCGAACACCGTGGGCCCACTCCCCGACATCCCGGCCCCGGGGGCTCCGGCCTCCCGGATCGCCCCGAGCAGGGGCCCGATGGCGGGACGGAGACGGCACGCAACCGGCTCGAGGTCGTTCACCAGAAGCCGCTCCCAGCTGGGCTTCGCGCTGGGCTTGGGAACGGCCGCGCCGCTTCCCGCGTCCGGTGCCCGCCAGAGCTCGCTAAGCGCCCGGATCGTATGGCCTTCCTCGGGCGGCGTCAACGCGGCGCCGGAGCCATCGAAGGCCTCGTAGACCGCGGCCGTGGCCAGGGGCGGACCGGGCGTGGCGAGCAGGAAATGGAGCGGAGGGAACCCCGCCAGCGGCTCCACCACCTCGCCCACCCCGGACACCCGTGCCGGCCGCGGCTCCAGGAAGAAGGGGACGTCGGCGCCCAGCTCGAGGGCCAGACGCGCCAGCCGCAGCGGCTCCAGGCGGCCCGGGAGCCGCGCGGCCAGGGCGCGCAGCACGGCGCCGGCGTCGCTCGAGCCGCCGCCCAGACCTGCCCCCACGGGGATACGCTTGCGCAGGCGCACGCGCACGCCGCATGCCGCGCCGCTCTGGGCCAGGAACGCGGCGGCCGCCCGGGCGGCCAGGTTGCGGTCGTCCGAGGGAACGTCCTCGGCCACCCCCTCCAGCGCGAAGTCCACGCCCGAGCCGCCCGGCTCGACGCTCACCCGCACCTCGTCCACCAGATCGAGGGGCACGAACAGGCTCACGATCTCGTGGTACCCGTCCGGTCGACGGCCAACGATGCGCAGTCCCAGGTTGAGCTTGGCGGGTGCCAGGACGCGCGCCTCGGGCGCGCCGACCACCCGCGTCACTCGGACCGGCCGCCGCTCACCTCGACGAAGCGCATGCGCAGCTCGTAGAGCAGGCTCTCGAGCAGGTGATCCTCCTCGGGATCCAGGTTGCCGCGCGTCTTCGCCTGCAGCATCTCCAGGATGTCGATGTTCTGGCGTGCCAGGGCGAGGTCCGGGGTGGCGGGCTTGCCGGTCTCGGGCTCCGCCACGAGCCCCAGGTGGTGCAGCACCGAGATCGCGATCGAGTGCACGAAGCCCGCGAAATCCAGGGCCGGCAGCTCGCCCGCGTGCGGAAGCGCGCTGGACTCTTCGGCGCGGGGGGCGGGCGGCTTCGGTGCGGGACCCGAGGGCGCCGGAGCTCGCTCCTCGCCCGCCTCCTCCTCGGGGCGCCCGCGACGATCCACGACCACGAAGCCACGCTCGCCCGCCTCGTCCTTGTCTCGCTCACTCATGGAACCGGATGCCCTCCCGCCTCGCTGCGTTCCGTGAGCTCGAGGCCCGCCATCTGCCGGTAGGCCAGCGAGAAGCGCTGGATCACCGTCAGGACCCCGAGCACCGCCACGATCCAGAGCGCGGGCACCAGCCATCCCGTCACACCACCTAGGGCCAGCACCAGCAGGCGCTCGGCCCGCTCGAAGAAGCCGCCCGAGAGGCTCGGGACCAGGCTCTCCGCCCGCGCCTTCGTGTAAGAGGTGAGCACGCTCGCGGCGAGCGCAACGCCGGCCAGCAGCACCGTGCCCGCCTCACCGCGGCTGGCATAGAAGGTCATGATCCCGACCAGGATCCCGATGTCCACCAGACGGTCGAGGCTCGAGTCCAGGAAGGCGCCGAAGGCGGAGGCGCGACCCTGATGCCGGGCGAGCACGCCGTCCACGAGATCGAAGAGACCTCCCACGCCGATCAGCACCCCTCCCCAGCCGAAGGCGCCGCGGGCGAAGGCGACGCCCGCGCCCAGGGAGACCAGGGTGCCGGCCACCGTGATCAGGTTCGGATGGATGTGCGATCGGAACAGGAAGGGCAGCGCGCGGCGCACCCAGACGTCGAAACGATCGCCGACCCTGGCCTTGATCACCGCCGCCTCTCCGGCCGGGTGGCCCCGGCTAGGACTCCGCCTCGCCCGGCGCCGCGGCGGGCGAGGGCTCCTGCTCAAGCTCCTGCTCGGGCGGGGCGATCTTCTCGGAGACGTCGGGCAGGGCAGCGAGCTCCCGCTCCTGCTCCTGCTCCGAGAGCCAGCCGCGGCGGTGCAGCAGGCGTCGGTCCAGCCGCAGGTTGCGCAGGGAATCGTGGACCATGGTGCCCTCCCTCCCCGCGGGCGATGCCCGGGGGGCTCACGAAGCTAGCAAAATTGACACCTTTCTCGGGGGTCCGGTAGCCTCTTCGGCTCCCTGGTGCCCGGAGGTCTCCCCCGTGCGGATCCGACCCGCCGTCCTCGCCCTCGCCGCAGCCGTCGCCGTCCTCGGCTGTGCCTCGACGCCCCCGGAGCCGGACTTCGCGGAGATGCCCTCCGCCGAGGAGCTCTACCGCGACGGCCTCGAGCTGCTCGAGGGCCGACGCACCTTCGTCCTCTTCCGCACGGTCGACTGGACCGCGGTCGTCCAGACCTTCCAGGACATCATCGACAACTATCCCTACAGCGACCAGGCGGTGCTGGCGGAGCTGGCCATCGCCGACGCCTACTTCGAGCAGGGGCGCTTCGAGGAGGCGCTCTCCTACTACCGCGACTTCCCGGACCTGCATCCGGAGCACGAGCGCGTGCCCTACGCGATCCAACAGGCCGCGCGCTGCCACTACGAGCGCAGCCACGAGGCCAACCGCGATCAGACCGCGACCCGGGAGGCGCTGGGGCAGCTCGATCGCCTGTTGAGCGACTACCCGCACTCGCCCTACGCCGCGGAGGCGGAGGTGCTCTGGAAGCAGCTGCGCGCCCGGCTGGCGGAGCACGTCCTCGAGGTGGGCGACTTCTACCTGGAGCGCGAGGAGTATCCCTCGGCGGCGGAGCGCTACCGGGCGCTGCTCGAAGAGTACCCCGGACTCGGCTTCGACGCGCAGGCGCTCTACAAGCTCGGCACCTGCTACACGCGCATGAACCGCGCCGACGAGGCGCAGCGCATCTTCCAGGTGATCCTGGACAACTACGGCGGGACCGACGTCGCCGAGGCCGCCGCCGACCTCGTCCCGGCCGCGCAGTAGGGGACGTTCCTTGCCTTACTTGCTCTCCCGGGGACCCTTTGCTTCGTCGTGAATGGAACGGTCCCCGGGAGAGCAAGTAAGGCAAGGAACGTCCCCTACGAGCTCGGGCGACGCTGCTTCGAGCGCGGGGACTGGGACGGCGCGCTCCTGCAGTTCCAGCGCGTGGTGAGCGAGCTGCCCGGCTACGCCGACATCCACTACATGATGGGTCTGGTGCACGAGCGCCGCGGCGAGCTGGAGGAGGCTTCCTCGAGCCTGGAGGAGGCGCTGCGCATCAACCCCGCCTACCTGGAGGCCCGGCTCGCCCTGGCGACGATCCGGGAGCGCCTGGGCGAGTGGGACCGTGCCCAGGCGCTGGCCGAGCCTCCGCCCGGGGCGGCCGAGGCGGAGCGCAGCGTCGGCCGCCTGACCCAGCACAAGCTGGCCAACCTGCAGGCCGCCATGGGCGACGCCTACCGGGAGGCGGAGGAGCCCCTCGAGGCCATCGAGGCCTATCGCAAGGCCCTGGAGCGGGCACCCCAATTCCACGACGTGCGTCTGCGTCTGGGCGCGACGCTCCGGGAGGCAGGCCTGCCGGGCCAGGCCCTGCGCGAGTTCGAGCGCATCCTGCGCGTGCATCCCGATCTCCCCGAGGCGCGAGTCCAGCTGGGCCTCACCTGGTACACGCTGGGCCAGCAGGGGCGCGCCGTCGCGGCCTGGGAGGAGGTGCTGGCCCGCGACCCGCACCACGGCGAAGCCCGCATGTACCTGGAGATGGTGAAGGCGAAGGAGCGCGAGCGCGGCTGAGCCGCCTCAGTGCAGCGTGCCGACCCTCCGCGCGCGCAGGATCTCCCGAGCCGCGTTGCGCCCGCACGCGCCCATCACCCCGCCGCCCGGGTGCGTGCCCGCCCCGCACAGCCAGAGCCCGCGGATGGGCGTGCGGTAGCGCGACG
>JBFGJV010000087.1:0-12056 GCA_041577015.1 Myxococcota bacterium
CCGGGAGGCTCGTCACCGCCGGGAGGCTCGTCACCGCCGGGGGGCTCGTCACCACCGGGAGGCTCGTCACCGCCGGGAGGCTCGTCGCCGCCGGGAGGCTCGTCGCCGCCGGGAGGCTCGTCACCGCCGGGAGGCTCGTCGCCGCCGGGAGGCTCGTCACCACCGGGAGGCTCGTCACCGCCGGGAGGCTCGTCACCGCCGGGGGGCTCGTCACCACCGGGAGGCTCGTCACCGCCGGGAGGCTCGTCACCGCCGGGGGGCTCGTCACCGCCGGGAGGCTCGTCACCATGGATGACGTAGCTGTCGGAGTCCCCGTGATTCCACCAGAAGGCGATGGGTCCGCGGCCGTCCGAGGTGACGACGGCGCTGGAGCCGTCCAGATAGGTCGCGCCCACCTTTCCATGCACGGGACCGTAGACCGCACCGGGTCCGCCTCCTGCGCCTGCGCCCACCGGCGGGAGGACCCCGGACGGACCGCCCGCGTGCAGGGCGACGCGCGGAGCCCCGTCACCCGGGTTGCAGTTGTCGCCCTTGTCCCTCGTCCAACCAGGCGGACACGGCTCGATCCCATAGGAGAACCCGGCGGGCTCATCCCATTCGGAGGCGTAGCTCCCGTGCGCGAAGGCGTCGGGCTCGCCGGCCAGGGCGGCGCCAGGGAGCGCCAGCCCGCCCGCACGCCGTGTCACGGAGGCATCGTCGTCGTGGAGGCCGGAGCCGGAGCAGACGTGCCAGAGCAGAGCGATCAGGATCACGGTGAGGAGCACGAGTGCCGTGGCCGCAAAGCGTCGGCGCCCGTGCCGGGAGGAGGCTCCCAGGGCGCCGGCCGCGAGGATGCCCACGCCCAGCAGGGCGAGGAGGCGATGGCTCGGTCCCCCGTTCTCGGCCTCCGGGTGCTGGGGCTCCGTCGTGACGCGTCCGGGACCCGCATCGCCGGAGTGCGGCGACGCCGCTTGCAGCGCCATCGGCTCGGCCTGCGCCGCAGACTCGCCGTTCCCGTTGCCGTGTCCGTTGCCGTGTCGCACCCCGTTGCCCGCGTGGGAATCCGTGGCATGGGCGATGTCCGCGGGCGCCGCTCGCGCAGGAGGCGCCTTCTGGACGAAGGTGGCCTCCGGCCCGGAACGGCTGCTGCCGCTGCAGAAGCTCCAGGCCAGCGCGACGCCAGCGATCGCGAGCATCGACAGACCGACCAGCAGGACGCGCCGGCGGTCGTGGCGGGCGGCGAGGCCCAGCGCACCGGAGCCGAGCAGCACGATGGCGAGCGCCGCCAGGCGGCGGAGATCGAGTCCGTCCTCCCCCGACGCGAAGGAGCTCGGCTGGAGCGCCGACGGGGAGGTGGACACCGTCGCCTCGAGCGAGACCCGGGGCTCGAGCCGAGCCTGCTCCGCGGGCCCGCTGCGCGTGCACAGCAGCAGCGAGAAGCCGATCACCACGGTCAGGAGAGCCAGGACCGTGAAGATGCGCAGCGCTCTGGGAGTTTCGTAGTTCACGTCCAACCGCCCCGGCAGGCGCTGAGTGCAAGGCCCAGGCCAACGGTCCGAGGCCGGAAATCCGAGCTTTCACGGAGGCTTGCGAGCGGACGGGCGACGCGGGCCGCCCCGCGGCGGGAGCCGTTTGCTGGGAAGGGGAAACGAGCTGCCCAGCGCTCGCCCGGCTACGAAGCTTCTTGCGTAGTGAGCGAGGGGCAGGCTCAGCGACGCCGGGCCAGGCGCGGGTCGCGGCAGCGTTGCCGCACCAGATGCACCTGACGCGCACTCGCCTCCAGGAGGTCGGGCAGGGTGTCCTCGCGCATGAAGTAGACGTCTAGACTCTGCAGCCGCTGCCTCCGTGGACGCCCCTGGTTCCAGCTCCGGCACAGCCACTCGGCGTAGTACGGGCGATGCTGCTGGTTCCACGACAGCCAGAGGTTCATCATGTACTTGCGCCAACGCTGGTTCGGATAGGTGGCCGAGACGGACTCGGGCTTGTTCCAGCTGAGGGGACGACCGCCGCGCAGGACGTCCACGCGGCTCCCGTCCGCCAGACGCCCGGGAACCACGTACCAGCCGTCGTCGGTGAGCGGGGACGGCGCGAACATGTCCCAGCGCTGGTCGATACGCAGCAGATGTCCGACCCACGCAAAGCGTGACGGCAGGACCTCCCCCCGGCGGACCGTGTCGAGACCCTCGAGATTCCAGAGCACCACGTAGGCCAGGAAGAAGCCGGCCAACGCTCCGCCGGCGATGCGCGCGACGGCGGGGCCGGACGACGCGACTTCGGGCCGCGCGGCGCGCGGCGCGCGCCGCAGGCGCCGCTCCACCCCGTCCCAGAACTCCCGGGGCAGGAAGGGAATCCAACCTGCCATGCTGATCAGGGGGAACAGTCCGAGCTCCATGCACAGGCCGAAGCCCGCATGCAGACCGACGAAGAGCAGGACCACCGTCGTGCGGAGTGGTGCGGTCAGGACCGGCACGAAGGCGAGCCACGGGCCCCACGCCTCCAGGTGGAACGTCCCGAAGCTGAGCAGGCGCATCAGCTTCGGATGACCCAACAGCAGGCGCCCGAGATCCGTGGTGAACTGGTCCACGGAGAGCGCATAGTGCACGGCGGTGCCCTGCTCGCGCCAGACGGGATCGGTCTTGAGCGCGACCCCGAAGGCGTAGACCAGCGCCACCTGGAGCAGGAGCGCCGCGCTGGCCACGGACAGCACGGGTCGGTCCAGGGGATGCGCAGCCCGGCCGCGCAGGCGGTCCAACGAGAAGCACGAGCCCAGGGGAAGGAAGAGGCTCCAGAACAGCAGCATGCGCAGCAACACGTCTCCGCCCTGGAGCACCATGGGATTGCGCCCGTGCAGCGAGACGAGCAGCGCCCAGCTGGCCACGGTGGCCACCCGCGTGCGCCAGCCCACGAGAAGCGCCACCGCGAAGCCTGCGGCCAGGACGAAGAGGGCCGCCTGCACGGAGGCCGAGCCGCTCATCAGATGGATCGAGACGTGCCAGGCGTGGGCGAACTTCTGCACCAGGGCGTCGCGGGGCAGCACGCCGGCGTCGGTGTAGTGCGCGGAGAGATCGCGGGCCCGGTTGGCGAGGTCCGCCAGCAGCAGCAGCGCCAGCGCCACGCGGAAGGCGGCGAGACCGCGCGGGTCCACCCCGAAGAGCTCGCCGAGCTTGCGGCGTGCCCTCCCGGGGCGCAGCGAGGGGCCGGAATCCGCGGCAGTCACCACGCAAAAATCGGGCGGTCTCCCGGAGCCCTTGAGCGCCGCTCGACCCCGCGGGGTGGCGAACGTGCCCGGCCGCAGGGGATGGCATAGGGTCCGGGCGATCCCGCAGCGAAGGAGCCCCCATGCCCGTGGCCGACTTCTCCCTGGCGGGCAAGGTCGCGATCGTGACCGGCGGCAGCCGAGGCATCGGCCGCGCGATCGCCCTCGGTCTGGCCGAGCACGGCGCCGACGTGGCGATCGCGGCGCGCAAGCCCGAGGCGCTGGAGGAGGCCGTCGAGGCGGTTCGCAAGACCGGCCGCCGCGCCCTCGCCGTCCCCGCCAACGTGCGGCGCAGCCAGGAGCTGCGCCGGCTCGTGGACCAGACCCGCCGCGGGCTCGGCCGCATCGACATCCTGGTCAACAATGCGGCCACGAATCCCATCTACGGCCCGATCCAGGACGTGGACGAGCGCGCCTGGGACGTCGTCATGAACACCAACGTGAAGTCCGCGCACCTGCTCTCGAACTTCGCTCGCGAGGCGATGCTCGAGCACGGCGAGGGCGGTAGCATCGTGAACGTGAGCTCGATCGGAGGCTTCATGGCCTCCGAGGTGATCGGCGCCTATTCGGTCTCGAAGGCGGCGCTGATCATGCTGACCCAGGTGCAGGCCAAGCTGTGGGGACGGGACGGCATCCGCGTGAACGCCATCGCACCCGGCCTGATCAGGACCGAATTTGCCCGCGCGCTCTGGGAGAACGAAGCCGTGCTGCGCGACGCCGAGTCCACCGCCGCGCTGCGCCGCATCGGCGAGCCCGACGAGATGGCCGGCGCGGTGGTCTACCTGTGCAGCCCTGCCGCCTCCTTCGTGACCGGCCAGACCTTGATCCTGGACGGCGGACGCCGGCTCTAGCCGGGGCCGCTCCCGGGCTCACTGGGCCGCGCGCCAGACCGTGCGCCCGCCCACGATCGTCTCCAGCACGCGGATGCGATCGATCGTGGCGGGGTCCCGGAGGGGCGAGCGGTCGAGCACCACCAGGTCGGCCAGCTTGCCCGGCTCGAGGGAGCCCGTCTCCGCATCCTGGAAGTGCTGCCGCGCAGCGTCGATGGTGACGGCCCGCAGCGCGCGCATCACGTCGATGCTTTGTGCGGGGCCCACCCTGGCGCCGCTCGCGGTGCGGCGGTTCACCGCGGCCCAGACGATGCGAAGCGGCTCCATGGGCACGACCGGGCTGTCGGCGTGCAGCGTGAAGTGCAGCCCGCGCTCCGCCGCACTGCGCGTGGGGCTGATGCGCGCGGCCCGCTCCGGCCCCATGAAGAGGTCCCGGTGCCGGTCCCCCCAGTAGAGCACGTGCAGGACGAAGAAGCTCGGGATGACACCGAGTGCAGGCATGCGATCGAGCTGGTCCTCCCGTGCCATCTGGGCATGGACGACGACGAAGCGCGCGTCCGGGCGCGGACGCTCGCGCTGGGCGGCCTCGAAGGCGTCGAGGATGTCGTCGATGGAGGCGTCGCCGTTGCCGTGCACCGCCACCTGCCAGCCTGCCGCGTGGAACTCGGCCACCCGGCGACGCAGCGTCTCCCCGGGAATGCGCGGGTAGCCCCGGTATTGCGGGTCTCCCCCGGGAGGCACGTGGTAGGGCTCCGAGAGGTAGCCCGTGTAGCCCTGGATCGAGCCGTCCGCGATCAGCTTCACCGCGCCCACGCGCAGGCGCTCCGGGTCGGGCGACGCGAAGCGCCAGGAGCCCGTCCGCATGCTGTCCGCCGTCTCGGCGCTGGGCCAGACCACGACCCGAAGCGGCAGCAGGCGCAGACGCGCGAGCCACGCCAGCGCCTGCATCTCTCGCGGCGTCGCATACCCGTTCTGGGCCGTCGTGACGCCGGCGGCCAGATACTCGGCGATGGCATGCCTCGTGATGCGCCAGGCATCGATCCAGGAGGGGGAGAGGAAGAGCGCCTCCATGGGCTGGAGGGCGCTCTCCTCCAGCACCCCGTCCGGCTCACCCTCGGGATCCCGGCGGATGCGGCCGCCCACGGGGTCGGGCGTGGCCCGGGAGATCCCGAGTCGCTCGAGGCCGGCCGAGTTGACGACGCCCAGATGGCCGGAGACGTGGAGGATGCCCACCGGATGGCGCCCGGACACGCCGTCCAGGTCCTGGCGCGTCGGGTGTCTCCTCTCGGCCAGCAGCGTGTCGTCGTAGCCGAAGCCGAAGACCCACTCCCCGGCGCCCTGCCCCTCGGCCCGAGCGCGCAGACGCGCCACGAGCTCGTCGATGTCCTGCACGCTGCCCACGGGAGGGCTCTGGAGGTCGGTGGCGATGGCGAAGACGCCGGAGCTCGGAAAGTGGCTGTGGGCGTCCACGAAGCCTGGCAGCAGGGCGTGGCCGTCGAGGTCCACCGTGCGCGCGCCGCGCTCCTCGGCCCAGCCTCGCCAATCCGCCTCGCTCCCCGCTCCCACGATGCGCCCCATCTCCACGGCAAGCGCCTCGACGACCCGATCCTGGCCGTCCATGGTGAAGACGGGACCGCCCTGGAACAGCACCGCGCCGGGCCGTCGCGCGGTGGCCACGGCGAAGACGGTCCCCGTCGCCGCAGCCGCGAGCGCGAGCAGGACGAGCAGCCGGCGCTTCATCTCGGGGGCCGCTCCATCCGGCGCCGTGGAGGCTAGGCCCGCTCTCCGCCGCGCGCGCAGCTCACGCACAGCGCGGCCTCCGGGAGCGCCCGGAGCCGGGGCACGGGAATCTGCCCTCCGCAGCGGTCGCAGCTGCCCAGGCGGCCCTGCGCGGCGCGATCGAGCGCGCGGTCGATCGCCCGCAGGCGGCGAGCGGCCAGCTCGTCGAGCGTCTCCGCAGTGCGCACCTCGCGGAGATCCGCACCACGCTCGGGCTCGTCCAGGGGCTCCTCGCGCTCGAGGCCGGAAAGCTCGCGGACGACCGCGTGGAGTCGCTCGAGACGGGCGGCGATACGTGCGCGCTCGCGCCGCAGCTCCTCCACCAGCTCTTCGAGCGCCGACTCCTTGCCGCGCCTCTCTCGCTTGCGCTCGGCCAGCAGCGTGGTGACCAGCGCCCGCAGCGCATCGGTCTCGGAGAGAAGGCCCGCGAGCCTGCCCTCCTCGTCCACCACGGGCAGGCAGCCGATGCGGTGGTCCGCCATGCGCTCCGCCGCCTCCGCCAGGGAGGTGTCGCAATCCGCCACTTCGGGGGCGTGCGTCATGACCTCTCCCACGGTCCAGTCCTGCACGACCTGCCGATCGTCGGGAGCGAGGGGCGTACGCAGACCGAGGGGCAGCGGCAAGGCTGCCCGCAGGTCGTCGATCGTGACGACACCGACCACCCGACGCTCGCCATCGACGACCGGAAGGTGCCGGATGCCCCGCTCCACCATGAGATCCAGCGCCTCCAGGGCCGAGGCCTCCGGTTGCAGTGCGACCGGATCCCCGCTCATCCACGTCTTGACTCGTTGCTCCATGTTCCTCCCTCCCACGGCCCTGGCCGGGGACGTGCCCACAGAGCGTAGGCGAGCTGGCGGCGATCCGTGCGGCCGCGGGATCCGGGCCTCCTATCCCCCCGGACGCAGCACCGCGAGCAGGACGATGGCGACCAGGAAGAGGGTCGGGATCTCGTTGCGCAGGCGGCACTGGCGCGACGAGAGGAAGACGTCGTCCCGGGCGAAGCGCTCGCGCACGCGTCCCACGTAGAGGTGGTAGGCGGTCAGGCCCACCACGAGCAGCAGCTTGGCGACCAGCCAGGGCGAGCGCAGCAGGGCGGGCGTGCTCGCGAGCATCGCCAGGCCGAAGACCCAGGTCGCGATCATCGCCGGCGTCCCGATGATCCGATACAGGCGCTGCGCCATCGTCTTGAGCACGGACGCGGTGTGCGGCTCGTCGCGGTTCTCCGCGTGGTAGACGAAGAGGCGGAACATGTAGAAGAGGGCCGCGAACCAAGCGACCATCGCGATCAGGTGGAGGGCCTTGAGCCAGAGGTGCACGACGCGCGAGCCTCGGCGGAGGCGGGGCGTCCGTCAACCCCCGACGGAAGGCGTCGCGACTTGCGCGAGCCGCGCGCCGTGGCCATGTTCCAGGCTTGGACTCGGCCCGCCTCGTCGATCAGCTCGAACGCATCCTGCCGCGCTACGACCGTCCGGCACCGCGCTACACCAGCTATCCCACGGCCCCGGCGTGGTCCGACGCCTACGGTCCGGACGACTTCCTCGACGACCTGGCTCGGCAGGGCGCGGCTCCCGACGCGGGCCTGTCGCTCTACGTGCACGTTCCCTTCTGCCGGCGCCTGTGCCACTTCTGCGCCTGCAACCGGGTGATCACCCGCGACCCCGAGCTTCCCGAGCGCTACCTGGACACCCTGCGCCGCGAGGTCGACGCGATCCGCCGGGCGACGCCGGTGGAACGGACGGCGACGCAGCAGCACTGGGGAGGGGGCACCCCGACGCATCTGACACCCCACCAGATCCGGCGCCTGTACGCCAGCGTCACCGACGCCTTCCCCATGCGCGACGGGGCGGAGGTGTCCGTGGAGGTCGACCCGCGCGTGACCACGCCCGCGCACGTGGAGGCGTTGCGCGAGTGCGGGTTCGGCCGCATCTCGATGGGGGTCCAGGACTTCGACCCGCGTGTCCAGCAGGCCATCCATCGCATCCAGCCGGTGGAGCAGACCGCCGCGCTCGCGGACCGGGCCCGTCTCGCCGGTTTCTCCAGCGTGAACCTCGACCTGATCTACGGGCTGCCGTATCAGACCGAGGACACGTTCCGCGCCACCCTGGACGCGGTCCTCGCCATCGCACCGGAGCGGATCGCCCTCTACGCCTACGCCCATGTCACCTGGGTGGCGAAGCAGCAGCGGGGCTTCGAACGCAAGGACCTGCCCGGGCCGGAAGCCAGGTTGCGGATCATGCTGCTCGCGATCGGACGCCTGCTCGACGCGGGCTACGTGTTCATCGGCCTGGATCACTTCGCGCGTCCGGAGGACGACCTGGCTCGGGCCCTGCGCGACGGCACGCTGCGCCGCAACTTCATGGGTCACACCACCCAGGCGGACGTGGACCTGCTCGGCTTCGGTCCCAGCGCCATCAGCGAGCTCGGGGAGAGCTACGCGCAGTCCCATCGCGATCTGCGCGCCTGGCACGCCGCGGTCGCTGCGCGCGGCGTCGCCACCATGCGCGGATTCCGGCTCTCCGCGGACGACGTCGAGCGCCGCTGGTTGATCTCGCGTCTGATCTGCCGGGGCGAGATTCGCGCCGAGGACTACCGGGACCGCTTCGGGGGGGAGCTGGCCGCGCGCTACCGGGCGGAGCTGCGCCGTCTCGAGTCGGCGGCGGAGGACGGGCTCGTGGAGCTGGCGCTCGACGGGAGCCTGCGGGTCACGGCCCCCGGGCGACTCCTGGTGCGGAACCTGGCCATGGTCTTCGACCGCCATCTTCCCGCGCAGACCGCGCACGACAAGCCGATCTTCAGCCGGGCGCTCTGACCGGGGCGACGCCCGAGCTCAAGGCGTCACGATGGCGAAGGACGCGTCGGGCGCGTCCAGCAGCCGGAAGAACGCCAGCAGGTCCAGGCGGCTCCCGTCCACGTCCAGCTCGTCGCCGAAGATCACCTCGCGAAGCCCCGCCTGGCCCGCCATGAGCCGGACCAGGAGCTCCTTCGTGATCCGCACGGTCACGCTGGCCTCGGGATCGGGCTCGGCGAGGCGGTGGTGGAGAACGGAGTTCTCGAGCGTCAGCACGTAAGACTCTCCGGCATCGGGGAAGACGAAGTTCAGCTTCATGCGCTTGCCCACGGCGTCCGGGCCGTTCAGGCGCGCCGCCATCGACTCGAGGAAGCGCTCCATCGGCGTGTGGCGCAGCAGCTGGACGGCGCGAGCCAGGGTGAAGGGCCGATCCGGCCCGCCGTGGCGGAGCTCGTAGGCCGCGGTCAGGTAGACGTCCCGCCAGGGCGCCGACTCGGACTGGTAGCCGAGCTGGTCGTAGGCACGCGCCAGCAGGGACCTGGCGTCGGCGTGGCCCGGCTCGGCGAAGACCAGGTGATCCAGCACGGTGGCCACCCACCGGTAGTCGCCGGCCTCGAACGAGGCCCGCGCCTTCTCGAACAGGGCCTCGGCGCCGCCCATGAACGCCACGTAGCGCTTCGCCTGCTCGACGGGTGGATGAGGGTTCAGGTGGGCAGGGTTGGCGTCGTACCAGCCGAAGTACCACTGGTAGACGGCCCGCGCGTTGTGGCGAACGGTGCCGTAGTAGCCGCGATTGGGAAGCGAGGCGGCCAGCTCCGGCGGAAGCTCGAGCGCCTCCGCGATCTCGCCCGGCGTCAGGCCCTGATTCGCCAGTCGCAGGGTCTGGTCGTGGATGTACTTGTAGGTGTCGCGCTGCTTCTCGAGGTAGTCGACGATGCGCTCGTTGCCCCACATCGGCCAGTGATGGCTGGCGAACATCACCTCGACGTCGGAGAAGAGACGGATCGCCTCGTCCACGTAGCCCGACCAGCGCAGCGCATCGCGGACCTTGGCGCCGCGCAGGGTGTAGAGGTTGTGCATGGTGTGCGACACGATCTCGGCGCCGCAGAAGGCCTTGCGATCCGGCAGGTAGAAGGTGAGCTCCGCCGGCGCCTCGGACTCGGGGGCGTACTGGAACACGAAGCGGACGCCGTCGAGGAGCATCTCGTGCGGCGTGCGGTCGACGAGGTCCGTGGGCGGCAGGATTCCGATGGTTCCGGTGGCGGGGGACTTGCCGAGCCCGGAGTCCACGTGGCCACGAGGGCCGAGCGCGAGGCGCCAGCCGTACATGAAGGCGGCGCGCCGGCTCATGGCCACCCCGGCCAGCACGTTCTCGCTCGTGGCCTCCTCCAGGAAGCGCGCCGGCGCCACCAGGCGAACGCCGCGCCGCTTCGCCTCCTCCGCGGAGAGCACGCCGCCCACGCCCCCGAAGTGGTCGCCGTGGCTGTGGGTGAAGATGATCGCCACGATGGGCCGCTCGCCGAGGCTGCGCTTCACGAGGTCGAAGGCGGCGGCGGCCGTCTCGCTCGAGGTGAGCGGATCCACCACGATCCAGCCGCTCTCGCCCTCGATCAGGGTCATGTTGGCGAGGTCGTAGCCGCGCACCTGATAGACGCCGCGCGTCACCTCGAAGAGACCGTGGATGTTGTTGAGCCGGGCCTGGCGCCAGAGGGAGGGGTGTACGCTCGCCGGCGGATCGCCCTCCAGGAAGTCGTAGGCCGGGCGGTCCCAGAGCCTGCCGCCGTCGGGGCCCGTCACCACCAGCGCTTCGTCCCGAGCCAGCAGCCCCCGCTCCGCGTCCTCGAAGTCGGCGGAGTCGCCGAGCGGGAGCGCGGCGCCGGCCGCCGCGTTGGCAGCGGCGGTCACCGCCGTGGGCGCCGTGTGCCCCTGGGCGTCCGCATCGGGGCCCGGCTCGAAGCGCGGCACCGGCTCGACCCTCTCGCAGGCGGTCAGCGCCACGAGAGCGATTGCAAAGAAGATCGGACGTTCCACAGGTCTCCCCCAGCTCGGCTCGGGTGCTCCCGAGCTGCGCCATTCTAGTCTGCGAAGCGGGGCTTACGAGGGACTCGCTCGTCGGTATGATCCGAAGGTGAGCCCTGGGACGAAGCCTTCGTCGAGGGCCCGCGCCGTCCGAGGAGATACCCCGATGAAGCTCGCCACGTTCACGGAATCCGGTCGTACGCGCGTGGGCGTCGTGGTGGGAGACGGCATCGTCGACCTCTCCGCTGCTGCGCCGTCCCTGCCCGGGGAGATGACGGCGCTTCTCGCAGCCGGGCCCGACGGCCTCGCGGCAGCCGCGCGCGCCGCCGAGAGCTCAGCGGGCCTCCCCCTCGCCGACGTGCGCCTCGAGGCTCCCGTGCTACGGCCCCCCAAGATCCTCGCCATCGGTCTCAACTACGCCGACCACGTGGCGGAGTCGGGTCGGGAGATGCCCAAGATCCCGCTGGTCTTCAACAAGCAGTCCACCTCGGTGGTGGGTCCACGCGACCCCTTCCACATGCCGCGCGTCTCCACCGCCCTCGACTACGAGGGGGAGCTCGGCGTGGTGATCGGGCGACGCTGTCGCCACGTTCCCAAGCAGCGCGCCGCCGAGGTGATCGCCGGCTACACGGTGGTGAACGACGTCTCCGTGCGCGACTGGCAGCTTCGCACGCCGACCTTCACCATGGGCAAGTCCTTCGACACCCACTGTCCGCTGGGACCCTGGATCGTGACGGGCGACGAGCTGGGCGACCCGCACGCCCTCGACCTCAAGACGTGGGTGAACGGCGAGCTGCGCCAGTCCTCCAACACCAAGCAGCTGATCTTCGACTGCTTCGTGCTGGTGGAGCATCTCTCCACGGCGTTCACCCTGGAGCCCGGCGACGTGATCGCCACCGGCACCCCGGGCGGCGTCGGCATCGCCATGAAGCCTCCCAGGCTGCTCCAGGTGGGCGACGTGGTACGGATCGCCATCGACGGCGTGGGCGAGCTCGAGAACGCGGTGATCGAGGAGCCCGCCGAGACGACCGTGATCGCCTGAGGGGCGGCCAGGAGAACGGTATGATCAAGGTCAGCGACGTCGCGTTCGTGCGCTTTCGCGTGCCGGACCTGGACGCGATGCAGCGCTTCCTGGACGACTTCGGTCTGGTGACGGCCCATCGCGACGAGAAGGTCCTCTACTCCCGGGGCAGCGACCCCGAGCCCTGGATCCACGGCGTGGAGCGGGGCGAGGTGGGCTTCGCCGGCGTGGGCTTCGACGCCGCCAGCGCCGAGGATCTGGAGGCCGCCGCGAGCCTGGAGGGCGCCTCCGCCATCGAGCCGCTGGACGGTCCCGGAGGCGGGCGCCGGGTGCGCTTCACGGACCCCGACGGCTTCTCCGTGGAGGTGGTGCACGGCCGCGAGC
>JBFGJV010000088.1:0-12029 GCA_041577015.1 Myxococcota bacterium
ACGAGGACGACCTCCCCGGCGCCCGTGGACACCAGGAGATAGGTGGCCTTGCGCACGTTGTCGTAGGCGACGCGCCCCTCTTCGACGCCGGCCACGATGCTCGAGAAGTCGTCGTCGGTGATGACGAGGTCCGCCGCCTCCCGGGCCACGTCGGTGCCGGCAAGCCCCATCGCCACGCCGAGATCGGCCTGGCGCAGGGCCGGTGCGTCGTTCACCCCGTCCCCGGTCACGGCCACCAGGGCCCCTCGCAGCTGCCAGGCGCGCACCACGCGCAGCTTGTCCGTGGGCGTGGCCCGCGCCACCACGGCGCAGTCCGCGATGCGCTCCGCCAGCGCGTCGTCGCCGAGCGCCGCGATCTCGGCGCCCGTCAGGCTCGACGCACCCGGCTCGGCGAGACCGATGCGGCTGGCGATCGCCGAGGCCGTGGTGGCGTGGTCGCCGGTCACCATCAGCACGTGCACGCCGGCCCGCCGGCAGGTGGCCAGCGCCTCCGGCACGCCGCTGCGCGGAGGGTCGGTCATGGCGACGAGGCCGAGGAAGGCGAGATCCGCCGGCTCGGGAGCCGGCACGCCCTCCTCCAGCGGCTCCGGGAGCCGCGCGTCGGCGATGGCCAGCACGCGGTAGCCGTCGCGCATCAGGGACTCCACGGCGTGGTGCGCCCGCGGTCGGTCCAGCGGCACCGACGCACCCGCCTCGCCCTCCGGCTCCCCTCGGCACATCTCGAGCACGCGCTCGGGGGCTCCCTTGACGCACACGAGCATCTGGCCTTCGTCGTCGTGGTAGCTGGCGGCGTAGCGACGCTCGGGCTCGAAGGGCAGCACGGCGAGCGGCTGGTGGGCCTGCTGCAGCAGCACCGGGTCGAGCCCGGCCTTGATACCCAGCGAGAGCAGGGCCACGTCGGTGGGGTCGCCCGACCACTCCCAGGCGGGCTCCTCGCCTTCGTCGCTGCGACGGGCGAGGCTGGCCTCGTTGGCCAGGCAGGCTGCCCGCAGCAGTCGGAACAGGCGCGGATGCTCGGGGGCGAGCAGCGGCTTGCGCTGGCGGAGCAGGGCACCCTGGGGCGCGTAGCCGCTGCCGGTCACCTGGCCCACGAGCGCCCCGGCCACCACGCGCTCCACGGTGAGCTCGTTGCGGGTGAGCGTTCCCGTCTTGTCGGTGGCGATCACCCCACAGCTCCCGAGCGCCTCCACCGCGGGCAGCTGGCGCACCACCACGCGGCGCCGGGCCATGCGCGACACCGCCACCGCCAGCGCCACGGTGAGCGCGATGGGAAGTCCCTCGGGAATGGCGGAGACGGCGAGGGCCACGGCGCCGAGCAGGAGCTCTCCGAACGGCTGTCCGCGCAGGACGCCGAGCGCCACCAGCAGCACGCCCAGCAGCACGACGCTCGCTCCGATCACCCGCGCGAAGCGCTCCATGCGGCGGATCAGGGGCGGAGGCTCGCGGGGGATCCCGGCCAGCTCGCCGGCGATCGCGCCAACCTGGGTGGCGCGAGCCGTCGCCACCACGAGGCCGAAGCCGCGGCCAGAGGCGACCAGGCTGCCGGCGAACGCCAGGTTGCGACGCTCGGCCAGGGGAACCTCCTCCCCCAACAGGACGTCGGCCTCCTTGTCCACGGGAACCGACTCCCCGGTGAGCAGCGACTCGTCGATGCGCAGCGCGTGGGACTCGAGCAGGCGCACGTCGGCACCCAGCCGAGCGCCGCTCTCCATCAGCATCAGATCCCCGGGCACCAGGCTCTCCGCGTCCACGTCGAGCACGCGGGCCCCGCGGCGCACGCGCGCGCGCGTGCGAACCAGGCGCGAGAGCGCCTGCATCTCGCGTGCCGCGCGATATTCGTTCACGAAGCCGATCAGGGCGTTGATGCCGAGCACCGCGGCGATGAAGCCGGCGTCCTCGACGTGCCCGAGCAGCAGGGCGATGGCCGCCGCGGCGAGCAGCACGTAGATGAGCGGGCTGCGGAACTGGCGCAGCAGGATCAGCCAGCGTGAGGGAGGCGGCGGCGGATCGAGCCGGTTGGGACCGAAGCGGGCCAGACGCTCGCCGGCCTCCGCAGGATCCAGCCCGGCCATGCCGACGCCCAGGCGTGCCGCCACCTCCGTCCCCGGCAGCGTATGCCAGGGCGGCGGGGCCGACTCGGGAGACGCCGGGGAAGCCTGGTTCGGGGCGCGTTCCAGAGCCGGCTTCCTAACGTCTCGAGACCCGACCCACCACGCGGAGGGCGCCCCGCGCCAGGGGACGCAGCACGCGCCCTGCCGCGCGACGCCCCAGGCCGGGCTGCGGTGTGTTGGCGGCCGCGCCGAAGCGCTCGAGGCCGAGCTCCTGGCGCAGGTCCTGGGTCATGAGCTCGAGACGGCCGTCCAGCGGGAT
Organism: Myxococcota bacterium; assembly: GCA_041577015.1. Classification (GTDB taxonomy): domain Bacteria; phylum Myxococcota_A; class UBA9160; order UBA9160; family PR03; genus JBFGJV01. Next base: position 2,371 of record JBFGJV010000088.1, read on the forward strand.
GCCCGTGGCGTCGGCGATGCGCACCATGCGCTCGAAGTTCGACACCACGGCCACGGCGTCCACGAAGGCGACCGGTCCCAGCTTGGGCGAGGCCCCGTCGCGGACACGCGCGAGCGCGTCCGCGTCGTCGCCCACCATGGCGTCGGCCAGCGCCAGCAGCGTCTCCCCGTGGAGCACGCCCGTCTCCCGACCCGTCTCGGTCAGCGCGCGCAGGTCCGCCTGGCTTCCCGAGAGCTCGCCGCTCGCCCGGAGCAGCAGGGCGTGCGCGCTGGTTCAGTAGAAGCACTCGCGCAGGGCCGAGACGCGCCCCGCCAGCAGCTCCATCTGCATGCGATCGAGCGCACCACGCCGGTTGCGGGGATCCACCACCTGCTCCGGCTCCAGGTAGTGCGCGCGGGTCAGGTCCTTCAGGGTCCGCACCTCGTCCGGGACCAGGGACAGCGCCCGCGCCACGTTGGGTATGCCGGGCCCCCAGAGGTCCGCCTCGGCCCCGGGCGGACGCCCGGCGGGCAGCATCGCCACCCACGCCTCGCCCGGACGCGCGGCGGCGGGACGATAGCGGGAGGGCGGGCCCGCGAGGGGCTCCGGAAGCGGGTGCGGCGGAACCCCGAGGCCGCGGCAGAAGCTGTCGACGCTGACTACGGTTACCACGACGCCCACCAGCTCCACGTACGCACCCTCGTCGAGGCCGGCCTGGAGCGTCCGCTCGAACCAGGCCCGGGAGACCCGGCCCGGATCGGTCGTGATGCGGTGGATCGCGTCCACGGCCGGCTCCGGGAGCGCGCCGAGATCCGCGTGCACGCCCGAGACCGCGTACGGCGAGAGCGACGCCTTGCGCTCGCGGCAGACTGCGCAGCGCCAAGCGTTGCGACACTCCGCAGCGATGGACACCCGCTCCGCGCCGGTCCACCAGGCTCCGGGTGCGGCCAGGCGCGTCCAGGCCCGCTCGTGCGCGGCCGGGAGATCCGGCCGTACCGGGAGGGCGGCGGCGGCGTAGGAGAGCGGGGTCACGCGTGCATGCTACCGCGGCGATCGAGCTCCCGCCGAATGCGGGCGTGCTCGCGGGCGTCCAGACGGAAGCGCCGCAGCAGCCCCAGCGCCACCAGCGCCGCCAGCGCGGGAAGGCCCGCGAAGAGACCTCGCAAGGTGAGATCCGCGGCGCGGCCCTGCTCCACGTTTGGCTCGAAGCCGGAGAGCTGGAGCGCGAATCCCGTGGCGACCACCACGATCGAGATCGAGGTCTTGAGCGCGAAGCCCCAGGCGGCGGAGTACACGCCCTCCCTGCGCTCGCCGCTCTGGAGCTCGTCCCAGTCGATCACGTCCGCGAGCATCGAGGGCCCGAGGGCTCCTCCGCAGCCGAGCGACACACCCGCCCCCACCAGCAGCGCGCAGAGCAAGGCCACCTGCCCATCTCCCACCAGGAAGGTCGCCCCGAAGAAGACCCCGTTCCCCACCACCCCCACCATCCAGACGTTGCGCTTGCCGAAGCGTCGCGAGAGCACGACCCAGAGCGGGACGGACAGCACGCTCGGCACCAGGAAGAAGGCCGAAACCACCGCGATCAGCTCGGGGCGGCCGATTACGTACTCGGTGATGTAGGGAGCCAGCACGCCGAGTGCGCCGGTCCCGATCCCCTCCACGAACAGCACCCCGAGCAGGATGCGCGCGTGCTCGTTGCGGAGCACGTCCCGGAGCGCGCGGAGCGGCTGGTGAGCGCCTCGGCCCTGGTAGGCAGCCCGTTCGCGCATGGCGGCGGGGGCGAGGAGCAGCAGGCCGGAGCCGACCACGGCCGTCGCCACCGCCACCACCAGCGCGCCCCGCCGTAGATCCGGGGCGTTGGTGGCGTACCCGATGCCCACGAAGGCCAGCATCATGCCGGCAAAGAACGCCATGCGCTGGGCGCCGAAGACGCGAGTGCGTTCGTGATGGTCGGTGCTGAGCTCGGCCCCCAGCGAGGCGTGCGGAATGGCGTAGACGGTGTAGGCGGTGTAGAAGCCCAGCAGCGCCACCGCACACCAGGCCACGAGCCACGCCCCGACGAGTCCCGGCGGCGGGCTCCAAACCATCAGCGAGAAGCCCGCCAGCAGCGGCACCCCGGCCAGCATCCACGGGCGCCGGCGTCCCCAGCGCGTGCGGGTCCGGTCGCTCCAGGTTCCCACCAGCGGATCCGACACGGCATCCCAGAGGCGCCCGGCTCCGAAGAGCGCCCCCATCACGGCGGGCGACGCCAGCAGGACATCGGTGGCGAACTTCAGGAAGTAGAACTGCACGAAGAAGAGGTAGAAGGCGTAGCCGGCGGCCGGCGTGGCGAAGGAGGCCAGGGTGAGCCAGCCGAGCGACTCCGACCGGGCGAGCTCGGGGGTTGCGGCCTCGTCGCCCGTCGCCGGGGGATCGATCGCCATCACCTCCCACGGTATCCACGCTCGCGTTGCCGATCAAACCTCCCGCTTCGCTGGTGACCAGGGAGGCGCTTCGTTACGTTCCGGATCGATGACGTCGCTGGCCATGCAGCTCGCCGAGCGCGCCCCCGCATCGCTGCACCAGATCGCGTATCGGGCCCAGCAGAAGGGGCTGCTGCTCACGTGCCTGCTGGGACACCAGGCGCTGCGGCTGCTCTCGCGCCGGAGCGTGCGCATCTCCAGGAAGCTCGAACGGGAGATCCAACGCCGCTACCAGGCGCTCCTGGAGCGCGACCTGGAGAACGCCGACGAGGGAGCCTATCCGCGCAGCCTGCTGTTCCAGTACCCCCTGGTCGACTACCTGCGCACGACCCCCGCGCTGCTCCTCGACATGCCCCGGAGCTGGTGGCGCATGCGAGGACGCCGCTACCGGGACCTCCCCGACGGCGTCGACCTCCAGCGCTACCCCGCCTACTTCCGGCGCAACTACCATTGGCAGACGGACGGCTACCTGAGTCGCAAGTCCGCCGATCTCTACGACGTGGCGGTGGAGTTCCTGTTCCTGGGCACCGCGGACGTGATGCGGCGCATGGTGATTCCGCCGGTCACGCGCTTCGTGCGCGAGCACGGCTCGGACGTGCGACTGCTGGACGTGGCCTGCGGCACCGGGCGCATGCTGCACCAGCTGGCGCTCGCGCATCCCACGCTGCGCTTCTACGGCATGGACCTGAGCCCCTACTACCTGGACCACGCCCGCGACCTGCTCCGGCACGTGGAGCACCTCTCGCTGGTGGCCGACTCGGCCGAGGCCATGCCGTTTCGGGACGGCTTCTTCGACGCAGTGACGAGCGTGCACCTGCTGCACGAGCTTCCCGGGCCGGTCCGCCGCCGCGCCTACGAGGAGTTCTGGCGCGTGCTGCGGCCGGGCGGGCTGCTCGTCGTGGAGGACTCGGCGCAGCTCAGCGAGAGCGGCGAGATGGCCTTCCTGCTCGGGAAGTTCTCCGAGGACTTCCACGAGCCCTTCCACCGCGAGTACGCCCGGGACGACATCGGTGCGGCGCTGGAGAGGCAGGGCTTCCGGGTGGAGTCCACGGAGCCCCACTTCGTCTCGAAGGTGGTGGTGGCGCGGAAGCCGGCATAGGCGCCGACTACGTCGAGTACTGCTTGGCGTAGTCCACCGTGAGCCAGCGCTCCGGCCTCATGCGCACCACCACGTTGTCCGCACGCTCGTCCCGAGTCGCCTCGATGTAGCGATCGCCCAGCTCCGGTCCCAGGTAGCGGTGCGCCATGGGGCGCGCGTGGGTGTCCGTCTCCGCCGGCTCCAGCGCCACGATCGGGCCCTCCACGCTCACATACTTGTAGGGAGGCGTCTCGGTCTGCGCGCACAGGCTGAAGCGTCCCGCCTTGCGCAACAGCCGGCCCTTGCGCGACTCGCTGCCGGTCACGATCCAGAGCTCGCCCCCCGGCTCGTACGCGTACCAGATCGGCACGCTGAGCGGGGCGCTTCCCGGCTCGTCGATGCTGATGATGCCCACGTGCAGATCCGCCAGGAACGCCTCGCGCTCGGTGCGCGTCATGGCCAGCGACATCGGCTCCTCCTCGACTCAGACCACAGCCCGTCGCTCGTCCCAGAATCGATGGTAGCTGCTCGCGACGCGGCCCGAAATCCACCAGAGAACCGGCACGATGGCGATCGACAGGTAGCCGTCGACCGCGTAGTGCCAGCCGAGGTGCACGGACCCGAGCAGGGTCACCACGGCGAAGGCCGTGAACATCAGTCCGAAGATGCGGTTTATGCGCCAACCGGCAAGCGCGTAGAGCACCGGCAGGGCGACGTGCACGCTTGGCATCGCCGAAATTCCCTGCATCAGGAAGTGACCTGTCCCGAACACGTGGTTCTCCCAGAGCTTCTCCTGCACGAAGAGCGCGATCAGACCGTGCGCGCGGTCCACACGGCCGAGGTACTCGAAGAGCTCCGCATAGGGTCCGGGGGAGCCGGTGACCTCCTCGTAGTAGCAGGGGCCGGCGGAGGACAGCAGGTAGGCGAACACGGTTCCAAGCACGATCCACGACAGCCAGAAGGTCAGCAGGAAGCGCGTGCGGAGCAGACGATCTCTGCTGGCCGAGAAGCCCACGAGACACAGGAAGATGGCCGTGAACCACGTGTAGTAGAGCGAATCGATGAGGTCGGTGAGAGAAGGGTGGCCAAGCGCGGGCTGGAGAATCTCCCAGGGGTGCCAGCCCAGGTGAAGCACGCGGTCGAGATGCATGAATGGCTCGTCCCAGACAAAGGGCTGGACGGCGGGAAGCGCGCGCTTGAAGGCGATGAAGGTGTCCAGAAAGAGCGTATAGAGGGCGAAGGTCGCCAGGATGCTTGCGAACCAGTAGGGCGTGACGACTGCCTTCCGCGGGAGAGCAGGTGGCGCCGGAGAGCCGGCGAAAGCGCGGCGCACGGATCGCCCGACTGCCGTCACCAGCAGGACCAGGCCGTACACCGTGACGAACATCGCGACGAACCAGGCCAGCGTGACGCCCACGCTCGTGGCCACGGTGCGGGTGTGCGTCTCCACAGGCCAGCCCAGGACGCGGGCGGCAACCTGGCCGGCGACCAGGTAGAGGAGCGTGACGACCAGGATCGGGAGGTGGTCGCGGGCGACCTCGCGGAGCCAGGGCTGCGAGCGGGCGGCCTGAGCTTCCGGCTCCCCGCGCACGGGCACAGCCTGCACACCGCGGACCGGCAAGGAGCACCTCCCTGGGATCGCCGAGCCGAGACCCCGGAAGCCTATCGGACGTCCTCTGGGCCTCGTGAACGACGTCGCTGCGGACCGCGTCGGTCACGGGTCCGAGCGGTCGAAGCCAGCCGGCGTGAACGGCTCAGGCCGGCAGGACCGCCGATCGAGCCTTCCCGTGGGCTTCGGTGAGCCACGATTCCTCGTTCTCTGCTAGCAGCCCGGACGAACGATCGAGCTCCGCGCGATAGACATCCCCGGGGGGGCGACGCCAGGCCAGCCTCTCCCTGGACCCTGCAGAGAAACCGTCACTCCATCTGGTGGGGAGCGCCGTCGAAGCCGCGTCGGCCTCACGAGGACGGCCTTCTGCACACGTACATCGATCGGCGCGTGTTCTCCTGCTCAGATTCACCGAGCCGGTGCCTACGATATCGCTCCGGTCCGAACGCGTCGTAGAGGCGTACGACGTCCACCTCGAAGCCGGCGGCGCGTAGACGCTCCGCGATGTCCGGCCCGTAGACCCGCACATGGTCAGGCTGCCCAAATGCCTTGAGCCGCCCCGCCGGCGTGGTGATGCTCGGATCCTCGTAGGTGACGTCGCGGTTGATCGGCACCATCACGAGCGCGACGCCGCCAGGCTTCAGCACACGCAGCAGCTCCGACATGGCCTTATGGTCGTTCTCCACATGCTCCAAGACGTGGCTGCACAAGATCACGTCAAACGCTCGGTCATCGAGCTGCATGTCACAAATATCGACCGTCAGCATGGCCTTCTCCGGCTCGAGGTCGGCCGTCACGTACTCCACATTCGAAAGCCCCCGCAGCCGCCCCGAGAAGCCCTCCGGGGCAAAATGAAGCACACGTGCCTCCGCCTCGAATATCCGCGTCCGTTCCTTGAGGTAGAGCCACACGCCACGGTGGCGTTCCAGCGAGCCGCAGTTGCTGCAGCACACGTTCTTGCGCGCTGGATAGCCAAAATCGACGAAGACGCACTTTGTCTCGCACACCGGGCACTCGAAACGCGGCCCCGGGACCCACGGCAGGCTGTGCGCCAGGCGGAATCGCACCCGGTTTCGCCCAAGCGACAGGCGCCTCCAGACGAATTCAAACATCAACGACCCCCCGTACCCGCGGAGCCTCTCAATCCACGATTCGTGAGCGCAATCGCACCAGGGCTCCTGCGCACGAGGTTCAGGCCCCGTGAATCCTCCGGTACTCCTGGTACCGGAAACCCGACACTCCCACGATCATTCCCATCCCGCGGCAAACCTGTTGCAGCGATCGCACCCGGTTCGCCTTGCCTCGCCACCAGGAAACCACGAACAATATCGTCCCGATCGCCACGCTTCCCAGCGCCTTCGCGAGGCGGGCCGCGAACACACGCGCCGAACCCTCGACGTCTCGCTCGACCAGTCCGAGCGTGTTTCCTTTGCGAAACTCCCGCTCGAGAAGCCAGCGCCCGCTGACTCGCGTGTCCGCCACCCACTCGAACACCTCGGCGTCGTCGGCCCATATCATTCGGAAGCCCTCACGGAAAAGCCGCACCGAAAGATGCGTGTCCGAGCCGCCCGTGAGCGCGAACCGGGGATCGAAGGGCTGCTTCCTGTCTCGGAACAAAGCACCCCGGAACAAGACATTGCCCGTACCCACGTACTTGATTTCCGCACCGGTCCGGTAACGTCGCCGCTCGAAGAAGCGCCCGCGCACCACCCACTCCGGTGGCTCGTGCTCGAACGACGAGAGCACCGGTCCTGCCACCACGTCCGCCCCATACTCGGACTGAACCGAGAGCAATTCGTCGAGCCAGATCGGACAGGGCACCTCGTCGTCATCCAAGAAGGCGACGAAGTCGGCAGAGGAGGCCTCCGCGAGCGCTCGGTTTCTCGCCTGCGGAATTCCGCGCCTCGCTTCAACACACCAGCGCAGCCTCCATCGGACTCCCTCCCTCAGCGCCTCGCACACGCGACACCCGGACGCAAGCGCGTCGTTGTCGACAACGATGATCTCGATATCCGGAACCGAACGCTTTGGAAACGTCAGATCGTTGAGCGCCCTCAGAAGCCGCTCCAGGCCTCGCGGCCTGCGATACGTCACGATGCAGATCGAGATCCTCATTGCTTCAGCTACGCGGTGCGCCGGCCATCATCGGCATTCCCGAAGCATGGATAGCTCGCACAGATCCGCGGGCGTCAACCCCCGCATGATGTGCGCCCGTTGCTCCTCGTCGAAGAGCGCGAAGAACTTCGAGGACTTCTGGGCCTCGATCGGCTCTGTTACGCCTCTCTTCCAAGGCTCGTCACCCCTGATCACCCTTTCTGCCGCGGCACGGTATTCCCCTAGCATCTCGTCCTGGTATCCGACGCCGATGAACGAACACAGCTTGGAGATCACCGCGGCCGTGCTTGCGACGAGCTCTTCGTACGTAACGAGGACATGCCGGGGCTGATCCCTGCAACCAGACGACAGCGAAAGGGCATGATTCCATCTGGCTATACACCGGTCGATGTCCCGGTAGTATCCCCAACGCTCGGGGTACTTGCGAGCCGCATCCCAGAACGAAGCCACCACATCGGGACCATTGCGTATCAGATGGATGAAGCGCGCATCCGGGACTGCGCGCTCGATCACGTCGATGTAGGCGAGGTGGCCAGGAGTCTTCTCGATCCACACGTGCTTGCCTTCTCGTGCTGCGAGGTCGTCGAGGAGCGCGATGCCCGCACGCAGATTCGGGTGTATGAAGAGTCCGGCTAGCGGCAGTCGCATCGGCGAGTCCTGGCCGCCGATGATTCTGGCGAGATTGCGGAGATTCCTCCTCCCGCTTGGGCGGGCGAGCCCGAGCCGTAGGCGGATTCCGGCGAGCAAGTACCGAAGCTTGCGTTCCGCTTCTCGAAGCCGACGGCCCAAGATTCGTTTCTCCCAGTGGCCCACGTTCTCCAGAGCCAAGTGCGTCTCGGGAAAGCTCGCGATCTCGGAATGGGAGGCGAGGATGGATTGCAGCAGTGACGTGCCGCAGCGGCCGGAGCCGACGATGAAGACTCTCTTCACGCTGCATGCCCTCGAGGCAGAGCGCCCCGGCTCAATCGGGAAGAGTGGCGGGTCCGTGTGTGCACGACCGCGCTCAGGGCTGCGTCATCGACGCGCCCAGGGGCGTGATCTCAGGCCGGCCGCAATCGATCCACGCACTTTTAGATGATGCACGGCCAGAGCGTGAAGCCAGACGTTCCAGATGACCGTCGTCGTCGCCGTAGCCAGAGCCGCCCCGGTCATCCCAAAGCTCGGGATCAAGCTCAGATTCAGCACGAGGTTGACAACGGCGCTGCAGCCAAGAACGAAGGCGGTGCGATCTTGATGGCCCGTCAGGTTCAGCAAGGAGCCGACGGGCCCGGCGCCCGCGTTGAAGAGCTGCGCCAGTGCCAGAATCGCCAGCGGTGTATGCGCTGCTTCGAACTCCGGACCGAACAACCCGAGGATCTCCCGGCCGAACACCACGATCACCAGAACTCCTGCCAGCGAAGGCCAGAAGCTCCAGTGGACGAGGGTGCTTGTCAAGCGTTGCAGGTCCGCGGCCTTGCCGCGCGCCCACAAGGCTGCGAACTCGGGAGCTGCCCGGGCATTGACGGCAAACCTGAAAAAGGCGACCAGGGCCACTGTCTTGCTGGCAGCGCTGTAGAGGGCGACATCATCCGGATTCAGATAGATCCCGACCAGGACGATATCTGTTCTTTGAATGAACAGCATGAAGCTAGAGGTCAGGCAGAGCGGTAGCGCCACGCGCAGCCACTCCTGACTCCGGTAGCGTGCGCCATACTTCTGGACCTCCGCAGGAGCCACCTTCGCAAGCAGGACGAGCTGGAAGACCAGAACCACGACTGCCGAGACCAGCACCATCGCCAACACGATGTCGCTCGAGAGGGCTCGACCCGCGGCGGCCACGGAAGCCACGCCCGCCAGCACCAGCAGCGGGCGACCCACCTGGGCCGGCCCGTAGGCCACTCCGATCCGGCCGAGGCCTCTCGACGTCGAGGCCGCCAGGTTGGCCAGGGCGGTTACCGGGACTAGCACCAGACCGATCTGGAACGCCCTGGGGCTGCCTGGCAGACGGTCCAGGCCGCCCAGCCCCACCAACGCCGCACCGGCAAGACCTGCGACGACGACGCTGCTCCCCAGGATCAACCAGGGTTGGCGACGCATGAAGCCTCGCAGCAACGCCCACTCGGCCGTGGCCCTGTACTGGGCTGTAAAGCGCAACGCGGCTTCGGGCACGCCAAACCCGGCCAGCGTCGCGAGGATACCCGCCCAAACCATGACGTAGGCGTAGGTGCCGTACTCCGACGTCCCCAACCAGCGCGCGAGGAGAATGTTGAGGACGTAGCTGAGCCCCAGACCAACCACCTGGAGCATGAGCGCGATCGCCGCACCGCGACGCAACGAGGAGAGCGCGAACGGGCGCAGAGCCTCCGACAAGACTTGAGCATCCTCTCGGGGGCGGCACGAACGCTCACCGCCCCCATCAGACCGGTCGCACGGCTCT